>CAYMJG010000028.1:0-23936 GCA_964390855.1 uncultured Eubacteriales bacterium | reverse complement strand
AGGCGTATACCTTCGGCGGCTACCCGGCGCCAACATACGGCATCAGCCAGACAGAACCCAATACAGCCAACGCGGCCTTTGCCGGGAATACGCTGACTATTCCGGAAGGCCTTGGTGAAGGTACGTATGAAGTCACGCTTACCGCAACCAATTCGGCCGGCACAGCGAGCAAAACAGTCACCGTAAATGTAAGCCCGGCATATACCGCGCCGACTATTACTGGACCAGATACCATTAACCTTTCAGAAGGCTACACCAGTTTTGATCAAGCGTATATCTTCGGCGGCTACCCGGCGCCAACATACGGCATCAGCCAGACAGAACCCAATACAGCCAACGCGGCCTTTGCCGGGAATACGCTGACTATTCCGGAAGGCCTTGGTGAAGGTACGTATGAAGTCACGCTTACCGCAACCAATTCGGCCGGCACAGCGAGCAAAACAGTCACCGTAAATGTAAGCCCGGCATATACCGCGCCGACTATTACTGGACCAGATACCATTAACCTTTCAGAAGGCTACACCAGTTTTGATCAAGCGTATATCTTCGGCGGCTACCCGGCGCCAACATACGGCATCAGCCAGACAGAACCCAATACAGCCAACGCGGCCTTTGCCGGGAATACGCTGACTATTCCGGAAGGCCTTGGTGAAGGTACGTATGAAGTCACGCTTACCGCAACCAATTCGGCCGGCACAGCGAGCAAAACAGTCACTGTAAATGTAAGCCCGGCATATACCGCACCGACTATTACTGGACCAGATACCATTAACCTTTCAGAAGGCTACGCCAGCATTGATCAGGCGTATACCTTCGGCGGCTACCCGGCGCCAACATACGGCATCAGCCAGACAGAGCCCAATACAGCCAAAGCGGCCTTTGCCGGGAAAACACTGACCATTCCGGGAGGCCTTGGTGAAGGTACGTATAGAGTTACGCTTACCGCAACCAATTCGGCCGGCACAGCGACTAAAACCGTCACCGTAAATGTAAGCCCGGTGGAAACCGCGCCGACAATTAGCGGGCTGGATGCTATCTTGCTTTCATTCATATACACGGATGATGATTATAGGTACACAGTGACCGGCTCCCCAACCGCGTACGGAATAACCAACATTTCGTCAAGTCCCGAATACTTCAGTTTCGATGGGGTGAACCTGTCGATCGCGCCAGACTTGGATTACAACGATTCACCGTTCACTCTGACGCTGACGGCAACGAACTCCGCAGGTACGGCGACAAAAGATGTCACTGTCTATGTGATCGATGTGGAGCCGACGTCGACCTTCGTCGATGAGAAGGAAACGAAAAACATAGAACTTTTAGTAACCGGTGCGGGATCATCATACACCTTATCGCTTCAGAACGCGCCGGACTGGGTTTCGCTCTCAGGTAATACGCTTACCGTTTCTCCGCCGGCAGGGACCTTAAAAGGCGTTTTATACGAGGATTTCAAGGCGGACATTGTAATTACGGTTTCGGGCGGGGAAACCTATACAACATCGATAGATATCACAGTAAATCAACCATAGGAAGGAGATGAAGAAGATGAAAATTAAAACCATTATCATGGTTTTATCGGCGGCAATGGTTGTCACGCTGGCGCCTTTAAAAGTACAAGCGGCGGTTTCCGCAATAAATATCCCCATTTCAACCGGGGGATCCGGTCATAGCCTGGCGATAATGAGCGATAGTACACTTTGGGGTTGGGGATACAACGATCAGTATCAGCTCGGCAACGTTACCCGTGACTACCTTGCCGCACCTGTTAAAATCATGGATGATGCAGTATCCGTGGCAGCCGGGTCAATGCACAGCCTGGCTGTGAAATCCGACGGGAGTCTTTTCGGATGGGGCAGTAATGCATATGGGCAGCTCGGGGTAAGCCAGGACGGGGAAAAATATTATACAGCCGGCTCCGTCAAGGAATATTACAGCGATACTCCAGTCAGGATCATGGATGGTGTGGCTTCGGTCGCTGCAAACGGTGTGAACTCCTATATTATTAAGAATGACGGAACGCTTTGGGCCTTCGGGGGCGATGAGAAAAGCGGGGAGTATCTGATCGGCGACGGTACGATGTCGCAGCCCATACCCGTCAAAATAATGGATAATATTGGACTTGTTTCAGCGGGAGGGTCAAACGTACTGGCATTAAAAGCGGACGGAAGCCTCTTCATGTGGGGAGACAATGCTTCCGGTGAAATTGGTGATGGAACAACAACAGCACATACTGTGCCCGTAAAAGTTATGGACGGTGTAGTAACAGCCGCGGCGGGTACTTTTCATACTCTGGCGGTAAAAAAAGATGGTTCGCTCTGGGCATGGGGTAGCAACTACGGAGGAGGGTTGGGCGACGGTACGAATAAAGACAGCGCTGTGCCTGTAAAGATCATGGAGGATGTAGTGGCGGCCGCTGCAGGCACCTGTCACAGCCATGCCGTGAAAAAGGACGGCAGCCTTTGGTCATGGGGTCAGGGTGTTGGCGATTTCGGTGGAAACAAAGGATATAATTACACGCCGGAGAAAATATTAGAGGATGTCGTTTATATCTCCTCAAAGCAGCACACCAATTACGCCGTCAAAGCCGGCGGCAGCTTATGGGCATGGGGTGAAGGAATAAACCTGGGCAGTATCTATTCATCCCCTTTCCCGAAGGAAGTGATGAATAAGGTCAAAATGCCCTCCATCACGGTGAAGTATACCATGGCCAAGGCCTTAATTAACGGGAGCGCAATGAATCTTGAGGCTTATTCCATCAATGACAGCAACTACTTTAAACTCCGGGATATCGCCATGGCGATAAACGGCACGGCAAAACAGTTTGAAGTAGGCTGGGACGGGGCGGAAAATGTCACCCGCCTTACGACAAATAAGTCGTACACGCCCGTTGGGGGAGAACTTTCAATATCAGTGACGTCAAGTCTGAAGACGGCGGTGAAAACCGGCTCAAAAATATATCTGGACGGCCGGGAGATTAAGGCTGCTGCATACAACATAGGCGGGTACAACTACTTTAAGCTCCGGGATATTGCCAAAGTTCTTGATATCAATGTAATCTGGGATGAACAAACAGGTACAATAGGCATTGATACCTTCAAAGCATATAATACAGAAGCAGGCAGCGGGGCAACAGGAAATTGAGAGCTGCCGCTGCCCCGGTTACGGTCTTTTACCGGCCTGGTTTGCCTGCCGGTACCGGTTTGAAAATAAATGATGCCGGGTTTCTTTCAAATTGGGAATCCCCGGCCTTGCCGAATATAAAAAAGACCAGCCCGCTGGCCAGGGCCAGGCCTGCCGAACTCCAGAACATCAGTCCGATTCCTTTCGCCATTAGAAAACCATAGAGTGGGGGACCAGCGGCCACACCGAAAAATCTTACACTGCCGTATAGTGAGGTAATCAGCCCGCGCTCTTTAATTGAGGCGGCGCTTGTTATTAGTGTGTTCAAACAGGGCAGCACCAGGCCCGTGCCAATCCCGATTACGGAAATGGCTGCGAAATAAAAGACAACATTTTTCGCCAGGGGCAGAATAATCAGTGATCCGGTCATAACGCCCAGGCCGGTTATCACCAGTATTTTCATCAACGGTTTATTTTTCTTAATGATAAACCCGGTGATAAAAGAAGTCGCGCTCATGAATAACACCGGGATAGCCAGTACCAACCCCTTGGGGATGCCGTCCAAACCGAACTGTTGTTCCAGGAATTCAGACAGATAGAATAATAGGCCGAAGAGTACCAGCAACACTATGGCGCCCGCCAGGTAAGACGACAGCAACAGTCCTTTTTGCTTATTAAACACCTGTGCAAAAGACCCTAAATATTGTTGCAGTTTCTGTTTGGCACGCCCATCAGGTTCTTTGACCAGAAGCCACATACCTGCAATCACCGGTATTGCTATCAACGGGAAAAATACAAAAGCTGCGTACCAGGCCAAAAGGCCGATAGCCGCTCCCAGTATGGGGCTGATCACCTTGCCCAACCCGTTAGACGCTTCTATGGATCCCAGTGAACGGCTGCGCTCCTGGCCTTTAAAAAGATCACCGCAAAGGGCCATGGCTATCGGTGCGGTACCGGCGGCGCCGATTCCTTGTATAACCCTGCCGGTGAGGATTAACGCATATGCGTTCTGTTTGAAAAATATAGCCGCCAGTGCGGCAATAAGACCGCCCGCCCCGTAAACAATTAATGCTGGAATGATCACTGCTTTTCTGCTGTAACGATCTGAAAGAAAACCAGTTACCGGTATAATTATACCGGCTGGCAGGGAGAATAGTGTAATTATTAAACTCACCTGTATTGAGGATAAATTGAGCGCATTTTTAATATCGGGCAGAACCGGTATCAACATGGAATTGCCCAAAACCATAATAAACGGTACCCCGGATAATGCCGCCACTACCAGCCAGTAGTTTTTTTGTGGTTTACTGGTGTCTGTACCTACTGTCATTAATCATCCCTCCGGATCTTAAACTTCCCACTGCTATAAAAATTAATCTTTTTATATAATTAAAAAATATGGATATTGGGGAGGGTTTATGATAGTTTAGTACTGAATCTGCGGGAACAAAGGTCTTTGACAGAAAGGGGCTTCTCTTTGGATTACACATTGGTAAGCAATCATATTGTGTTTGATATCGACGAAATAATGGAAATGATTGAGGAATACATGGAGGAATACATTTTGCTGGAGCACTATTTTGAGGATCAGCTGGTCGAGTCCAGTATCGTATACCTGGAAGACATTGAGGTGGAGTATGATCCCGGTGACACGGGCAAGTATTTTAAACAGAAATATATCCAGAACGAAGAAAGTGATCAAGAGTTTTCAGGTTTTTTAAGAAACAACTTCGCTACCGGCCTTTTTATTAACGAATCGATCGAAATCGAAATCCAGAACAGTCGTTTAATCTGTCTGCTCGGAAACAGGGGGGAATTGATTCTCAGGACAGGACTGGACAGCTTTGTCTTTTCTCCCCTGTTCAAACTGACAGTAGAACAGGATCAGGCCAGGGTACTGCTTAACGCTGTTATTTCAGCCTATAAAATGAACTACGAAAATGTGTCGCCTGAAAGTATCGATTCATATGCTATGTTTTCGGGTGTTTGCCTGATGGCGCTGGCAAAAATAAATGAACTGCCCACCAGCGGCTATGAACTCAACCTTTCACATGATGAGATGCTGCTTTTTGGCCTGGCCTTGAATCTGGCCGGTGAAAACGCAGACAAGGGGACCCTTGCGGTGACACGCTCGATTTTAAAACAGATTAAGAAATATTTTCCGGAAATAGAGCATATTTCGCCTGAAAGCTTTGAGTCTACGGCGAGAATGGGCAAAATACTGGACTTTAAAAGGCCTGACAACCGGAACTAATCAAAAATTACTACCAGAGGTGGAAATATGTTTTTACTGAACAATCCTTTTAGGATTAAAAATGTGGAGGTAAAAAACAGGATCCTGCGTTCGGCCACTGTTGAGAGCAAGGCAGATACCAACGGTTTCGTCACGGATGATCTTCTGGAGCTCTACTATCACCTGGCGGTTGGGGGAGCAGGAATGCTAGTAACCGGGGCTGCCGCAGTTGAACCTGCGGGAAAAGGCTTTACGCAGCAAATATGCGTTTTTGATGACGGATTTCTACCCGGTCTAAAAAAAATGGCTGATATAGTGCATAAATATGGGAGTGGCTGCAAGTGTGCGGTGCAGCTTTTTCACCGGGGCGCCGCCGGCTACGGCCTTTCCCACGGTATCTCCAGCAAGGGATTCAGCCTTAAATATGTCAAGCCGGAGGAGATAACGGCAACAGTAAAAGCCTTCGGCCTGGCAGCGCGCAGGGTAAAAGAAGCCGGTTTTGATGCGGTGGCGGTGCACGCCGGGCACGGCTATCTTCTAAACCAGTTCCTTTGCCCGGTGACAAACAACCGCGACGACGGGTGGGGCGGCTGCTTGGAAAACAGGATGCGTTTCACCCTGGAGACATACTCCGCCATACGTGATCAGGTCGGTGACGGTTTCCCGGTGTTATGGAAGATGAACAGCGCTGATTATATAGACGGCGGAAATGGGATTGAACAATACGCCAGGGTGGCTGAAACGCTGGCAAAATTGGGTGTGGATTTAATTGAATTGACAGGCGGTATGGAAAAACAGGCAAAGTTGCGTGCCAGGCTGGGTGAGGAGGCAGGGGAGCATGAAGCATATTTTTACCACGCTATTGACCCCATGAAGAAGGCCGTTGCCGGAACAAAAACATCCCTGGCGATTACAGGCGGCATCCGTTCACTGCCGGCAATGGAGGAGCTATTGAAAAACGGGATCAATTTAATTGGCCTCTGCCGCCCTTTAATCTGTGAGCCGGACCTGCCTAACCGGTTATTAAACAGCCCCGACAAAAGGCGGGCCAAATGCACCTCATGTAATAAATGTCTTTTTCATATTGCCAGGCAGCCGTTGAAATGTCTGGAATTTGATCCTTTCCGCAGTGTGTTGGCCCGTCTATAGGGGTTTATGGAACAGCATTATTACCTAGTAAAAATTGGGGGTTTATATGAAAGCTCTTGTTCTGGCGGAAAAGCCCAGTGTGGGCAGGGAAATATCCAGGGTTTTAAAGTGCGGGATAAAAAACAAGGGTTATATGGAAGGGCCCAAGTTTGTTGTGACATGGTCCTTGGGTCACCTGGTCACACTTGCTGAACCCGACGATTACGATAAAAAATACAAGGAGTGGCGCCTGGAGGATTTACCGATGTTACCTCAAAATATGAAGTTAAAGGTTATCAGACAGACTTCACACCAGTTCCAGGTCGTCAGGAATTTAATGAAGCGGGACGATATCAACGAGCTTGTTATTGCCACTGACGCAGGGCGGGAAGGTGAGTTAGTGGCTCGCTGGATCATGGCCCTGGCCAACTGGAAAAAACCATTTAGACGCCTTTGGATCTCCTCACAGACAGACGATGCCATAAGAGAAGGGTTTGCCAACCTTAAGGCAGGCGTTTCCTATAACAACTTGTATGACGCAGCCGTATGCCGGGCGGAAGCTGACTGGCTAATCGGCCTCAACGTTACCCGGGCCTTAACCTGCAGGTTCAATGCCCAGTTAAACGCCGGCCGGGTACAGACACCAACCCTGGCCATGATTGTAAACAGGGAAGCTGAAATAGACCATTTTGTCCCAGTTGATTACTGGACAATCAGGGCTGACTTTGGGGACTACTACGGTGATTGGAGGAACAAGAATGGCAGCGGCCGCATTTTCAGCCGCATTCAGGCAGAAGAAATAGCCGCTAAAATCGACGGGCGCCAGGGGATGGTTATGGAAGTCCACACCACGAGCAAGAGCGAGGGGGCGCCCCTGGCTTACGACCTGACTGAACTGCAGAGGGACGCCAACAAACGGTATGGGTTTTCTGCCCAAAAAACCCTGTCCGTACTACAGGACCTGTATGAGCGGCATAAACTGGTCACCTACCCGCGAACAGATTCCCGTTATATCACCACTGACATTGTGCCCACCCTCACGGCCAGGCTGAAAAGCATCTCAGTAGCGCCGTACGCGGCACTGGTGAAGTCCCTTTTGCAGAAACCTCTAAACCCGACGAAACGTTTTGTTGATAACAATAAGGTCACAGATCACCATGCGATCATTCCCACGGAGCAGCCCCTTCTTTTATCTTCATTGATCGACGAGGAAAGAAAACTGTATGATTTGATCGCCAGGCGGTTCATCGCTGTCTTATACCCGCATTACTGTTACGATCAGACAACTATCATCACTGTAGTGGGTGGTGAACATTTTTATTCCCGAGGCAAGGTGGTAAAGGATAAAGGCTGGCGGCTGGTAACCTCCATTGCCACGGAAAAGGATGGGGCAGGGGAAGAAGCGCTGCCTGAGCAGACCCTAACCCAGCAAAAAAAGGGTGACATTAAACCGGTTAAAAACTGTAAAATCAGCAAGTCAAAAACCAGGCCGCCATCACGTTACACGGAAGCTACCCTGCTTACAGCCATGGAAAGCCCGGGCAGGTTTATTGAAGATGAGGAACTGCGCCAGTCCATGAAGGCTAGCGGCCTGGGAACACCGGCCACCCGGGCCGAAATCATTGAAAAACTGCTCGGTACCAGTTACATCGAGCGCCATGGTAAAGAGCTTGTCCCCACCTCGAAGGGAAAACAGTTAATCGGCCTGGTTGCCCCGGCCCTAAAAACCCCGGAATTGACAGCTCAATGGGAACAGAGGTTGTCCGACATCGCCAGGGGAAAGGGTAATAAAAGGGAATTTATGTCTGATATCCGCAATAACGCAGTGGAACTAGTTAAAAGCGTTATCGCCAACACAGCGGTTTACAGGGCCGACAACCTGACCAAAACAAAATGCCCTGTCTGTGGCAAGCACATGCTGCTGGTTAACGGGAAAAAAGGGAAAATGCTTTCTTGCCAGGACAGATCCTGCGGGTACAGGCAACCGGAGAAAGAGGATGGCTTCGGCTACCGGAGCAACAAAGGGAGCAGCAGGGTGAATCAGCAGATGATTGCCCGTTACAGCCAGCAAGGGTCTATTGGCAGTAATGTAGGGGAACTATTAAAAGCCGCTTTGGCCAAAGAGGAAGCTAAACATAATAAATAATCGCAACTGGTTGTATCAGTGCCGTAAAGATAGCCCCACGGAAAAGATGGGGCATTTTTTTTTGAATAAAATTATGAAAAAGCAGGTAAAGTTTGGACCTTTGTCGAAAATAAAAATATAGTGGTTTTTTCTGCATAATTATGGTAAATTAGAATGAAATAAGGAGGGATGTATTGAGGCTTAAACATCTAGTGCCGGCTGCCCTCATTTTTATGGTTTTGCTTGTGTTCCAGGTGTCTGACGTTAACGCTGAAGGGCGTGTTCTGAAAATGGGGACATCAGGGGGGGACGTAGCGGCGCTGCAAGCGGGACTATATTCGCTTGGGTATCTGGCAGCAAACAATTCTGATGGGATTTTTGGTTCCTTGACAATGTCTGCAGTAATTGATTTGCAGGGAAAACACGGCCTTGCCTGCGACGGCATAGCCGGTCCCGCGACATTAGCTGCAATGAATAATGAATTGGCTGCAAAGGCGGCGGCAGTACAAACAAACAGCTCACAACCCAATGTTTTAAAAAAGGGCATGACAGGCGACAACATACTAAACCTGCAGAAAAAACTCAAATCACTTGGTTATTATGCCGATAGCCTGGATGGGGTTTTTGGTTCGGGCACCCTTCTGGCCGTGATTGACTTTCAGGCCACGAATGGACTTACAGCTGATGGCATTGCAGGGCCCCAGACACTACAAATGATGCAAAATTCACCGGTTACCGCCAACCGTGGCACATCCATTGATCGCAAGGGTGAAGCAATCGCCTCATTCGCCAGGCAGTTTCTTGGTACCCCCTATGTTTGGGCCGGCAGCTCACCTGGAGGTTTTGATTGTTCGGGATTTACCTGCTACATATACAACAATTTCGGCATCCAACTTCCACATGCGGCTGATGAGCAATTTTATTGCGGCGTCAGGGTAAGTCAGTTGGCCCCCGGTGACATGGTATTTTTTACCACATATTTAGATGGGCCTTCCCATGTCGGCATATACATAGGGGACAACTGTTTTGTGCACAGTAGTTCAGCTGCTGGTGGAGTGATCATCACATCGCTGTCCCAGGATTATTATAGTGAAAGGTATCTGGGCGCCTGCCGCTTAGCAAATTAATCTGAGAATATTTAACCATTGAAAAGTCCTGGGGTTTATACGCCCGGGGCTTTTTTAATGTATATGAATTTATTTTTTTATGATGTGGCTGTTGTAATCAAGGATTTTGCCCGAACTTGTTTTGGCGACAAAATATCATTATTATATATCCTGACAGGGTTTTTATGAAACCCCTGAATCGCAGATGTATATAGGAGTTGGATACCTTGGTAAAAAATTACCGTAAATGGTTTTTGGCAAGGGTTAAACGGGCCATCTACGATTTTAACATGCTCCGGGACGGTGATCGGGTAACAGTAGCCTTCTCGGGAGGCAAGGACAGCACTGCCGTATTATATTCGCTTGACCTGCTTAGACGGACGTTGCCGGTTAAATTTGAACTGGTTGCGGCGGTGTTCGTCCAAACCGGCTGGACAGTAGACATGCAGGTGCTTGAAGATTTCTGCCACTCTATAAAGGTGCCTTTCTATGTGGTTGAAACTGAAATCGCTAGAATTGTCTTTGAGGAAAGAGGGGGGGGCAACCCTTGCGCCATTTGCTCACACCTGCGCCGGGGCGCCCTGCACGACAAGGTTCTGGAACTGGGGTGCAATAAGGTCGCCCTGGGACATCACCTTGACGACGTGATCGAAACATTTTTTATGAGCCTGATTTACACCGGGCAAATGCGCGTATTTTCACCGGCGACCTTTCTTGATCGTACCGGGCTGACAATGATCCGGCCACTTGTTTACCACCCCTCTGAAGAAATCATCTCCTTTGTTGAGCAAGAGGGTTTGCCAGTAACGTCAAATTCCTGTCCTGTTAACGGCTTAACCCACAGGGAAGTAGCTAAAAAACTTGTAGCTGACCTGGAGAAACAATTTCCAAATTTTAAGGCGCGCTTCCTTACCTCGCTGCAGACATTCGACCGGCGAAATCTGTGGCCCGGGATAATTAACAAAGGACAGGGTCGGGGGCACAATTGACCATGGGCATAAACGACAATGCATAGATCCATGTGGGTCATAAAATATGCCGCAACAGGATTTTTTCTTTAGCCTCAGCGTGGGGTAACTGAAAGTATTTTTTTGACGATCGCCTGCAGACCTGCAAGGACATATTATTAAAATCCGCCTTAGAGTGGTTGGCTCTAAAATAGTTTAACAAGGCGGGACGCTCTTTGTTCAAATAGGTGATTCCCCGCAAAACCCTTTGCTGGACATGAATTATTGGAGCCGATATTTCCGCAAAAAGCGTAGACCGCATTATTGTATTCCTAAAAGCTGCCTGGCGTTCTCCCCAAGAATTCCCGAAATTGCCTCTGCAGAAATATTCAGGTTCGAAATTGTTTCAATATTCTTTTTTACATCCACACTGGGCCAGTCTGTACCAAACATGAATTTGTGGGCAAATCGTCCCATATCAGGAAAGTATTCCAGGAGCTTTTTAGGCGGTAACCCGGAAACATCTATATAAATATTCTTATGCAGGCGAACCATGGTCATTGCTTCGTTATACCATGGACCACGCCCGCCGTGCGCCATGATGATTTTCATATCCGGGAAATCCACTGCCACATCGTCAAAAAAGATGGGATTCGCATATTTTAACCGGGTACCGTAATAAATTGAGGAACCCGTATGAAAAAGCACCGGTATGCCCAGTCTTTCTGCAACAGCATATAATGGGTACATGAAACTATCATTGGGATAGTAATAATTGTAGGAGGGGACGAGTTTGAGCCCCTTAAAGCCACGGTTTAATATGAAATCTTCCAACATCTTGCCCATTTTAGGGTGTAAATATGGGTTTATCGTGCAAAACGGAATTAATCTTGGGCTGACCCGGCAAAATTCTTCTACAGCCTCGTTGGTACAAATACCTGTTGACAAAGGAGAGATTTCTGCTAATATTACGGAATAATCTACCCCATTGTAGTCCATCAACTGTAAAAAGGCCTGAGGATCACTGTGTTTCCTGCAGAAGGCAACATATTCTTCTTTTGAGGGGAAAGCACTGGAAAAAAAGTCAAAGGCATCCTTGCCAAACGTCTCGTATTCTGAAAGGTGAACATGAACATCTATAACAGCTTTTTTCAATTAAGAACCACTCCCATCCTTAAATATCATCATCAGACACTATCGTTCCTTTTTCATCTTCATATTACCATTCCCATGGGGGATAATATAATATGAGTAACTGATTGGATTAATAATTATTAAATATAAATATGCTTATTCGATTCTCTTTTTGCGGCCATTAATAAATAACCATGATTTATGGCTCAAAACCATCAGATAACGGTAATATATAAATATTATTTCTTAAACACCCAACAGCAGGCAGCAAAACGCCGGTTGTTGTTTAATTTTAAAAAATATATAATAGGTCAAATGGAGGTGCTTTTGTATGATCGATATTCACAGCCATATCCTGCCCGGTCTGGATGACGGGGCCCCAACTATAGAGGAAGCCATTGCTATAGCCGGCGTTGCTACCAGGGATGGGATCAAGCAAATGGTGGCAACGCCGCATGTGAAGTCCAGGACATATCCCACCAGGGGTGAAATTCTGGATAAAATGGCGGGATTGCAGGGTGTGCTTAGGGAAAAAGGTATAGACCTGTTTCTCATGCCCGGCGCCGAATACAGAATAGATCCGGAACTGCCCCGGCAGCTTGCCAGGGGAGAACTCCTAACTATAAACAATAAGGGGCGACATCTGCTGATAGAATTTTCGGACGTGTCCGTACCCGACTATACGGTGGAACTGTTTTCTGAACTGCTGCAACAGGGCGTGACACCGGTTATTGCCCACCCCGAAAGAAATTCAGTTTTTATTGAAAACCCCAACCGCCTTTACGAACTGCTGGTGGGTGGTGCGCTGGCGCAGTTAACTTCCGGCAGTTTAACCGGCTATTTTTCCTCTAATATTTCTGCCGCAGCCAGATTATTTTTAGAAAAAGGTTATGTTCAATTTGTGGCTTCCGATGCGCATAACCGCAGCGGCCAGCTCTTACAGTTTAAACCGGCGGTTAGAGAGGTAATGAACCTGCTCGGTGAAGAAAAGGGTCGCCGTCTGTTGCTCAGCAACCCCAGACGGGTTGTCCGGGGCGAACCTGTTGAAGCCTGTGAATTAATGAAAAAAGTAATCTAATCATAAACAAAAAGGTGAAGGTTTATCTTTCAATAACCCCTATTCTAGGCACTGAATCATAATTAGCAACAGAAGGGGTTTTATTTTTTGCTTAGGAAAGTATGCTTTTTGGATCAGTGACCTGCAGGCTTACGTTATGCGGCGGCGAATTTGTTTTTTAAATAATATATTGAAAAAGGTTTGCAAAAATGAATAATTTCAAGGAATTGCCATTGACACGAGATGCTATTGGCTACATTAAGCATTCTCTCAATAGCGGCAAAACATTATCTCATTGTGCTTTAAAAAATTGCAATTTAAATTGTGGTAAAATAACAGCCCTTCTCCCTGTAAACTTGGATAATAGCGTCAATATTCTTGATTACAATAGAAATATGCCGCCAAATACACCACCAACGGGTGAAGAGGACCTGCTTCTTGCCCACATAATTCAATCACATCTGGAAAAAGAAAAGAATAATATTTGTATTTTAGAGGATGCTGCAGCGTATGCTGATGCCCCTTGTATGATGCATATAATTGAGGATCCGAACACCTTTGTATTCGGACAGGAGGTATATTACATACTGGGCAATAAGGTGCCAATTAATAAAAGCAGGATTTTGCAGGCAATTAACTATGCAAAATCACCATGGCATTTTGTTTGTTTTTTTACATCTCGTAACCAATGTGAAAAAGCATCACTAAAAAAAGATATTAATAAATTTGAATTAAACCTATTCGCGAAATGTATTGCCAAAATTGCATTTGGAGCATATGCTGGTCGGGGCTATTTAATTTGGATAAATAATGCTGTTTTAAATATTACATCTTAATATGGTTTCAAATAAACGAGGTTAATGGTAAAATTATTCTAACATATAAAAATGGGAGGGATGCTTTATTGCAGAACAAATATTACCACGCGGCGCTTTTATTCAAAGAGATAAACAAACTTACGGCATAGTGCCAAGTTCACCACTGGGTATCGTTACCCCGGAATTTTTGGAGAAGGTTGCGCATGTAGCAAGGAAATATAACATACCGATCATAAAATTGACCTCAGCCCAACGTTTGGCCCTGGTCGGCTTAAAGCCTGAGGTTGTTGAGGACGTTTGGGCTGAGCTTGGGGTTGAACCGGCCCTGGCGGTGGGTGCCGGCGTTCACTATGTAAAAGCCTGCCCCGGCAATGCGGTTTGCAGGTTTGGTATATTGAATTCACTCGGCCTTGGTACGCGCCTGCACAATCAATTGGTTGACATGGAGCTGCCGGGAAAGACCAAAGTCGGTGTTTCAGGTTGTCCCAACAATTGCTGTGAGGGTTATTTGCGTGACATCGGATTATTTGGAAAGAAGAACGGGTGGAGCATGATTGTAGGCGGTACTTCCGGGCGCAGGCCGCGTATTGGTGATTTAATTGCTGAGAACATGACTGACGATCAGGCATGCGAACTGGCCCAAAAATGCCTGGAGTATTATAAAAACAACGCCAAACCCAGGGAAAGAATCTCCAGGTTTATTGATCGGATAGGTATAGAAGATTTTAAAAAGGCAATGCTGGGACCACAGGGCAGCGAAACATAGCAAGTATTTAGCTGGCTGGATAGATTTTGTTTTAACCACTGCCGAATAAACACTTTGCCTAAAAAAACAGATACCCAAACACATTGGCCGGTAAATTTGGACGCGCTGGAAGCGATTCTAGCGCGTCCAAATTTTTATTATCACAAGCCACTCTGATCGTGATCAAAAGCCTGAGAAAATAAAAAGCGATGGTGGACAAAAAACTGCTCCCTCTGACAAGAAAAAAGCATTGGGAAATATCTTCTCGATTAAGTTAGTTTACATAATATCTATTAGCGGAACTAAAATAGCCGGAATAGTTTACAAAAACATGTCTTTTTTGCTGTCTGCCCTGCTCTAACCATGCTTTTCTTATTTGCTTTTCCTACGTGTTGTTCCGTTTCCACAGGCCCCAAATCTTACCCGGCATATTAATTAAAACGCGCTAGAAACGATTCTAACGCGCTATGTATTCAAGAATCCGTCGTATGTTAATTAGCCAGTTCAATGAACATCATTTTAATATTTCAATTCCTGGCGATTAGTTCCTGTGCCGCGACGTAACCCATATTAAATGCCTTAATATTCGGCTCAAGGACCTTTTCCGGGACTACCCGGCCGATAATGCGAATGAACGTTTCCTTGGGTATATAGAGGTGATTAAACCCGGCTAGAGCCCCAACCATGACAATATTTTGCATAACGGGATTTCCTGCCCGGGATGCTATATTAGTGCTTTCAATACAATAAACATGGGCTGATATATCCTGCAGTTTGTTTAGCAAAACATCAATTGCCGGATATTTATCCTTGCCCATTAGGACGCCTACCGGATAAACCGGGCGGGGGTTGAAGATAATTTTTACATCACTGCTGCCGAATTCCAGTGCTGTGCGTACCGCTTCTACAGGTTCAAAACCGAGAATCACATGGGCGCAGCCGGAAGGAATTATTGGACCATAAAGCAATTTGCGGGACAGCCTGATGTGGGAAGATACAGATCCACCGCGTTGGGACATACCGTATGACTCTCCCACAGTAACCTTATAACCAACAGCCGCGGCAGCTTTTGCCAGTATTTCTGAAACAAGTATATTCCCCTGTCCGCCTACACCTGAAATAATCAGGTTCATCGGATCTTTCATACTAGGCCCCTCCCTCTACCATAATTGCTCCAGCCGGGCAAAGGCTGGCGCAGACCCCGCAACCAGCGCATACGGCTTCGTCTATGGCCGCTTTCCCTGTTTCTTGATCCCATATATTTCCCGGACATCCCCATACAGAGGTGCAGAAACGGCCGCAACCGCAGGTGTCGCCACGGCAAAGTGACTGATCAACATATACCCTTTTTTTCTGCTTTTTTTTACGCCCTGCTACAAGAGCGCATTCCTGGCGAAGAACAAGTACTTTTACGCCGGGCTCGCGAAGCATTTCACATATTTTTCCCACAACTCTGTTATTTTCGAAAGGATCGGCTATTTCACATGTTACGCCAAGGCCCCTCACTATATCCTCAATCAACACTTTATTTAGATTTACACCCCCTACTGCTATACCTGTGCCGGGGTGCGGCTGGTGTCCGGTCATCGCTGTGACGCCGTTGTCAAGAACAATGCACAAAAAGTCCGACCCGGTATAGTGGCCGTTGATCAGGCCAGGCATTACGGCATGGTAAAAGGTCGAATCACCGACAAATGTCAGAGCCGGTCTTTTCAAGCCAAACCTGCCAAGTTTGCTTAGACCGCCGGCAATAGCAGGTCCGGCTCCCATGCAGTGCAGCGTGTCAAATATGTTGAAACCGGTATCCCAGGCGCCGAGGCAGTAACAGCCTATATCACCGGCAACTATGCAGTCCCTGCCATCCACGGCGATAGCCGTCTTAGCCGCCCAGAATGAAGCCCGGTGCGGGCACCCGGGGCACATAGCGTATTCCCGCGGGGGCAGCAAATTTTTTAATTCCTCAAGCTTATCCGGAGGATAACCGGGTATGTCATATTGAATGCCTTTTACCCTGGCTAGGACACCCAAGATGACATCAACATTCATTTCGCCGCAGGAAGGTCCGCGCACTCCGGCTATTTCTCCTGAGGTTTTACCGAAAAACCTGATTTTATGGGCACAATTTCTGGCATAAAGAAGCATAACTCCTTCTTCCAGGAAGGGGCGGACCTCCTCCGCAAAAATCACATTGCTGGTTCCCCGCAGGTGAGAAATTATAAAATTTTCCGGCAGGGGAAAGGTGGTTCCCACCCTCACCATCTTTATGTCATCCTTTAGACCAAGAAGGTTAACCGCTTCCCTGGCATATAGAAGGCTCGTGCCGCTGCAGAATATCACAGTATCAGCGTCTTCGGGGCCCTCGGCAAAATTCAGCCCGCATTCCTCAAGGACTACAGCCGCCTTCCTGATCCTGTCTCTAGCTTTCATATGAAATACTGTTTTAGTTAAAAAACATTCGCCGGATGGGAAGAACGCTTCTTTTTTTTTCTTAAGCGGCTCACCCAGCACAACCAATCCCCGCGAGTGGGATACCCTGGTAACTGAACGAAGAATTACCGGTCCCTTAATCCTTTCTGAAAGGGCAAAAGCCTTTATAGCCATTTCCCTCGCCTCTTCCACTGTCGACGGTTCGAGGACCGGTACCATGGCCGCTTTAGCCAGGTAGCGTGAATCGTACTCTTTTACGCTTGAATGGCCCTGCGGGTCATCTGCCACCGCAACCACCAGGCCGCCTTTACACCCTCCCAGGTTCATGCTGGTGAGAAAATCGAAGGCTACGTTTAACCCGTCGGATTTCATTACGCACATGGCTCTCAGTCCGGCAAAGGATGCCGCTGCTGCTCCTTCCAGGGCAACTATCTCGTTGACTGACCATTCCGTATAAATCCCAGCAGAATGGACCTTTTCTAATGTTTCAATAATTTCTGTCGTGGGGGACCCCGGGTACGACGAGGCAAAACATACGCCTGCCTCAATGGCGCCCCGGGCAGTAGCCTCATTTCCGTTTAGCAGGACCTTGTCGCCGGGCCTGCCTTCAATCACATCTCCCCAACCCATTTAGGCGCCACTCCCATCGGTTAGAAAATAATCCCTCTCCATTTCAGGAATCTTAAGATATGCCGCATCCGGATTTTCTAAAACCCGTTTCTTTTTATTGAACACCGCTTTTTTTAATAACGGCAGGCGTGGGGCAGGATACTCTTTGATTTCAATAATGCCTTCCGCCACAGACTCCTTTATCAGGTCCGCGCCTTTGTCAGTTCTGATAATCAGGGTGTTCCACCCATAGTCATATTCGGTTGAGCCGACAGAAAGGTCCGCCAACTCCGATAGAGGGTCAAAACATATACTGCAAGAAGCTCTGATATATTCACGGACCTGATCATATGGAAGGCTGGTTTCCTTATTGCCTTTTTTGAAATTTATGTCACCGGGTATATCCATCTTTTCATACCCGTCCAGACCTTTATCTTTAATAAATCTATAAAACTCCGGCGAGAAGGATCCCATGCAAAAGAGCCCGATTACAAGTGAAATCCTCTCCCCTTTTATCTCTTTCACCTGCTGCATCTTACGCGCCGCCGTACACTGGCAGGGCCGCCCGACAATACCTATATTTTGAAAACCGATTTTAACCGCTTCCTGGTACAGGCTTAAGCCTGGCGCAGCGGTGTATTTTGAACCTGTGCACGCCAGGACTCCGCTGGCGGAAGAAGCAATTAGGGGTCTGGCTCCAGTAAAACTGCCTCCCGTCATTAAAGCGCAATCGATAATATCCTTTTGCATGCCGTATATTGACAGGGCGGTAACCACCCCACCGTATTGGCCATTGGCCCGGACCTGTTTATCGCATGCCCTGGCGTAATAAATCCCTATAAAGGTTCCAAGTACAGGATCTGTTTTCTCATCTCCAAAATTAAGTCGCCTCATGACTGCGAAATCAGTTGCCGTACGTGGGCAAATCTGATAGCAGATTCCTTCGCTTTTCCTGCAGTCGTGTACAACCCCTACCCTTTCGCCAAAACTTTTAATGTATGGGCAGTAACCGACACAGGCGCCACACCCGCTGCATAAACCTGGTTTAAGTACTTCGGCAGTCAATTTTCCCGCCGCATTATATACCGGGATACATTTTTGCATAAAACGCACTCCCTCTTTAAAACATAGATATTAATCTATAAATACATATATAATTAATATCTATATATAGAATAACACCAAATTTAAAATAAAGTAACAATTAATATATTATTACGTTAAAAATAGTAATACTCTGAAAAAACTGATAATATTTCAATTATGAATAGTCATACTTATTGTATTTGTTAAAATTGTTTGTAAATTTAATTGACCTTAAGAATAATGCGTTATATAAATAATAATTTAACAGTAAACATACTCTTCTTGATATAATGGGGTGTATGGCCATAAAGACAAATAACCGTGTCAGGGGACACCCCTTGACACGGTAAAAAGCGGGGGCATTAAGCCCCCGCTTTTTTGACAGGTTATTGCTGTTATTGTGCAGCCATTTTCTTGTAATTTTCGTACCTTTCCTTGGCATCTGCCTGGGTCTTCTTAAACAGCGCTTCAGCTGTTGCCGGGAAGAGTTTTGCCAGCGAATTATAGCGCACCTCGCCCATAATGAAGTCTCTGAACAGATCCAGGTTTGGTTCTTTGGAATCCAGAGTGAACGGATTTTTGCCCTCTTTCTTGAGTTCAGGATTGAATCTGTAGAGATGCCAGTAGCCGCTCTTGACAGCCTTGTCCATTTCCTGCTGGCTGCGGGTCATATTGATCCCGTGGTTGATGCAGGAAGAGTAAGCGATGATTAGTGACGGGCCGGGATAGGCTTCAGCTTCTTTGAAAGCTTTAACGCACTGTGCCTGATCGGCGCCCATTGCCACCTGCGCTACATAGACATAACCGTAGGTCATAGCCATTGCACCCAGGTCTTTTTTCTTGGTATTTTTGCCGGCTGCGGCAAACTTGGCTATAGCCGCGGTCGGAGTGGCCTTGGAGGATTGCCCGCCGGTGTTGGAATAGACCTCGGTGTCTAAGACCAGGATGTTGATGTCTTCGCCTGATGCCAGCACGTGGTCAACACCGCCGTAACCGATGTCATAGCCCCAGCCGTCGCCGCCGAATGACCAGTTGGACTTCTTAATCAGGAAATCTTTCAGATCATAGATCTGCTTCAGCACAGGGTTGGTTGCGTCCTTGAGCAGCGGCAATAAATTGGCTGTGGCTTCCTTGGAAGCATCGCCCAGAAGCATGTTGTCCAGCCATCCCTGCAGAGCTGCTTTCGTTTCAGCCGGGATATCCTGAGCCAAAGCCTCTTTTGCCAGGTTGGCAATTCTATTTCTGATTTGCTTTACTCCAAGATATAATCCTAATCCAAATTCCGCACTGTCCTCAAATAGTGAGTTGGACCAGGCCGGTCCTTTGCCTTCCGCGTTTTTGCAGTAAGCCATGGACGGGGCGGACGCCGGATAAATTGAAGAGCAGCCTGTAGCGTTCGCCATCATCATCCTGTCCCCGTAAAGCTGAGTCAGGAGCTTGATATATGGGGTCTCACCACAGCCGCCGCAGGCGCCGTTAAATTCAAATAAAGGCTGACAGAACTGGCTGCCCTTGACGCTGTATTTGTTCCAGAGGTTGTCCCTAATTGGCAACGTAGTTGCATATTCCCAGTTGGCGGCTTCGACTTCTGCCTGGGTCTCAATCGGCTCCATAACGAGAGCTTTCTCCTTGGCCGGGCAGCAGTTGACGCAGACTTCGCAGCCCATGCAGTCAAGAGGTGAAACCTGCAAACGGTAGGTCAATCCTGCCAGTTGCTTGCCTACAGCTTTCAGTGTTTCAAACCCTTGCGGAGCTTTCTCGGCTTCCGCCGCGTCTAACAGGAACGGCCTAATGGCAGCGTGCGGGCAAACCAGCGAGCACTGGTTGCACTGGATGCAGTTTTCCTTGATCCACCTGGGTACGAATGCCGCTACGCCGCGTTTTTCAAATTGCGATGTGCCGGAGGGGAAGGTGCCGTCCTCCGCGCCTACGAAGGCGCTTACGGGCAGTTTGTCGCCTTCCTGCCTGGCAATCGGTCGCAGTATGTTTTTGATGAATTCGGGATCTTTCTTGTCGGCGGCGGGATCATCAGGAGCGTTGGCCCATGCTTCCGGTACATCAATTTTAACTAAGTTTTGGTTGCCGGCATCAACAGCGGCGTTGTTCATGTTGACGATCTTCTCGCCTTTTTTACCATAGGCTTTCTGGATCTGGGCTTTCATGTAGCCGACAGCTTCATCAATGGGGATAACCTGCGCCAGTTTGAAGAAAGCGGACTGCATGATCATGTTGGTACGGTTGCCCAGGCCAAGTCCCCTTGCCAGTTCCACAGCGTTGATGGTGTAGAAATCGATCTTGTTCTTGGCAATAAAGCGCTTCATCGCGGCCGGCAGTTTTTCATCCAACTCTTCCGGCGTCCAAACTGTGTTGAGGAGGAAGACACCGCCCGGCTTGAGTCCCGCGGTGACGTCATACATATTGACATAGGCCTGGTTGCTGCAGGATATAAAGTTAGCGCTGCTGATCAAATAAGGCGCCTTAATCGGTTTCTTGCCGAAACGCAGGTGGGAAACAGTGATACCGCCGGATTTTTTGGAGTCATAGGCAAAATATGCCTGGGCAAACAGATCGGTATGGTCACCGATAATTTCAACTGCCTGCTTGTTGGCGCCGACTGTGCCGTCGGAACCGAGTCCCCAGAATTTGCACTGGATAGTCCCTTCCGGTGTGGCGTCAATATCTTCACCCCTCGGCAGGGAGGTGTTGGAAACGTCGTCTGTGATGCTGATAGTGAAGTTATTCTTAGGCTGATCAGACTTCAGGTTCTCAAAAACAGCTACGATATCCGATGGCAGGGTGTCCTTGGAACCAAGGCCATAGCGACCGCCGACGATGAGCGGATTCATATCGGAATCATAGAATGTGCTCTTAATATCCATGTAAAGAGGCTCCCCGGGACATCCGGGTGTTTTAATCCTGTCTAAAACAGCAATTTTCTTGACAGTCTTGGGCAGTACGGCAAAGAAGTATTTTGGAGACCATGGCCTGTAAAGGTGGACCTTGATCATACCGACCTTCTCACCCTTGTCCAGCAGGTAGTTAATGGTCTCTTCCGCTGTGTCGCAGGCGGAACCCATGGCTACTATAATATTCTCAGCATCCGGTGCGCCATAATAATCAAACGGCTTGTAGTGCCTGCCGCAGATTTCACCCATTTGCTTCATGTAGTCAGCCACTATGTCTGCTATTGGTTCAAAGAAGGGGCTGCAGGCCTCTCTGGCCTGGAAGAAAATATCCGGGTTTTGGTTCGAACCCCTGGTAACCGGGCGATCCGGGTTCAGGCTTCTGTCACGGAATTCCTTGACAGCATCCATGTCGATCAGCTTGGCATAGTCTTCATAATCGATCATTTCAATCTTTTGCTGTTCGTGCGAGGTCCGGAATCCATCATAGAAATGCAGGAAAGGTATTCGGGACTTGATCGCTGCCGCGTGGGCGATAGGACCGATATCTATAATTTCCTGGACGCTGTTGGAGCAGAGCATTGCCCAGCCGGTCTGTACAGTGGACATAACGTCGGAATGGTCGCCGAAAATGTTCAGGGCATGGGTCGCCAGGCTGCGGGCGGTGACGTGCAGTACGCCCGGCAGCAGTTCCCCGGCTATTTTGTACATGTTCGGGATCATCAGCAGCAAGCCCTGGGAAGCGGTGTAGCTGGTTGACAGCGCACCGGCTGAAAGCGCGCCGTGCAGGGCCCCGGCAGCGCCTGCTTCGGATTGCATTTCAGTTACATTTACAGTTTGGCCGAAAATGTTCTTAAGACCTTGCGCGCTCCATTCATCCACATATTCCGCCATGGGTGAGGATGGAGTGATGGGGAAAATGCAGGCGCATTCGGTAAAAGCATATGATACATATGCCGCTGCCTTGGTTCCGTCCATCGTCTTCATCTTGTTATTGGCCATTTAGTTGACTAACCCCCTTTTAGTTTGTCGCCTTTTATTTCGTCATAACGGGCCGGGCGGTAGAAACCGCCGGCCCGGTGATGACATTTAATTGCTACTTATACTATACAAGATAGTACCTTAATATTAAACCGGATAGAACTGGGTGCTTTGTTTGGCTAGCTCAACATCCACGTTGAGTTTCTTGGCCATTCTTTCTTCAAGGAATTTGGGCGCAACCTGTGGATAGATAGCGCAGGAAATAACATCCTCTTCTTTTTCCATCACGTGGGCAATCATTTCCTTGGCTTTTGGCAATTCGGGCTCGAGCATGTCGGCCGGACGGCAGGTGATTGGCTTTTCATCACGGATAATCATCTTGCGCGCCTCTTCATTAATCGGCGCCGGTGGCCTTCCATAGTAACCGCGCATATACTGCTTAACCTCGTTGGTGCACATTTTGTAACGGCCCATCAGGACGTTAAGCACAGCCTGTGAACCAACAATCTGGCTGGACGGGGTAACCAGCGGCGGCCAGCCAAAGTCTTCCTGCACCCGCGGCATTTCCGCCAGCACTTCCGGCAGGCGGTGCAGAGCGTTGGCCTGTTGCAACTGGGACAGGAAATTGGACATCATCCCGCCCGGTACCTGTGATACCAGGATACCTGCATCGGGATATTTTTGAGCCAGGTCGAACGCTGTGTACAGCGGGCGAATTTCCTTCCAGTAGTCGGCCAGTTCAATCATCGGCTCCAGGTCTAATCCGGTGTCATATTCAGTGCCTTCAAAGGCCGAACACATAACCTCAATTGACGGCTGTGAGGTCTGCACTGACATTGGCGAGATGGCGCAGTCGATAATGTTGGCGCCGGCTTCAATACCTTTCATGTAAGCCATGGAACCCATGCCGCTGGTGTAGTGGCAGTGTAACTGGATGGGAACAGTAATACCGGCGTCCCTCATGCCTTTGACGATATCAAAGGTGATGTACGGAGCGATAATGCCCGCCATATCCTTAATGGCGATGGACTGAACACCCATTCCTTCCAACTCTTTGGCCTTGCCTACATAGTGCTCAACAGTATGCACCGGGCTGATCGCGTAGCAGATTGTACCCTGCGCGTGCGCGCCTTCGTCAAGAACAGTTTTAATGGCGACTTCCAGGTTGCGGTAGTCGTTTAAAGCATCGAAGCAACGGAATATATCCATGCCGTTAAAGACCGCTTTTTTGATAAACTCAATCAGTACGTCGTCAGCATAGTTCCTGTAACCGACGATGTTCTGTCCCCTCAAAAGCATCTGGGTCTTGGTTTTTTTCAGGTGGCGCCTGATTACCCTGAGGCGCTCCCAGGGATCATCTCCACAGAAACGCATGCAGGTGTCAAATGTAGCCCCGCCCCACATTTCCATGGAATAGAAGCCAATCTCATCGTGTTTTTCCGCAATCGGTATCATATGCTCGGTCTTCATCCGGGTAGCCAGCAAGGACTGGTGGGCATCCCGGAAAGTAGTAT
>CAYMJG010000027.1:0-28987 GCA_964390855.1 uncultured Eubacteriales bacterium | reverse complement strand
GTATGGCAATCTCCCGGGGATGCCGCAGTCCTTAATGTTTTTTTGCCCTATCATCATTTTTTTTTGCTTCCTTTTATTTGCTTGAAGGCCTGCTTCATTTCCGCCTTGCTTCCAAACATACGGTTGATTTTTTCATTCTCCCGCTGGCGGGCGTTCAGACCGTCATAGGACATCTCGCGTTGCAGCTTCTGATAGCTCTCAAAACGTTTTTCTGACAGTATGCCGTCTTTGATCGCCTGCCTTACAGCGCAGCCCGGTTCATTGCTATGAGCACAGTTCCTGTATTTGCATCCCAAGGCGAGTTCATCTATGTCCTCGAAGGTTTTTGAAAGGTCGCCTGTGAAAATCTGCAGCTCGCGCATACCGGGGGTGTCAATTGCGACACCGCCATTTGGAAGCAGAAGCAATTGACGGTGGGTGGTAGCATGCCGGCCCCTGCCGTCATTTTCGCGGATTTTCTTTGTAGCAAGAATATCCCGGCCCATCAGCCGGTTGATAAGCGTTGACTTGCCAACACCTGACGAGCCTATAAAAGCAATGGTTTTACCGGGGCGGATATACGTTAAAATCGCGTCAAAACCGACGGAGTTGGCGGCGGAACAAACCAGCGCATCCACGCCCATAGCCACGGATGCTACCTCGTCCAATTTCAGCTTTACATCCCTGCACAAATCAGATTTCGTCAAAACAATAACAGGGGTTGCCATGCTGTCCCATGCAATCGTAAGATACCGTTCCAATCGCCTGAGATTGAAGTCGGCGTTGAGCGACATACAAATAAAGATGGTATCGATATTTGCGGCGACAATCTGTTCCCCATGCGCCGTGCCTGCAGCCTTGCGCGTAAACCCGCTTTTGCGCCTCAGTATGTGGTGTATGACGGCATGACCGCCGCCATCTTCCATTCTGTCGATCATCACCCAATCGCCAACGGCCGGAAAGCCGGTTTTGCCATCTGCGTGATAGGCAAGCTTCCCTGAAACAACAGCGCTCAGCTCGCCGTGTTCAGTGATCACCTTGTATTGTTCACGGCGCTGCTCAGTAACCCGTGCTATAAACAGGTTCGCATACACATATATTGCCGATTCGTTTATAAAATAATCATCAAGTCCGTATTCTTGCAAATTTACAGTCATTATTATTCCCCCAAAATTGTTATGTGTCCTATTTTGGAGGGTAACTGCTTATTTTATTACAATTCCCTCCTTTTGGAATGCATTCTCCACAATCTTCAAAGAACTAGATAGGGATAGGGGTACATGTCCCTTGTCCCGGCAAATACCCGCACCTCCCAACCCGGCATGGCATTGGGTTGGAAATGTTGTCAACAACCCCGTCCCCCTGACAACCCCCGACAATCCCGCGCCGTCAGGCCGTAGCTCCCGACGACGACGACGCAGGTTCGCCGCGAAGTTTTTTTATCTCGAAAACTATGAAAAAGTACACGACGATCGAAGTAATTATATCGGAGGCCGGCATCGCGAACCAGAGGCCGTCAAGCTGCCAGAAGCGGGGAAAAATAAATATAAAGGGTAACAGAAGAAAGGTCTGGCGGAGCAATGTCAGGAATATCGAAACCTTCGGCTTTCCGACCGCCTGGAAGTAGCTGGTGCCGACTATCTGAAACCCGAGGAATATGATGCCCATCATGAATATTTTCATGCCGTTGACAGCGACGGTTATCAGTTCGGGTGTCCTTGAATCGAATATCCTGATGATGGTCCCGGGCGCGGTGTAAGCGGCTATGAAGGCCGCGGCCGATATGACCGTCGCCCATCCGCAGGAGAGCATCATGGCCTTTTTGACCCTGCCGTGTTCCCCGGCGCCGAAGTTGTAGCCTATTATCGGCTGCGCGCCCTGGCTGATGCCCATTATCGGCATCATGAGGGACATGGTGATTCCGGTTATGATACCAAGCGCCGAAACGCCGATGTCTCCGCCGTAGTGGAGCATGCTCCTGTTCATGAATATCGCCACCACGCATCCGGCAAGCTGGGTAATGAACGGGGAAAGGCCGATTAGAACAACGGGCTTCATCACTTCGAATTTGAGCCGGATATTATTTAGATGCAATTTTATGTGGCCCTTTCCCCGCGTGAAATGCCAGATCACCCACGTGCTGGATACGAAGTTGGAAACCAGCGTCGCGAGCGCCGATCCAGCGATGCCGAGCTTGAAGACGAATATGAACAGGGGGTTCAGCACTATGTTAATAGCCGAACCGATGAGCATCGTGCCCATGGCGACGCCCGGGTGGCCCTCGGAGCGTATCGCGTAGTTCATCCCCATTGAGATGAAGTAGAAGATTGTACCCATGAATATTATGCGCATGAATATGCGCGCGTAGGGAAGCGTGTTGGGGCTGGCGCCAAACGCCACAAGGATGTCGTCAAGGAAAAAAAGTCCGGCCGCCGTTGATATGACACTGAGTACCAGCAGCGCCGCGAAAGCGTTGCCTAGTATTCTTTCGGCCTCATCCCTGCGCCCCGCGCCGAGCCTAATCGAAATGAGCGCTCCCGCGCCTATCCCGGCGAGCATGCCGAACGCCATCAGTATTAGGAATATCGGATAGGTTATGGCCACGGCCGCGATGCCGAGGCTTCCTACGGCATGCCCTATGAACACACGGTCGATTATATTGTAAAACGCGAACACGAGCATGCCGACAATCGTAGGCAACGAGTATTTCCACAGGAGTTTTCCTACGCCCTCCGTTTTGAGTTCGGAAGCCGCAGGGGCCCCGTCTTTTTCATCCATCAAGATATCCGCCTATCCATAAGTTTTTTTATCTTGCCGGTACGGGCGTTGCGGGGCAGAGCGCCTAGCCCGGCTATTTGGATGTCGAATTTTCGTATGTAGCCCAGATCAAGGCCGACCCTGAATTCCTTCACGCGTGAAAGCACGGCTTCATAAAGTTTCGGCTTCATAAGTTCTGCCTTCGCCGTGTCGGGCGCTTCGACGCTAAAGACTATCTCGACCTGGTTGCCGACGTCGGTCAGTTCGATATTATAGTTCAGGCTAAATTCGGAGCCGGTGTCGGAAAGCGCCCGCTCAAACTCGTCCATTGAGACAAATCCGCCGCCAAGTTTAAAGTCCGCGCCTGAGCGGCCCAGCAGCTTGAATCGCGGGTTCGGGTCGCCGCAGCCGCACTTGCCTGAGAGCATCATGCCGTCGTCGCCGATGAGATAGCGGATGATCGGGAGCGATTTTCTGCCGAGATTCGTCACGACTATCGCGCCGCGCTCGCCGGTAGCGGCGGGCGCCATGGTATCCGGATCCACGATCTCGATCAGCTGAAAGTCCGTCGGAACGTGGTATATTCCGTTTTCGCAATATTTACAAGGATATCCCATGAGGCCCGCGTCGGCGCTGGTGTATGCCGCCGGCCGGATCTCCGATACTCCCAGTGACTCGCGCACGTGTTTTTCCGCCTCGGCGCTGAGCTGCTCGCCGGCGTAGTTTAACATTCTAAGCGAGGGGACCCTCTTTCCCGTCTTCCTGGCGAGATCGGCCATGAAAACAAAGAGCGTCGGAAGCGAGATGATGACCGTGGCGTCGAATTCGACGCACAGGTTGAATATCTCCTCGGGCGGTATGTTCGAGGAGATCGGCAGGTGCACCGCGCCGATGCGCTTCACAGTTTCATGAAGACCAAGAAAGGATGGCCACATGTGGCCGGCAATGAAAAGGTTGGCCACTCTGTCGTCGGGCTTTATGCCGAATATTTTAAGCACCTTTGCCTGCGTGTCACAGAAAAGGTCCCACTCCTGGTGCGTATATACCGTATAGCGGGCCGTGCCCGAGGAGCCGCCGGTCGATATGACGATCATGTTCTCCAGCGGCACCGTCAGCATGTCGCGCGAGCGCGGAAAAGTGTTCGCATATATCTCCTTGCCCGTGAGCACCGGCAGCTTCACCCACGCGTCATAGCCGGCCGGCTCCGGCAGACCTTCGTATTTCCTTCTGTAGAAATTCGAGCGCATAGCCTCGCGGTAAATCTCCACGGCCGATTCAAGGCGCATATCCTCTTTAATGAAATTAAACATTTGCGTCCTCCTCAATGACATAGCGGTGCTTGAGCTTCGCACCCGAAAAATCCATCTTTTTGAGTTCGACTTTTATCAGCGACTCGCCGACGGAGCCGCACAGCGCGTCGTATTTCACGCTGAACTCGAGGCTTTGCGATTTAAGAAAACCTATGAGCGCCGACTCGTATCTGGACGCAAGACCCGCCGGCGGGTCAACGCTTAGAAAGAGCGTGAAGTTGAAAAAGGTTATACCGTCGCGTTTTTTAGTTCTGATCTCGAAGAAGCCGCCGTATAGATATTCTTGCCCAAGACCGAGCAGGAAGTCGTTCACGTTCGACACAAGCAGGTTCGTGCCGTAGAATATCACCGCGTCCCCGGCGCGTCCGTAAACGAAGACCATCTCTTCTGGAAGACCTTCAAGTATTTCGGGCGGCAGTTTTTCGGCCGCCAAGCCACTTTTCGAGAGTAGGCCGCCGGCATCACGCGTGTCATAGCGCACCAGGGGGATCAGCTGGTCTTTCGTCACAACGAGGTTCCCGTCGATCACCTCCACAAAGACACTCGGGCTTTTTGCCAGTATCATCGGAGCGCTATCTAAGCCGGTAATCTTCTTGCATGTTTCGGGGCTGCGGTGCAGGTATTTGCGAAACCTCACCGTTTCACGGGTTTCGGCCGCAATGTCGCCGGTGTCGGCGGAGCCGTAGCCGGTCCAGATGCAGAAAGGCTCGTCACGATGGTGCCCGAAGTCGGAAGCGACCTTTTCGCGAAAACTTTCGGTAAAATATTCGCCGACGACGCCGAAGAATATCCCGCCGGACTTGATCTCCGCGCCGCTGCGCCTGAGAAGCGCGGAGATGACGTTAACGTTGGAGGGGTTGGTAAGCCATACGACCTGATCGTAATTCTTTCCGAAGTAGCGGTATATCTCGACCGATTCGGCGAGGTTAAGCGACGGCGTCGCGGCCGTAATGTCGTATTTTCCGACCGTGGCAAGCGTGCGCACGATGGACGCAATTTGCATGCCGGCTATCCAGGTGCCAAACGCCAGGCAGACCAGGATCAGAGTCCTTTTCTTGTCGATGGCGTGATATCTGACGAGCATATTTTCAGTGGCCTCAAGCGCGTATTTTTCGTCGGCCGGGCGCTTCGGCCAGAAGATGGTCCCGGACTTGCTGAAACCCGAACTGGCGCCTATAAGGTGGCAATCGGCTAAAGTTCCGTCCCAGCAAAGATCCTCAAGCGGATAGGCTAGAAGATAGTCTTTCTTGTTTACCAGCGGGATCGATTCCCATGGCGCGTCGACAGCCACGTGCCGGCTGGAAAGAAAATTTCTGTAGGCCGGCACCCTCCGGTACACATCTTTTGTGAAATTTTTGAAATCCATTGTTCGGGGCCTCCGTTCATTTTAAATGAAATTAATCGATATTATCAGCGCGAGAGGAGCTGCGCGGCCGAAATTCCGCATCCTGCGTATTTTTTGACGCCGGCGCGCCCTTTTAGCATTATGTAAGGCGTCTTTAGGCCGCAGGGACAGTTCTCCCCGATCGCGCCGTAGTCGGTGCTGAGCACCGATATGGCCGGCACGCTCTGTATGTAGGGGGTTATCAGCTTCAGAAGGCCCTTTTCACCGCGGGGAAGCGGTTCGGCATGAACGGGGTCCACCGCGTAGACCCTCGAATATATCGGTACGTGGAAATTGCCGCAGCCGCAGGTCATGTACGGGATACCGTGCTCTATCATACCATAGACGTCCCTGATCCGATCGTGCGGTATACCGAGGACCCGCTTCACCAGCTCGGCGTACTCGTAGAACTGGATGGGATCGCCGCCGGGAAGTTTCCAACCGCCGCCCGAAAACAACACGCTGTCCGGTGGAAATTCGAACCGCTTTCCCATTTCGTCGAGCTTTTTGAGCACGGTGTATCCGAACGACGGAAAGCCGGTGATTCGTAGTGCAATGCCGGTCCCGGCGTAGCGGGTCAGTGCGTCGATACACTCGTCGATCTTGAACTTAGCCTCGCCCTTTTCATCACGCGATATGGCGTAAAAAACCTCGCGCGCCCTGGCGAAGGATGTGTAGGCCGTGTGAGTATGGGCGGCGCCCTTGGCGCCACCCGTGTCGGGATCGTAGGAAAAGCAGAGATAGTTCACTTCGGTGTCGTACGCGGCCAGCCCGTAGCTCTCGACCGTGGAATTGCGGGTGAAGCGCTGGCGGGCTATGGAAACAACGTCAAGGTTGGTCTGGCTTTTCGAGCCGGTGGTCCCCGATGACGTGAACGTAACCGTTATCTGCGACTCGGGTACGGAAAGCAGCTTCATTTCCTTGAACACGTTGGCCATTATGTGAGACACCTTGTGGAGGTCGCCCTCGCCCCTCACATCGCGGTCGAAAGAAAATCCGCTGCGGGAGCAGATGCCGTCGTATATTTTCGAGTTTTTCCTGTGGAAGTTCACAGCCTCGCGCATGGCCTCAAGAAAATCTCTGCGGGTTTCGTCGTTGAGATCGAACGCGGCGGGGTTTTTGAAGAGTTTTTCGATGTGTTCCATTGATGCACCTTCCTTGAGGTCCTAAAGGTTTTTAGAACCGTCGTATTCATTAATTATGTATTTCAGCAGCGTTTTCGCGAAATCAGAGACCGCGCATATTCTCTCTGGCTCCACAGGCACGTTGTTCAGGAAATGGTAAACCGCACTGTCACCTGAAAAATATTCCGGTATTATTCCCGCGAACGAGAACTTCAGTTTTTCGAGGGCTTCGCATGCTGCAGGAGCGCCGGGGTCGGCGAGAGGTATATAGGCATAAATGCAGTCGGTGCGCTTTTCGCACAGCTCCCTTTGGTAATTTTTCATGGCGGCTCCGAAATCGCGCCCGACCGAATTTATCACGATGATCGCAGCGTTGAGATACGTGTTGAAGCTGACGTCGAGCACCGACTGGGCGCAAACCGGAGCGCCGGCGGGCGCGAGGAATTTCCTTTCGAGGCCGTTATGCGCATATATTCTCCTCATCATTTCGGCGTGGCGCGGCGGGGCGTAAATCGAACGGGCCGGGCCTTCGCCCGTTTTCAAATAAAAGAGCATCGCGGCCTGCCGCTGCGGCTTTTCAATCCCCTTCTGTATCTTCCTGAAATTGACGATTTCGGGTACGAACGCCAGGATGAGCCCCGTCTCTTTCGCTCCCAGCGAGATATTCCCCTTCTGTGTGTACGGATGTATCGTGACCGCTTCGCTGTACAGGCCGTAAAGGCCGTTCCCTGCAGCGTAGCGCGCCGAGAACTCCTTCATCTTCTCGAAGATGCGCATCCCGCGGTATTGCGGCATGACGGCCGCCTGCGCGGATTCGGCGATCCTGGCGCCCGGATATGGAAACTTCAATCCGAGGTGGGCCACGATGTCGCCGTCGTCGTTTACGGTCACGACGGATTTTAACAGCTTCGAGTTTATCATCTCGGCTATTTTATCGGGATAATAAAAAGCCGTGCCGTAAGTGTAGCCGTAAACATGGTATATGCACCTGGACAGCTTCAGCGCCTCGCCGGTCTCCATGAACCTTATGACAGGCATCTTCATCCGCGCGCCCGCGTCGGGCGCCGAAGCGGCGGCGGGCGCCGTTTCCGGGGCGCCTTCGCCGGGCTCGTGCTCCAAAGGCAGGTTCTTGATTATCTTCACGCGCTTGCCGTGCTCGCCGAGGTTCTGGAAAACGACCTCGTCGGCGATGGATTTCATAAGCATCACGCCCAGGCTGTTTTTTTCGTTTTTTTCAAGCGCCTCCATGTCAGCCGGCAGCCCGCGGTCCTCGATCGATATGACCAACTGGTGGGGCCTGCGCGATACAGAAACGTCAAAGTAGCCGTTTTCGTCGGGGCCGTAAGCGTGCCTGATCACGTTGACACAAGCCTCCTCGACGGCTACTTCAAAAAGCCTGGCCGTTTCTTCAGGAAGGCCTTCGCACTGAGCGAAAAATCTCACGAATTCGAGTACGGGCCGCAAGTACTTAAGGTCCGCCTTTACATTCAGCCTGGATATCGGTTGTTCGAACGCGCTTATTTCCATATCAGTTCACTCTTTCGTCTACGACGCGTTTTAATTTGCCGGTGCGACTGTTGCGCGGCAACTCGCCGGGATTGAGGACCCTGACCAAGGGCTCGGCTATGCTCTGCGTTTTGAGGAATGTCTCGAATTCCCTCTTCTCGTCGAAAAGGCTGCGGCGCATTTTCTTCTCGAGCTCGGCCGCCTCCTCCTTCGAGACTTCCGACTCGCTTTCCACCTCCAGCACGAACAGGTCGTGCATTCCGGCGAGCCTGGCCGTCATCCTGAAATTGAATGAAAGCCCGGGCACGTTGGAAATCGCGCGCGCCACCACGTCTTGCGATACGTTGCCCCCGCCGATGACCAGCACCTCATCGGCCCTTCCGAGAAGGTCCATCCTGCGCAGCGTCCTGCCGCAGGCGCAGGGGCCGCTAACGATCCTGCCCATGTCGCCTATCTCGTAACGAATGACCGGCATCAGAAACCTGTCTATGTTGGTCAGTATTATCTTTCCATCGCGGCCTTCCTCGACAGGCTCGTTCGTTTCCGGGTCGACGATCTCCACGATGTGTATGTTCTCGTTTATATGGTGGACACCGCCGCTGCAGTGCGCGCACTGGATGCCGGCGATCCCGGTGTCGTTGGTGGCGTAGCCGGCCGAAGCGATGATCTTGGCGCCGAGGACGCGCGCCACGTATTTCTGGGCGTCCGGGAAGAAATGTTCGCCGCCATAGAATATTTTCTCGACCCCGAGGTCCAACCTGTTCTGCTCGACGTATTGCGCCAGAGAAATGATCACCGACGGAATGGACATGGCCACGTTCGCCGAGAAAGCCTTCATGTAGGAAACTATGGTCGCCATGTCACAGGCGTTTCCGGCGATGGGCAGGATATGGCATCCGGCCTCCTCCAACGCCATATTGACGCTCACGAACGAGGCCCACATGTTTCCGGCGAAAAAGAAGTTGGCCACTATGTCGTTTTCGCATAGGCCCGATATCATTAAGCCTTTCGCCATTTCGCGGGCGTTTCTGCGCGTCTCCTCGACGGTCCTGTAGACGAATTTTGGGTTGCCCGCCGTGCCTCCGCTTCCGAACGAATAGCTCCTGCCCAGCGGCGCCGTGAGTATCCCCGTGCCCGAAGGCGGGAGATGGTCGCGAAAATCTTTTTGGGAAAGGATCTGTATCTTCGAAAGCTCCTTCAGGGAGCGCAGCGGCTCCGCGGGAAGGCGGCCACGGTAAAAGCTCGAGTTCTCGCGGCAGTATGACAGCAAGAAATTGAGCCTGTCGAGCGTGACAGCGTCACGCCGCGCGGGGTCCATGTAATCGAACTCGTCCTCCAGCGGGGATTTTTTACCTATCGAGACCCAGCGGACAAACTCCGCGGCGCCGCGGGCGCCGTCGTGCGGCGTGCCGTTCTTGCGGCGCGACATGTTGCCGGGCTCAGTGATGCGGTCGGCGCCTATCGCGCATAATTTTTCGGAAATTGAGAAAGTGTCGGCCGTCGAGGCCAGTACGGCTATGCTCTGGATGTATTTGCCGTAGCCTTTGAGCGTGGCTATCGCCTCGTCGAAGCGGGCGACCGGCTTGACATAAGCGGTCCTGTGGTGGCAACTCACCCTGAAATCGGAGTTTTTCTCGTATATGACGGTCCACTCCTGCGAGCCGTCCGCGGGAATTATAAGAGACGCCCGGTCGTCGGCCTCGTACGCCTTGGCGAGTTCGCGGCTCTTAGTGATCTCGACCTGCTCGTCCATGGGTATCCTGCCGTGCGGGTATGTTTTCGCCCAGCTTTCCAGCTGGCGGGCGAGTTCGCGAGCGAAATCGAACGCCTCCTTCTCGCCTCTGACGAAAACTGTGTGCGGCGACGAGCAGGCTGATTGCTCCCACATCGTGAAATCGCGCGCCATGAGGCTAGCCGTCTCCGATACCCCGTCGCGCGCGAGAATCTCCCCGTCTATGATAGCGCACGAATATTTCGGTCCGTATTCAAGTATCTTGGTGTGGAGTCCGAGCCCTTTGCGATAGGCCTCGATGGCTTCCTTTCCGCCATAAACCGTCACGACGTCGCATTGTTCCTTTATGACGCTCTCGACGCCCTCTTCGCCCGAACGGAAAGGTACCAGGCAGAATGTTTTCGATATGATTCCTTCGGGGTCGGCCTCCAGAACGGCTTTCGCGAATATTATCGGAAAAACCGTATCTATAGACGACATCTTGAGGATGTTGACGTTCTTGGTCATGATGCCCTGGACCAGGGTGTCCACCGCGCCGATGAACACGTTTCCCGCCGAGACGTGCGCCACCAGACCGCGCGGTTCGGCCTTTATATAGCCTTCGAAGACCTTGTGGTACGAAAAGCCGTCCAAGTAGCGCGAACCTTCGAGGTCCGAATCCAGCCGCGCCAGCAGCGACGGCGTCGTCATGGTCGCGCAGAGCGTGTTCAGTCCTTCCTCGACCATCTGCCTCGAATAGCCTATTATTCCGGGCATCCTTTCCAGCGTTTCAATGCGCAGGGGGTGGAAGGGGTTCGCGAGCACGCGCGATGTCCTTTCGAGCGTCTCAAGAATCTTTATTAGCGGCGTTTCCTTAAATCTACGAAATACCGCGCGCCCGTCTTCGATCATTTTCGTCATGATCTCAGGAGTTATTTTTTCGTCTTCGCGTATCTCACCGAAACGAAACCATGTTTTCATAAAGTTTCCTCCTGTAAATAATAAAGCGATAAATTTAAAAATAACGGGATATATTTTACTCCATAATCTCTTTCTTCGCTGTTTTGCCGACTTTTCCCTCTTCTCGACAAATAGTTATTTCGTTAAAGAAGTCTGCATTAAACCCCAGTATGAACTGATGGGCGGCGGTAAAACATTAATTGGCGCCATTCAGGGAGACTCCATCTCGCAGTTGTTTATTCCTAAATTAGTGCGCTTCTATAAGGAAGGCAAACTGCCCCTGGAGAAGATTGTCAAATTTATGAGTTTACAGATATCAATCAGGCTTTTGCCGACGCCCACAACGGTATTACGATTAAACCGGTGATCAAGTTTATTTGTTAACATACAGTTTGCGGTAGTTCAACTGTTACTTTAATTTTATCGCACTCTTTAACGCAGTCCTTATATCCTTTTTACATGTCTTGGTCATATATGCAGTCGACGGCGGATAAAAAGCTCCGCGCCGGCGGAGCCGCTGCGCCGATTGGTTGCTGTAATGGGGCAACGCCCAAAAACTAAGGGTTCCTAGTGGAACCCTGTCTTGTCCTTCCATGTAATATAAAAATGCTAAAAGCCTTGATTTACAAGGCTTTTTTGATACCATCTGGTGCGCCTGGCAGGAATCGAACCTGCGCACCCGGCTCCGGAGGCCGGCGCTCTATCCCCTGAGCTACAGGCGCATTTTTTCTACTGGCGGGGTTACTACTTTATTATATCCAAATCACTCATTATTGCAAGGATGTTTATCCGGCGCAAATCTGGCGCACACACAGCGTTCATGCCCGGCCGGCGCCCCCTTGGCGTGTTATTTGTAGAGTTTATGCCTTTTAAGAAAGGCATTGCCACCAGTGTGTATATGCAAATTTAATTCATTGTGGCAGGTGTAATTCTTTTATGGCCGCTTTTAGGACCTGCGCAGACCTTTGCAGAGCTGCTTCTTCCTCACTTGAAAGGGCCAGTTCCAGCGGCTTGCCCCGCCCTTTTGCGCTAATCACGGAGGGCAGGCTGAGGCAGCAGCGATCAATCCCGTATTCTCCTTTAAGCAGCCCGCTGACGCTGAGCAGGCTGTTTTCATCTCTGATAATGCTTTCACAGATGCGCTTTAAAGCCAGGCTGACCGCATAATATGACGCGCCTTTGCGGGAAATGATTTCATATGCGGCGTTCCTGACCTGGCTGTCCACCTGCCGGCGGTCGACCGGGGGAATACCCGCCAGTTCGCAATAACGGTCGATGCCCGCGCCCGCAATATTAGCCAGGCTCCAGAGTAACACCTCACTATCGCCGTGCTCCCCGATCACATAGGCGTGGACGTTCCCCGGCGCCACGCGACAGTGGTGGCTCAGGCCGTGCCGGAAGCGGGAACTGTCCAGGACTGTGCCCGAACTGAAAACCCTTTCCGGCGGCAAACCGGATATTCTCAGCGCGGCGTAGGTGAGCACGTCCACCGGGTTGGTTACAATGATCAGGATGCTGTCACCGCCTCCCAGCAACTGCGGCAGGACCTCTTTTAAAATGCCGAAGTTTTTCAGCAGCAGGTCCATCCTGGTCTCGCCCGGTTTTTGGTTTAACCCGGCCGAATAAATGATGATTGAAGCGTCCCGGCAGTCTTCATAGCTCCCGGCGTAAATCCTGACCGGTTTGATAAAAGCCGCCGCGTGCGCCAGGTCCATTGCCTCGCCCTCAGCTTTGGCCCGATCAACATCGACAAGCGCCAGTTCCGACACCAGCCCGCTCACGGCAAGGGCGTAAGCTGTAGAAGCCCCCACCGCGCCCACGCCGACAATCGCTATTTTTCGTTCATCAGTTTTCAGCAAAACCCGCGCCTCCCCCGTTTTATTATCCCCGCTCCCGGCAATAAAAAAGCCACGCAAAAATATTTGCCGTGGTGGGTGAAACGGAGCACCGTCCCCTGTTCTATTGCCTTATTCCTTGACAGCCAAAATTCAGTGACAGTATACTATTGCCAGTAAAGGATTTAGTCGGTTGGCCAATTAATATTTTGATTTAAAGATTATTATATTATTATTCCGGCGGCTATGGGCTCGCTGATCACGGGCCTGTTGATCTCCCTGTTCACTAACTGGGGTTTTTTCAAGTTTCGCTGGGTGATCTTTAAATGGACCGCCACACTGGCTCAGATCATCTTCGGTACCTTCTGGCTCGGTCCCTGGACAGACGGGGCCACGGCCATCGCGGATCTGGAACGGGGCCTGGCCCTGCAAAATACCACGTATTTGTACGACAAGCAGATGGCCGTCATCTTTGGCAGTGTCCAGCTGCTGCTGCTGCTTGCCCAGGTGCTGATATCCGCTTATAAACCATGGGGTAAAAGGGAAACAAGAAGCAAGATTAGCTCAACATTAAACTAAAGCCGGATTGCCGATCCGGGCATGGTTGCTTCCGCACGCAAAAATGTGCGGCTAAAGCCGCACCTACAACTGTTCAAGAATCGGGCGCGATAATCACCGGTGAAGCCGGCCCTGCTGCTTCATACCGGCCATCCCCTGATCTACGCGTGGATAAATTTAAAATCCCGCGCCGGAAGATCATCTTTCCACATGATGATGGCGTCCTCGTTGGTTTCCGCGTAGTAACACTTCCTGACTCCCCTTTCTTCAAAACCCAAACCATGATAAAGCCTCCGGGCCACTTTGTTTGAGGGGCGGACCTCCAGAGTCATGCTGCCGGCGCCCCTCACTGCAGCCAGTTGGATCATTTCCAGCATCAACGCTTTGCCCAGGCCCTTCCCGCGCCAATCGGGCCCTACGGCCACATTGGTAATGTGCGCCTGATCCAGGATCAGCCACATGCCGCCGTAGCCGGCCACCGCGCCATCACTCACCGCGACAATATAGTAAGCCAGGTCATTTTGTAAAATTTCACCCAAAAAGGCATCCCTTGACCAAGGCGCCGGGAAAGAGGCCTTTTCGATCTGTAAAACCTGATCCAGGTGATCCACGTTCATATTTTCGAAAGTTACAGCCATTGTTTCAACTCCCGGGGCGATTCTTTTTAAGCCAGATCACCTCTGCTTCCGAGGGTCTGATGTATTCCGGCCGCAGGTCGGCGGGCGCCATGCCCCGGCCTGCTTTAAAGGCTAACAGGCCGAGCTCGGCCACTGCGGCGCCCCGGGGGAAATTTGACATGGCCGGGGCAAAACCGGCCAGTTTCCCCAGGCCCGCTTTAAGCATTTCCGCATACTGGGATACCCCGTCCCCGGCAAAAATTACAGGGCCGTTCAGCTCCTTCAGAATACCCGTCAGTTCCTCCGGGTGCACTGCCATAGGGCCGGCCAGGGGGGAAAGTATATTTTTATTATCATATACCGAGGTGTATATTTCGTTCTTGCGTGCATTCAACACCGGGCAGATAAAAAAACCACGCCCGATCAACGGGTAAGCCAGGGACGCCAGTGTGGATATGCCTGCCACCTGCAGGCCCAATGCCAGCGCCAGGAACTTGGCCGTACTGATACCGATACGCAGGCCGGTAAACGAACCGGGCCCGCCCGACACAGCAATGCCGCCCAGATCCCGCTTATCCACCGCCGACTCCTCCAGTACGGATTTAATCATCGGCAGCAGGTTAACGGAGTGGGTGCGACGATTAAAGACCATGCGCTCTGCCAGGATTACTCCCTCACCGGCCACTGCCACCGCGGCAACCGGTGTGGCCGACTCAATCCCCAGGACATACAACAGCGATCAACTCCTTCATTAAAAGCCGGAACCTTTCACCTCCGGGCAAAAAGGTTACCTTCCGTGATTCTTCTTCCCCTTCCTCCACATTCCCGTCGATAAAAACGTCCAGCCTGTCCGCCGGCAGCAATCCGTCTATCTTTTCCGCCCATTCAACCAGGGTAACGCCACCGTCATAAAAATATTCCTCATAACCGAGGTCCTCCATTTCCGTGGCGGAGTCCAGGCGATACACATCCATATGAAAAAGCGGCAATCTGCCGTAATATTCATTGATTAAGGTAAAGGTGGGACTGGATACGGCGTCTTCCACACCCAAACCGCGCGCTATCCCCTGTGCCAGACAGGTCTTGCCGGCGCCAAGACCACCGTAAAGACAGACCAAATCGCCCGCACCCAGTAAAGAGCCCAGTTTTTCACCAAGCATGCCGGTTTCTGCCGCAGATGCTGTTTTCATCACAACCAATAGGCGCACCACCCCTGTATATTATAACCTTTTGCCGACCGCAGATAAAACCTTGCGAAAACCCCGGCAAATAAAACACAGCATAATTATAACAAAAAAGGCCCAAAAGTTCCCGAAAAACAAGACTTTTTGAAGAGTTGCCTGAAACAGTGGCCCCGCTTATTCCCGGGGTCATTTCGCTCCTATACGACAAAAACCCCCCCCTTGCGGGGAGGCTTGGAAAAATAATTCAAAGGAATGTTCTTCCCAAATAAATTTTACTGAAAACCCACCGCCTCGGGCCTGTGGACAGCATATTCATTGCTGAAATCAATTAAAAGTTCTTTTATCTCGTGAACATCAAAGGGCTTGGCAATATAGCACCAGGCGCCTTTTTCCAATGCGTCGGTAATGGTCTGCTCAGAACCGTAGGCAGTCATGATCACCACCTCAATTTCCGGATTGGTCCGCTTGATTTCTCCTAGCGCCTCCAGCCCCCCGTTCAACGGCATGCGCACGTCCATAAAGATCAGGTCGGGTTTCTTTGCTCGCGCCTTTTCCACTGCCTCCAGCCCGTTTTGCGCCAGGTAGGTCTCGTGCCCGCACTCCCTGACCACAATATCAAGCAGATAACGCACCCCGGGCTGATCGTCCGCAATTAATACCTTCAACCTTCTTCCTCTCATTCCGACACCCCTCGACAAATATCTACATAATGGCATATCAGTATAAGTTAGCCAAAACTGTATTCGACCTGTATATACAAACTCCTTCCTCTCTTTTTAAATAAACTAAAAAAATTTAAATTTTTGACAGATCCGCTTATTTTACGGCAGCGCTTTTTCGCCATTAATGTATACTTGCATCACCCGGCAAGCTATATCTAGGGGGTGCCTGTCCAATATAACAATATCGGCGTCCTTGCCCGGCTCAATACTGCCCAACTGTTTTTCCAACCCCAAAATTTTCGCCGCATTAATAGTGATACACTCAAGGGCCTTGTCTGCGGGCAAGCCGCCCTTAACGGCAAGAGCGGCGGATGCGGCCAAATATTGGATCGGAACCACCGGGTGATCCGTCATAAACGCAAATAGGAGGCCGCTATCAGCCAGTACCCTGGCCGTAGTCAGGGTCAGCCCCTGCATTTCCACCTTGGCCCTGTTGGTAATCACCGGCCCGATTACCGCCGGTATTTTTTTCTCGGCCAGTTTTTGCGCTACCAGATGTCCCTCCGTGCAGTGTTCGATGACCAGGCCGATGCCAAACTCATCGGCAATCCGCACGGCCGTCATAATATCATCCGCACGGTGCGCGTGCACCCGCAAAGGTATCTCCTTGCGCAAGACCCTGCCCAGGGCTTCCATCTTCAAATCCCTGTCCGGTGTTTCTTTTTTCAGGTAGGCCTGGCCCTGGATCAAAGCTTCTCTAATCATGGCGGCTGAGGCCATACGCGTAGCGGGGGATTTTTTTTCCTTGCCGTAACTATGCTTGGGATTTTCACCGAGGGCCGCTTTCAAACCAACCGGCTGCCGCACGATCATATCGTCAACAACTGTCCCCCTGGTTTTCAAGGCAACCATTTCCCCGCCGATAATGTTTGCGCTGCCCGGCCCTGTCACTATGGTGGTCACACCACCCGCCACTGCGTCACGAAACCCCAGATCATGCGGGTTTACAGCGTCTATGGCCCGCAGGTGCGGGGTTACCGGATCGGTCATTTCGTTGCTGTCGTCCCCTTCTTCCCGGTAGATTTCCTCCACAATCCCCACATGGGTGTGGCAATCAATCATGCCCGGCATAACAATCATCCCGGTCGCGTCAAATATCTCGGCGCCCCCAGGCGCCAGGATACCCGCGCCGACCCCGGTAATTTTTCCCCCGTCCACCAGCACGGTCCCCTTTTCCAGCGGGCGCCCAGCCATGGTTAAAACTTTACCGCCTGTAATGGCTAGCATACGGCATCCCCTTTTTTGTACGTATTTTTCATGGTTTGCTGATTAGTATAACCACACTTTGCGGCGCAACCCAATAAAAACGCCCGGGCAGCGGCGCCGCCTCCTCATCTTCCAGCAGGTCCCGGCCGTAGGGCAGGGAGGTATCCAGAATCCTGCTGTAAACCGCACCCGGCCGGGTGCGGGGAAGATTAAAGATCTGCCCGGTTTTAAGGGTGTTAAGTATCACCAGGATATCAGTTTCCTTTTCCTTTCCCGCTGCCCCGGTAAGTTCACTTCCCTGAATGAGGAAAGCCAGGAAACCCTTATCCGGGCATTGCCAATCGGGGGGGTTGGAATCTTCGGCATACCAGTTAATATCCTTTATGGTGTCCAGGTCCAGATCCCGGCCGGTAAAGAATTTTTCCCGGCAAAAATGGGGATGGCGTTTTCTCAAGGCGATCATCTTGCGCACAAAGTGGATCATATCCTTATTGGCATCTGCCAGTGACCAGTCGAAATAACTGATCTTGTTGTCCTGGCAGTAGGCGTTGTTGTTTCCCTGTTGCGTGCGCAGGAACTCATCCCCGCCAAGGATCATCGGCAGACCCTGGGAGACTAGTAAAACGGCAAAAAAGTTTTTAATATTTTTTTTCCGCAATTCCAGGATCAGCGGATCGAAGGTAACGCCCTCCCGGCCGCAGTTAAATGAATTGTTATCACTTGCGCCGTCCTGATTATTTTCCAGGTTGCTCTGGTTATGTTTCCTTTCGTATGAGACCAGGTCGTTGAGCGTAAAGCCGTCATGACAGGTGATATAATTAACGCCGCTGAACGGCGTTCGTCCGCCGGCTGCAAAAAAATCGGCGCTGCCGGTTAAACGCCGCCCCATTTCCGGCAGCATTCCCGGCATCCCTTTAACAAATTTTCTCACGCAGTCACGGTAGGCGCCGTTCCATTCAGACCAACCCGGAGGGAAATTCCCCAACTGGCTGGAACCGGCACTGGCGTCCCAGGGCTCGGCAATCAGCTTCACCCCCGCCAGGACAGGATCCATGCGGATTGCCCTGAAAAGTCCCGCCTTCTGGGAAAAGCAGTCGTTTTCCCGCCCAAGTATCGTTGCCAGGTCAAAGCGGAAACCGTCCACATGCATCTCCTGTACCCAGTAGCGCAGTGAGTCAATAACCATCTTGACAACCTGGAACTCGCCAAAATTAAGGGTGTTGCCGCAACCGCTAAAATCGGCATAGTACCTTTTATTCTTCTGCAGTTTGTAATAGGTGATGTTGTCGATTCCCCTGAATGAAAGGGTGGGCCCCCGTTCGTCGCCTTCGGCGGTGTGGTTGTATACTACGTCGAGAATTATTTCTATACCTGCCCTGTGCAGTTCCTTGACCATCCGCTTGAATTCGGGCACTTGACAACCCGGGTAACTTCCGCTGCCAAGCCGGCTGTCGGGGGCGAAGAATCCCAGGGTGTTGTAGCCCCAGTAATTGGTCAAACCTCTTTTTAGCAGCGATTCCTCCGTGTGGCAGTGGCTGACAGGTAAAAACTCGACTGCCGTGATGCCCAGGCTCTGCAAATATGGTATTTTTTCTATTACACCCAGGTAGGTACCCGGATTTCTAACACCTGACGTCTCATGCGCCGTCAATCCCTTCAAGTGGGCCTCATAAATAACTGTTTCCTGCGGGGGTACCTGTGGCGGGGCATCCCCCTCCCAGTCAAACTGCTGATCAATTACAACGCATTTAGGCGCCCCACCGTAATTGACCAGTTCGTTGAAAGAGGAATCAGTTAGGGGTGAGGCGGGATCGTAGCCCAGGTGGCATACACCCGGCACAAATTTGCCGGTGATGGCCCTGGCGTAGGGGTCGATTAACAGGCGGTTGGGGTTGAAACGCAGGCCTTTTTGCGGCTGGTAAGGCCCCCGCACACGATAGGCGTAAAGCTGTCCGGGGCCCAGACTTTCTACAAAACAGTGCCAGACACTGGCGGTCTGGTGCTTAACCGGTATGATCTCCGTGGGTGTCGCCTCCAGGGGATGAGAAAAAAGCAGCAGGTCAACACCTTCCGCATACCTTGAAAAAAGTGCAAAATTTACCCCCCCTGCAGCCAATGTGGCCCCCTGCGGATAAAAACTGCCCCTACTGACGCGCTTTACCATGTCAACCTTCCTTCCGCTCAGATAACCCAAAAACATAATTGCCTGTACAATTAAAAAACCTTGCTCGGATAAGGGTACCGGGTTAAGGTTTTTTATTAAAAATATTATTTTTGCCCTGCTCTAGAGTTCAACCAGGCCCAGGCTGATTTCCGCCGCCTGGTTTACCCTGGTCATTGTGTCGCTGTCCAGTGAATGCACCTTTTCCAGCAGCCTGCTCTTATCGATGGTCCTGATTTGTTCCAGCAGTATCACTGAATTTTTCCCCAGCCCGCCCGCGGTTACCGGCAGGGAAACGTGCGTCGGCAACTTCGGTTTGTCAATCTGTGATGTAATTGCGGCCACTATGGTGGTAGGGCTGTACTGGTTACCGATGTCGTTCTGGATGATCAGCACCGGCCTGGTCCCGCCTTGCTCGCAACCGACCACCGGGCTCAGGTCGGCATAATAGATATCCCCCCTGTGGATTAACATATTTATTTTACCTCCGGGACAGGAAGCTCGTAAAGCTCATGTACCTCTGACTCCAGGCGGTAATGCTCCACAACAAGATCCAAATTTATTTTGGCCATCTCCAGATAGCCTTTTTTCATCTGCTCCCGCAGTAGGCGCCGCTTGCATTCAGTTACATAAAAACTCATCGCTTTACGAATAAACTCGCTGCGGTTGAGCCGGTCGGCTGCCGCAATACCGTCTACCTCCGCTAAAAGTGAATCAGGCAGGCTGATCATAATCTTTTTTTTGTCCGTCATGGGCGGGCCTCCCCGTTAAAGCAACAGTAAATACCTTTATATTTACTATTATATATATACTTTTGCCGGATAAATGTCAATGATACCAGATATCCACATAGCCCGGGGTACTGTTCACTGCCCCTCCACTGTTTGTTTAACGGCTATAGGCTTCCTGGACAGGGCAACCTTCCCCGTCCGTACCAGTTCAACGATACCATAGTCTTCAAGCACGGCACAGAAGGCGTCAATTTTTTTCTGATCACCCAGTGTTTCGATGATCATCGTTTCTTTGTTTACATCAATGATGTTCGCCCTGAACACCGAAACAAGGTTGACAATATCAGAGCGGTGGTTGTCCTCCGCCTTAACCTTGATTAAGGCCAGTTCACGCTCAACCGACTCCTCTACCTTCAACCCGACAATTTTAATTACATCCACTAGTTTGGAGAGCTGTTTGATCACCTGTTCCAGCGACTGCTCATCTCCCTTTACTTCAAGGGTAATGCGGGTCACATCAGGTTCTTCCGTGTAACCGGCCGCAATGCTTTCAATATTAACCACCCGCCGGCTTAAAAGGCCGGATATGCGCGCCAGTACACCGGGCTTATTAACAACCAGGACGGCCAGCGTATTTTTCAAATTCATCACCCTTTCTAGTTGCGCCTAATAGGAATTCTATCATATATTCGTTTTCTGTCTATCCTTTTTGCTGCAACCTGCTCACCTGTTGCGGCACAAATCCGAATATTCTTGGGAATTATTTATTTTAACATGTATTTTAAAGGATTTAAACAGCACAATACCGAAAAGAGAATTGTTTGATATATTTTACACAGCTGATTCTGGAGGTTCCAAAATGCTGGTTATACAGGTGTGTGTGGGCAGTTCATGTTTTTTGCGCGGATCCAAAAACGTCATTGCTGAAATAGAAAACCTGATTGCACACTACCGGCTAGACGATATTGTAACCCTCAAGGGAATATTCTGTTTGGAACGCTGCTCGGACGGCGTGACCGTAATGATCGGTAAAAAGACATACACAAATATAACCTGCGAAAACATAGTTGAGTTGTTTGAAAATGAGGTGTTCTCCGCCCTATACGGGTAAAATTTTAGTTAAACAACCTGAGAATCCAGGTAGCCAACTAGTCAGGCTTACAAAGGGGGTAGAAAGGAAAAGGGACATGCTCTACCTTGACATTGGCATATCACAGTTGAACAAAAAAGGCGAGGAACTTTGCGGCGACTCTATCGAGGTCCGTAAATCCGCCGGCTCAACGGTAATTGTGCTGGCTGACGGTCTGGCCAGCGGGGTCAAGGCCAATATTTTATCCCGCATCACCGCTAAAACAGCCGCCACCATGTTGAAAATGGGCTGTCACATTGACGAGGTCATTGAAACCATGGCCAATACCCTGCCTGTGGACAAAGTGAGGAACCTGGCCTACAGCACCTTTACCATACTACAGGTTTTCCCTGACGGCCGCTCCTACCTTGCTGAATTTGATAACCCCGACTCTTATTTTGGCAGTGGGGACTCTTTACACTATTTGCAGCGCACCACCAGGAAAATAGGCGAAAAAAAAATCAAAGAAGCGAATTTTCATTTAAACCCGGGTGACTGGCTGGTAATGCTCAGTGACGGTGTACTCCATGCCGGCATCGGCAGGGTTTGGAACTTCGGCTGGGGGGAAATACAGGTCGGCAAATTTATAAACAAGCTGGCGGCTATGGATTATGAGGCCGCGGATTGGGCCGGTGAAATAACCGCACACTGCAATATGCTTTATGGCGGCCTGCCGGGCGATGATGTCAGTATAGTGGTGGTCAAAGCACGGCGGGCCAGAAAACTAATAGCACTGGTCGGCCCACCCCGGGAGTCGGAAAAGGATCTGCCAGTAGTTGAAAAGCTGGCCGGCGCCGAGGGTTTCAAGGTGGTATGCGGCGGTTCCACCAGCCTGATGGTCAGCCGCATATTGGACAGAGAGATAGCGATTGACCTGGATTCCGATTGTGGCACAGTGCCGCCTGCCGGCATAATCGAGGGTATAGATCTGGTCACAGAAGGAGCCATTACCATTTATTACGCGCTGCTGCATTTAAAAGAGGGGCGCAGGCCAAGAGAACTGGACCGCGCCAGAGACGGGGCCAGCCGGCTCGCAGCGGCGCTTCTCAGGGCGGATGAGATACACTTCATGGTCGGGCTGGCGATCAATCAGGCCATCCACTATCCCGGATTCCCAGTTTCGTGTGTGATTAAGAACCAAACGGTGCGGGACATTGCTGAAATATTGTTGTCACTGGGCAAAAAAATAACTATCGAGTACCTCTAAGAGCCCCTATGCAGGTATTTAATAGGGGCTCTTTTGCCAATCTACCGTAATAGTAGATTTTATTTGTTTTATTTAGAATTTAGCCAGGTACTCAATGGTTTCCCAGGGATGGACCTGGATCCGGTAACGGCCCCACTCAATTTTTTTTGCCGCGATGAACCTTTCGAATACATGCTCACCCAGGGCTTCTTTCATAACCTGATCTTTTTCCAATTCACCTACAGCATCCTTCAGGTTTTCCGGCAGGCTGTCTATGCCCGACTGCAGCCTTTCATCCGCTGTCATTTCATAAATATTGCGGTTGCACTGCCGCGGCGGCAGGATCTTATCTTTTATTCCCGTCAGGCCCGCCTTGAGGCACACCGCCAGCGTCAGATAGGGATTGCATGTGGGGTCGGGGCTGCGCAGTTCAATGCGGGTGGACATGCCTCTTTTAGCCGGAATCCTGATTAAGGGACTGCGGTTTCGCCCCGACCAGGCGATATATACGGGCGCCTCAAAACCGGAAACAAGGCGTTTATAGGAGTTAACCGTGGGGTTGGCGATGGCGGTGATGGCCTTGACGTGTTCCATCAGGCCGCCTACGTAATACAGACAATCCTGGCTCAACCCCTCCGGCTGGGCCGGATCATAAAAGGCGTTCTCACCATCCTTCATCAGTGACTGGTTGATATGCATGCCGGAACCGGCCATCCCGTAAATCGGTTTGGGCATAAATGTGGCGTGCAGGCCATGTCGCTGTGCTGTGGTGCGCACCACAAACTTGAATGTGACTATTTTGTCCGCAATATCAAGGGCATCGGAGTATTTGAAGTCAATCTCGTGCTGACCGCTGCCGACCTCGTGGTGGGAGGCCTCTATTTCAAAGCCCATCTTGTCCAGTGCCAGGACCATATCACGGCGGGCATCTTCCCCCATATCCACCGGCGCCATGTCAAAATAGCCGGCGCGATCGTGTGTAATTGTGGTCGGTTTGCCCTCGCTGTCCAGGTGAAAAAGATAGAACTCCAGCTCCGGCCCGGCATTCATCACAAAGCCCATCCGGCGCGCTTCCTCTACCGCCCGGCGTAAAACGTGCCGGGGATCCCCCTGAAACGGGGCGCCATCGGCGGTATAGACGTCGCATATCAGCCTGGCCACACCGCTTTCCCTCGGTCTCCAGGGAAAAATAGCAAATGTTGAGGGATCCGGACGCAGGTACATATCAGATTCTTCGATGCGCACAAAACCATCAATGGATGAACCGTCAAACATCAATTCCCCGCCCAGCGCCTTATCCAGCTGCTCAACCGTAATCGCCACATTCTTTAGGATGCCGAAGATATCTGTAAATTGCAGCCGGATAAATTTGACTCCCCATTCTTTGGCCAGTCTGCGCACATCGTCGTTAGTAAATTTAGCCGCCACTGATCATACCTCCTTCAGGTAGGCGTCTATAGCCCTGGCAGCCGTACGTCCGGCCCCCATCGCCAGGATCACCGTGGCTGCTCCGGTGACCACATCGCCGCCGGCGAATATGCCCGGCAGGGAAGTGGCGCCAGTCTCCATATCTGCGGTAATATTGCCCCTCCGGTTGCAGGCCAGGCCTTTTGTAGTCCGCGGCACCAGCGGGTTCGGGCCCTGGCCGATGGCCACCACCACAGTATCCGCATCAATGATAAACTCCGACCCTTCTATCGGTACGGGGCTTCGCCGCCCCGACTGATCCGGCTCGCCCAGTTCATACTGCAGGCACTCCATACCCGTTACCCAGTAATCCTCATTATACAGGATCCTGGTGGGGCTGGTTAGAAATTTGAACTTGACGCCCTCCTCCTCAGCGTGCTCCACTTCTTCGTGACGCGCCGGCAGTTCTGTTCTGGAACGCCGGTAGACAATCCACGATTCCTCCGCCCCCAGCCGCAGCGCTGTGCGCGCCGAGTCCATAGCCACATTGCCGCCGCCCAGGACGGCCACCTTCCGGCCGATGCGGATTGGCGTGTCATATTCGGGGAAAAGATAGGCCTTCATTAAATTGGTACGGGTGAGAAATTCGTTGGCTGAATATACCCCGCAGGCGTTTTCGCCGGGTATTCTCATGAAATGGGGCAGGCCTGCGCCGGTACCGATAAAGACGGCGTCAAAGCCATGCTCTTTCTTCAATTCGTCAACTGTGGCGAACTTGCCCACCACAGCGTTTACCTGTATATCCACCCCGAGCTTTTTCAGGTTTTGCACCTCGGCCTGCACCACCGCTTTGGGCAGACGGAATTCCGGAATGCCGTACATCAGCACGCCGCCCGGTATATGCAGCGCTTCAAATATGGTCACCTGATAACCCAGTTTGCCCAGATCGGCGGCGCAGGTTAGGCCGGCCGGGCCGGAACCGACAATGGCCACTTTTTTTCCTTTAAGGGGGCGGGTTTCCAGGGGCAGCGGCCCGTTGGCCAGTTCCCAGTCGGCGCAGTAGCGTTCGATGCGGCCGATAGCCACCGGCTGATGTTTTTTGCCGATGGTGCAGTATTTCTCGCACTGGTTTTCCTGGGGGCAAACCCGGCCGCACACGCCCGGCAGAACATTTTTTTCCTTTAGTTTTTTGATTGCGCCCTTAAAATCCCTCCGGGCAGCCAGTTTGATAAAGGCGGGGATATCTATTTCCACAGGGCAGCCCTGCCTGCAAGGCTCATTTTTGCACTGCAGGCAGCGGTTGGCCTCGGCTACCACAGCCTCTTCGCCGTAGCCCAGGGCTACCTCATTGAAGTTCCCGGCCCTTACTGCAGGGTCTTGGGCCGGCATCGGGTTTTTATGGGGCACGATTTTTTTCTTTTCCGCCATTTTATTCACCCCCGCAGCCGCACTGGCATTTTTGGCCGCCCTTTTGGCTATACAAATCCAGGGCTGCCTGCTCCTGCGGTTTGTAAGTAACCGCACGGCGGGTGATCTCGGCAAAGTCCACCAGGCGCCCGTCAAATTCCGGTCCGTCCACACAGGTAAATTTTGTCTCACCGCCGACGGTAACCCGGCAGCAGCCGCACATGCCGGTGCCGTCCACCATCAGGGAATTTAAACTAACGACAGTTTTCAGGTTGTATTTACTGGTTAAATCAACCACCGCCCGCATCATCGGCAGCGGTCCGATGGCGATACAAAGGGCGATGTCGCCCTTTTCTTCAATCACTTCCCGCAGCAGGTCTGTAACAAACCCTTTGCGGGTATAAGACCCGTCATCTGTTGTCACCCGCAGTTCACTGCAGGCGAGCCTCATCCGATCCTCCCAAAAGACCAGCTCCGCGGTGCGCGCGCCCATAATGCCGATCACTTCGTTCCCGGCTTCTTTTAAAGCCCGGGCTATGGGATGAACGGGGGCGACGCCGACGCCGCCGCCGACACAGACCACCCGGCCGTAGTTTTCGATATGGGTGGGGTTGCCCAGCGGTCCTACAAAATCCCGGATACAATCCCCCTGATCCAAGGTACCGAGTTCCCTGGTAGTCTTGCCCACCTCCTGAAAAACACAGGTGATGGCGCCCTTTTCCCGGTCAAAATCAGCAATAGTCAGGGGGATCCGCTCACCATGATCATGGGCCCGCAGGATGACAAACTGTCCTGCCGCAGCCTTCCCGGCAACCAGGGGCGCTTCTATCTCAAAAAGTTTGATGGCCGGCGCCAGGGTTTCTTTTTTTAATATTTTATACATCGGGAACTGAACAACTCCTCTATAAAGACTCGTACAATTATAACATGTATTTTAACACGGCCCTTTTAAAAAAGATATATGATTTTGCAGAATAATCAGATGAACATATTACTGCCGCTGTGACATATATTTTATAGTGCAACAGTTTTCCAAAAACACAGCTTATCCCTGGTGAGCCGGCTGTTTATTGAAGTTACCCAGGTTATTTTTAGGAGGCGAGGTTTTGAGCAGAGGAAAATCAATCAAGGTATTTCCCGGCGGTAATACTGCGCGTGGTTTTCATTCTTTTTATAATCACATAATTGATAAGGATGCGTCCCATATATTTATTTTAAAGGGCGGCCCGGGCGTCGGCAAATCCACTTTTATGCGGAAAATAGCAGATGCTTTGCTGGAGCGGGGCTATGATCTGGAATTCCACTGCTGTTCCTCGGACAACGGTTCCCTGGACGGTATTTGCGTGCCGGCGCTTGCTGTGGCGATACTGGATGGAACCGCCCCGCATGTGGTTGATCCGAAAAACCCGGGGGCCGTTGATGCGATCATTAACCTCGGTGATCACTGGAACGAACAGGGCATCCGCGGCAATAAAAAAGAAATCCTTTCATTAAATAAAGAAATGAGGCGGCTTTTCAAGCGTGCTTATTCATATCTGAGCGCGGCAAAACTTTTTCTGGACGAAGTGGAATCATATTATACCGAAAGCGGCGCCTTTAAACTGGGAGCCTTCAACAGGCTGGTAATCGATCTGACCCATGAAATTTTTGCGGAAAAGCCCCTGTTAAACGGCTGTCCCAGGATACGGCGGCTTTTCGCCACCGCTATTACGCCGGACGGCTCGGTCAGCCACCTGGACACAGTGGTCAGCAACCTCAAAAAGCGCTATATAATAGAAGGCGATGACGGCACCGGCAAAACCATTCTGGTCAGCCGCTTACTGGAAGCGGCCATAGCCAGGGGTTACAGGGTAACCGCCTTCCATTGCGCCCTGAGCCCGGAGCACATTGATCACCTGGTGATACACGACCTGGACCTGGCCGTGATTAACAATATCGAACCTCATATTTATCAGCCCCGGGACGGTGACCGGGTGATAGACACCATGACCTGCGTGGATCCGGTGATCAACGAGGCCTACCTGGCCGAAAAAGGGGCGGCGCGGGGCATGTACCGCCAATGTATGGAACAGGCGATTGCCTTTATCGGACGGGCCAAAAGAGTCCATGACGAGGTGGAACACTACTATATTCCTTTCATGGACTTTGCCGCGATAAATGCCCGCCGGGAAAAATTGCTGGATAAAATTCTGGCCCTCGCCGATGACTTTAAGTAGTGAACACAACGCACCGTTTTAGCAGGCCGCCGCAAGGCGGTTTTTCTATTAATATGGAATTTGTATTTTAAACAAATAAATGGAGGATATTAAAAATTAATCGCGAATAATTAAACACCTTATTGGTGAAAAATAGCGCATTTACAACGCCAAACGGTAAAGAATAGCAAGGGAGGTTTTATTAGTGGCTACGTCACAAAAAGTGATTGCAGAGGTTATGGAGCAGGTTAAAAAAAGGGACCCGCACGAACTTGAATTTCACCAGGCTGTTTTGGAGGTATTGGAGTCCTTAAAGCCTGTCATCGAAAAACACCCGGAGTTTATTGAAGCCGGACTTTTAAACAGGATCGTGGAACCTGAACGGATGGTCATGTTCCGGGTGCCCTGGCATGACGACCAGGGCCGGATCCAGATGAACCGCGGCTACCGGGTCCATTTCAACGGCGCCATCGGTCCTTATAAGGGCGGCCTGCGCTTTCACCCTTCCGTCAACCTGGGCATTATGAAGTTTCTCGGTTTTGAACAAACTTTTAAAAACTCCCTGACCGGCCTGCCCATCGGCGGCGGCAAAGGGGGCAGCGACTTTGACCCCAAAGGAAAATCAGATGGCGAAGTGATGCGCTTCTGCCAGAGCTTCATGACCGAGCTTTACCGCTATGTGGGGGCTGACGTGGATGTGCCGGCGGGCGATATCGGCGTCGGCGCCCGGGAAGTCGGCTATTTATACGGCCAGTACAAAAGGATCACCATGCTCTACCACGGCGTATTCACCGGCAAAGGGCTGACTTACGGCGGCAGCCTGGCCAGAAAACAGGCCACCGGCTACGGGCTGTTGTATTTTCTGCGGGAAATGCTCAAAGATAACGGCAAAGAGATTGCCGGTAAGCGGGTGGTTGTCTCCGGTTCCGGCAATGTGGCCACCTATGCCGCGGAAAAAGCCCAGGAGATGGGCGCCAGGGTTGTAGCTATGAGCGACTCCAACGGCTATATATATGATCCGGAAGGGATCAATCTGGATACAATGAAACGGATTAAAGAGGTTGAAAGAAAGAGAATCAAGGAGTATGTGCAGGATCATCCCTCTGCCCAGTATTATGAAGGCTCAAAGGGAATCTGGACAATTAAATGCGATATTGCCCTGCCCTGCGCCACACAAAACGAGATTGACGAGGAGTCGGCCCGGGTCCTGGTTACCAATGGAGTATGGGCGCTGGCTGAAGGCGCTAATATGCCGTCAACACCCGGGGCGATAAAAACCTATCAAAACAACGGTCTTCTTTTTGGACCGGCCAAAGCCGCCAACGCCGGCGGGGTAGCCACCTCGGCCCTGGAAATGTCCCAGAACAGCATGAGGCTTTCCTGGACATTTGATGAAGTAGACGCTAAATTAAAAGATATTATGGTCAATATCTACCGCCAGATCAGCCAGGCGGCAAAAGAATACGGCTGCGCGGGCGACCTGGCGGCCGGCGCCAATATCGCCGGTTTCCTCAAGGTGGCCAACGCCATGATGGCCCAGGGCGCAGTTTAAAGAAACGGAGACACACCGCTTCTGACGGGTGTTCTTTCGGGGTCGAGGAATGTCCCCGATTGGAGTGGCGGGCTGAAAGCCCGCCCTACATTTTAAAGACCTTTCTTTTCAGCAGCTCCTGCATGAAAATGCCTGCCAGGAAACCGGCGCCCATATTCCAGAAGGAGAAACCGGCGGTGACCAGTAACGTATAATAACCGCCCTTTTCTTTTTCCACATCACGGGCTGAGGCAGCAAGTTCCAGGCCGGCGAAAAACAAGATCACACCCAACACGTTTGCAGGAAAAATGTTAAATATCAGCGTTACTGAACTGCTGAAGCAAAGCGCGGTAACTAAAAGGATTATCCCCAGTATTATAGTGCCGC
>CAYMJG010000026.1:0-29143 GCA_964390855.1 uncultured Eubacteriales bacterium | reverse complement strand
TTTCATCCAGACCGCTTTTATAATCGCTGTAGTCGTTTAGTATGTTAACTGACGCGTGTGCCGACATGGCTCCAACCAGGGCCAGGACCAGGTATGTCAGGTTGACGCTGCCGGCCCGCCAGTAGGCCGCTCCCGTGGCGGCCAGTACGCAGGCGACGGAGAGGATGATAAACTGGGGGCGGGTTTCAAATACGTAAATCAGCGACCTGCTCATATTTACATGCATTCCTTTCCAAAAATATCCGGTATTGATCTTATCACGTTACCGGCAATCCCGACAAGGGGTGTCACGGGGACGGGGTTGTTGACAACCTTTCAGTTTAAAGGCGCCTGGTGACGATGTTTTTGGTCGGCGGTTGAAATTTGACTGCCGGGAGCTTAGAATAGGGTATATGGATTACCACATTTGAAAATCACGGAAGGACGGGGATGTCTTTGGCTATAAACGAATTTGCGCGCCAAGTAAAGGACGCCTCCATCGAACTGGCGGCCATGAGCGCGGAGCAAAAAAATAGGGCCTTGCGGCAAATCGCCGGAGCACTGGTTGAGCGCCGGGCGGAGATAATTAAAGCCAACCGGGAGGACCTGGCCAGGAGTGAGCGGGAAAATCTGCCGGAGCCGCTTTTGAAGAGGCTTAGTTTTGATGAAACAAAAATAGCTGATGTGGTTGAGGGGATCAACAGTTTGATTAGCCTGGGGGACCCTGTGGGCAAGACGCTCCTGGCCACGGAACTAGACGATAACCTGGAACTTTTCAGGGTAACCTGCCCAATCGGGGTCATCGGCGTGATCTTTGAATCCAGGCCCGACGCCCTGGTGCAGATTTCCACACTTTGCTTGAAAAGCGGCAATGGCGTGCTGCTTAAAGGCGGCTCCGAAGCGATGGAGACCAACCGCATCCTGGCTGATGTGATCACCCGGGCCACAGCAAAGGCGGGGGTGCCCGCCAACTGGATCAAGCTCATGGAAACCAGGGCGCAGGTCAGTGAAATGCTCAAAATGGACGAATACATCGACCTGATCATCCCCCGGGGCTCAAACGAATTTGTCAGGTATATCATGGACAATTCAAGGATACCGGTGATGGGGCACGCGGACGGGATATGCCACTGCTATGTTGATCAAGAATTTGATCCGGATATGGCGGTAAGGATTGTGGTGGACTCTAAAACCCAGTACGTCGCCGTGTGTAACGCGGTCGAAACCCTGCTGGTGCATGAAGGCGCCGCGGGCCGCTTTTTACCGGTACTGAAGAAAGCCCTGGACGAAAAACATGTGGAAATAGCCGGTTGTCCCCAAACCAGGGGAATTATTCCCGTGGCGCCTGCCACTGAGGAGGACTGGAAAGCGGAATACCTGGATTACAAGCTCGCTATCAGGGTTGTTGGCAGCCTTGACGAAGCGATCAGCCATATCAACCGTTACGGTTCGGGTCACACGGACAGCATTATTACAACCAAACAGGAAAAGGCTTCGCGTTTTATTTCCCTGGTAGACTCGGGGAACGTGTTCTGGAACTGTTCCACACGGTTTAGCGACGGCTTCCGCTACGGGTTGGGGGCCGAGGTAGGGATCAGCACCGGCAAAATACACGCGCGCGGGCCGGTCGGCCTGGACGGCCTGGTGATCTACAAATATATTTTGCTTGGAAACGGCCAAACCGTGGCGGAATACACTGGGCGGGAAAAGACCTTCAAACATAGGAAATCGGACAAAATTTTTCACATGTAGCAGTGGATCGGGAACTTACGGGGGCTGTTGCCGGACAAATTTTTTTGCCCCCGCCTGCTTGATACCGATACAACCCTCTTGGAAAAAAGGGGGCCTCGACGGGCCGGTGATATACAGTTCTTTCTGCAAGCGGGGGAGCGCACAGCGCTCCTTTTTTATTCGGGATATGGGCATCCCCCTGTCCAAAAGGAATGCCGTAAGGGGGGGGCTGCTCCCGTTCCGTTCACACCACCGTCCGACAATGAATAAAATGGAACGAAAGGAGGGCGAAAACAATGTTTGGTAAAGATTCTGCCGCCGCAATAACCGATGTCCACATAAAAAACGAGTGTACTGATGTGGTTTACCCCCGGGTTTCGGGTCTTGCCAACGATACAGTCGAGGATAAAATTAACAGGCTGATACAGGAACAGGTGGCGGCCATGATTCCAAAAGAGGGCTGCGATGTGTATCAGGAGATCAAAGGCGTTTATGAAGTAACGCTGAACGATCAGGGGATCCTCAGCCTGAAGCTCAATGTTTTCAGCATTAGAATACATGCCGCCAACGGCATTGATGAACAGAGGTCGCTGACGGTAAATCTGGAAACAGGGAAGGAATACCGGCTATATGATTTGTTTAAAAGGAACAGCAGCTATAAAACTTTAGTTTCCGATATTATTCGAAAACAGATAGAAGAGCGGAATATCCCTTTAATCAAAGAATTCACGGGTATTGATGACTTCGAGGAATTTTACCTGACCAATAATGCCCTGGTCGTATATTTTCAAGAAATAGGGTTTACCCCTCATTATGTTGGGATCCCTGAATTTCCCATTCCTTACTCACAAATAAAAAACCTGATCAGAGAGGAAGGGCCCATAGCCAGGTTTGTCAAATAGGGCAATTAACCGTGCTATTAATTAGTAAATGTGTGCTCCTGCCCTTTGCGGCGGGCATTTTTGTATTAACAGACCACCGGATTTGTTTTAATACTGTTTAATTTTAAGAAATTAAATTTATTTAGTTTTGACTATTGTGTATAATTATATCGTACGACCAGAAAGTTTCAGGATATAAGGCAATTAGGGTGGGTGAGCATAATGAGCAGGGCCCAATTTTATCTTAGTGCGGCGATTGTATTTGCGTTAATTGTGGCTGTATTTGCGGTGCAGAATACTGAAAAGATGACTATTTACTTTTTACTCTGGCAGGTTAAGGAGGTTTCCAAGGTTATTGTAATTCTGGCGTCAACTGCGGCAGGCGCCCTGGTGATGGCGTTAATGGGATTTATGTGGATGTACAAAAAAATCAGGTATATCCGCTTGCTGGAGGCTGAGTTGATAGAATTAAAGAAAAAGGCGAAAACCGGTAGTTCGGTTGCAGAACCCACAGTAGAGGATCCTGATCAGGTCAGGTGTTAAAACTGTGGGTCTTTTATTTAAGACCCCGGCAAAGGGGTTTCGATTTATTGTTTTTTAAACCGGCATTTTTTTATAAATTTTACCACGGGGCAACTAAACTAATTCCGGATCCAATCCGATATATACAATATATGGTTTAACATCCCAAGCAGGAAGGTGTTAATTAAATGATCAAGATAGGTATTATCGGAGCAGGCCGTGGCGGTGTATCGATCCTGGATGCCCTTTCTTCCCTGAAGGAAGCTGAGGTAATAGGCATTTGTGACATAAGGGGGGACGCCCCTGGTATATTTTTGGCCCGCGAATTAAAAACGCCGGTGTATACCGATTTTTGCAAGCTACTCATACAGGACGGACTTGAACTGGTCTTTGAGGTCACAGGCAGTGACACGGTTCGGGAATCTGTGCATAAAAACTGTCCCGCGGGGGTGGAAGTAGTTGACGCCCAGGTGGCAAAGCTAATGATGCACCTTTTTGAAGAACTTGTGGAAGCAAATAAAAGGCTGCATTCTGAAATTACTGAAAGGAAAAAGGCGGAGGACGCTCTCCGGGAGAGCAATGAAAAACTGAAGGAGCTTGACAAGCTGAAAACGGATTTTTTATCCACAGTGTCACATGAGCTTCGTACCCCCCTTACATCCGTGCTCGGTTTTGCCCGTATCACCCGGAGAAAACTGGATGAGGTAATATTCCCCAGGGTAGAACCCGGTAACAAAAAGGCTGATAACGCCATCAGGCAGGTCAAGGAAAATATCGGCATTACCATTACCGAGGGGGAAAGGCTAACAGACCTGATCAACGATGTGCTGGATATAGCCAAACTGGAGGCGGGCCGCATTGAGTGGAGAATGGAGAGAATCTCCGTTGCCGGTATTATCGATCGGGCCATCACGGCCACAACGTCCCTTTCCGCACAGAAAAATATTGAGTTAATCAAGGATATAGAGGAAGGTTTGCCGGATCTTACCGGTGATCAGGACAGGCTGATCCAGGTGCTGATCAATTTAATTTCAAACGCTGTCAAGTTTACCGACGAAGGAACATTAACCTTCAGGGCCAGGAGGGCGGGAGAAGAGGTAATAATCAGCGTTGCAGACACCGGGGTTGGGATAAACAGCGCCGACCTGCGCAAAGTATTTGATAAATTTAAGCAGGTAGGAGACACTCTTACCGAAAAACCACGGGGGACGGGATTGGGCCTGGCTATCTGCAAACAGATTATTGATTATCACGCTGGAAGGATATGGGCGGAAAGTGAACCCGGCAGGGGCAGCGCCTTTTCCTTTGCCTTGCCTGTTGGAAATTCAGATGCAACAGGCGGGCCAATCGATGTGAACAACCTGGTCAGACAGTTAAAAGACCATATAGTCGTAGTGGGTAAGGGTAACGATCCTTGCGCAGGCAGGAAAAGGGTACTGGTAGCGGACGACGACGCCAACATCAGGACGCTTTTGAGGCAGGAGTTGGAGGCCGGAGGCTATAGTGTGGCCGAGGCGAAAGACGGTTTGCAGGCTATTGCCGGAGCAAAAGAATTTAAGCCCGACCTGGTTGTCCTGGATGTAATGATGCCTAAAATGAACGGGCTTGATGCGGCGGCGGTGCTCAGGAATGATCCTGATACCAATAACATCCCGATTATTATTCTTTCCATCATGGAAGACAAGGATAGGGGTTTTCGCATCGGCATCGACAGCTATTTCACAAAACCGGTAAATACGGAACAACTGCTTAAGGAGATCGGTACACTTGTGTCCAGGGGAAATTCCAAGAAGAAAGTAATCGTAGTGGATGTGGACGAGTCCGCTTCAAAAACCCTGGCCGGTGTGCTTGAAGCAAAGGGCTTTACAGTTGTGGTGGTAAATGACCTGGAGGGATGTATCAAAAACGCCAGGGAGTCCAAACCGGACATGATTATTGTAGATTCCCTTTTTTCAGACTGCTATGACCGGCTAAAGGCTCTGCGGTTTGAAAAGGGGCTGGAAAACATTTTTATGCTGATCCTGGGTAAGCAAAACGGTAAAGCTATTATTAATCAAGCTTGAATGCATGGGGATTGACGAGGGGAGTCCGGCCATATGATCCAGATGAATCTCGGACGGCTTGTTTTAAAAGGTGAAATCAACAGCATTATCCGCCAGATGATCGACCTGATTGGCTCCCCTGTCTGTGTCAGGGATAGCAAAGGAAAAATAATTATTGGGGAAATGGACGAGGGATTGCCCTGTGAGTACCCAATTGCTCTGCAGAACAGGGCGATTGGCGCGGTCTACGGGGATGAAAAAGCGTCTGTTTTAGCCTCTCTGTTGTCCTGTCTGGCTCACCTCCAACTGGAAAAAAAGGCGATTGGCCGGGAAACACTTGAAAAATACAGGGAAATTACCCTGCTTTATGACATCGCCGAAAAGCTGACGGCCAGCCTGGACCCAAAAGAAGCCGCCCAACTGGTGGTTGATGTGGCGAAAGCGCTGATCAAGGCGGATAACATCTCGGTAATGCTGAAAAATGAAGAAGCCGGTGTTTTTGAGCTGTTGGCGTCGTCGGGCAGGGGGTTGTATTCCGGGGAAGCACTGCGCATTGGGATCGGCATTGCCGGAAGTGTTTTCCATAGCGGCAGGGCAGAAATAGTAAATGATATATCATCTGACGAAAGATATGTCCACGGGGAGATCAGGGTCAGCTCTTTGATGTGCGCCCCGCTGAAGGTTAAAGACAGGGCTATCGGGGTTATATATGTCAGCAGTGAAGAGCGGGAGCACTACACCGCTGAAGACCTGAAGCTGCTGTCGGCCCTCGCTTTCCAGGCGGCGGCCGATATTGAAAACGCCAGGCTCTATGACAGCCTGAAAGAAACATTCCTGACGACGGTTCACACCCTTGCTGAAACCATTGAAAAAAGGGACCCTTACACGGGGGGGCACATCAAGAGGGTAATGAACTATAGTATGGCCCTCGGCAGGGAACTGGGGCTTCCCGAGTTGGAAATGGAACGGCTGGAACTGGCGGCAGTCTTGCACGATATCGGCAAAATCGGCATCAGGGACAGTGTGCTCCAGAAGAAGGAAAAACTGACTGCCGGGGAGTTTGCGGAAATCAAGATGCACCCCGTTTATGCTGTAGAAATCCTTGATCATATCAAGCACCTCAAAGGGATTATTCCCGGCGTTAAATACCATCATGAACGATACGACGGCAATGGTTACCCCGAAGGGCTGAAGGGCGCGGATATAGATATCATTGCGCGGATAATCTCAGTGGCCGACGCTTTCGATGCCATGATTTCCGAACGGCCCTACCGGAGAAAAATGGAACTGTCTGAAGCTTTCGATGAACTCAGGGCAAATTCCGGCACACAATTTGACCCCGGGGTAGTCAATGCTTTTTTTAATGCTTATAGAGAGAAACAGATTCTATTGGAAAGGCAGGGTTAGGTGGAAAGGTAGGGGGCAAATTGAAAAAAATTCTGATAGTTGACGATGAGCTGCACATCAGGCTCCTTTTGCAGCAGACGCTGGAAGATGTGGAAGAGGAAGGGGTATTGCTGCTCACTGCGGATAACGGGGAGGACGCCTTGGAGACAATCGCCAGGGAAGGGCCCCAGCTGGTCTTTCTCGATGTGATGATGCCCGGCTTGAACGGCTTTGAGGTATGCGACGCTGTAAAGCACGCGCTTGGGATGACAGGTGTGTATATAGTGATGCTTACCGCTAAGGGGCAGGTTTTTGACAGGCGACAGGGATTGGATGTGGGAGCGGACATATACATGACCAATCCCTTTAATCCCGATGAGATCCTTAAAATGGCCCGGGGGATACTGAAAATATAAGTGAAATGGGGATACTCCCTTGTAGGCGCGGCTTCAGCCGCGCATCTTTGGCGGGTGCGGCGCCAGCCGGAAATTTTCGGCGGGCTAAAGCCCGCCCTACAAGGTGGGAGTTTCCCCATGTACGAAAAGAGAACAACCATGACGGCACCCGACACAGGAGAATGGGATGAAGGTTCCCATTTCAAAGGTCGACCACCGAATAATTGTAGGTCGGGCTTCAGCCCGACAAAAGAGTGCGGCCCAAGCCGCACCTACGAATTCACAGGCCGGCCGTCGGATACATTAACCGTCTCCTTGGCGCGCCGGCGGGATGAATCCCGGCCTACAGAAACTCAACCTGCCCGGAACCCATATAATATTTGGCGCTTTTTACAGTTAGCTTGCCGTCTTTTATAAAATGCTGCACAATATGGCTTTCCATGATCTCATTAATAGTCACCCTAATGTTTTCAAGACAGCATTCCTCGTACAGATCATTGCCCGCCGCTCCCGCGTCCCTGGCTTTTTCAGCGGAGGGCGCGATTTTGGAAACAACCGCCCCGATACTGCCCGGCGCTTCCCCGCCGTCTATGGTGGCCTGTACGGCGCCGCACCTGTCATGACCCATTACTACCAGGAGCGGTGTGCCGAGGTGTTCAACAGCGTACTCCGCGCTGCCCAGGGCTACCGGATCAACAATGTTCCCCGCCGTGCGAATTACAAAAAGGTCCCCGAGGCCACAGTCAAATATCAATTCCGGCGGTACCCTGGAGTCGGAACAAGTAATAACGACGGCGAACGGGTTTTGGCCCTTGCTTACCAGTTCCGCCCGCCTTGCCTGTCCGATGTCTTTAACTGCGAGATTGCCTGTTGTGAATCTTTTGTTTCCTTCCACTAGCAGCTGCAGCGCTTCATTTCCTGAAATATTGCCCAACAATAACACCTCTCAAATAAAATTTTGCCAATTTTCCCCCTACTGGCTTTAATAATTATACCATCAATTCAAATATTTTCTTTAGGAATAAAAAAATAATATGGGGTATAAACATTTGCTGGGGCCTTATTTCTTGATCATGCTATGCTTTTCTTTTGGCCAGGGGGGTTGTGGGGTTGCCGGCAGCAATAAAATCAACAAACATGATTAGGATAGTATTAGTAGCTTGTCCTGCAGGTTATCTTATAAGCAGGTTCATTTTAACGGTGGCGATTGACCTGAATAAAACATCAAAAATATTTTTGGTTGTTGTTTTACTTGCGGCGTTAGCGTATCTGCTATACCAGTCCTTTCACGGCAACATTCCGGCGGACCATTTTAAATCACCTGGAGATAATGTGGCGCCTGTCCCGGATAACAGCGGGACGGATCAGGAGATCGGGGATGCCGGCGGTTGTTCCAATAGAGGGGCGATTAGGACTCCCGTTGCCGTATTGTGGCATGAGCCCGGGCAGCTCAGGGGCTACGACGGATCAATATTGGGAAAAGATAATGACCCCGCCGCATGGGCCGCCGGAATGGATACCAATATGCGTTTGTGGCTGGTGGGTAGAGCGGAGACGACGGTTCTTTTCGGTGAGCCGGTGATTATTCTGGAGAGGCGGGGTGATTGGCTAAAGGTCGCCGCCGAATGGCAAAGGACCAGTTTAAATGCGCTTGGTTACCCGGGGTGGGTGCCCGCTGAGCATGTTGCAAGCAGTGACGTTTACAATGATCATTTAGAAACCCTGCCTGCGGTGGTGATAACCGATAAAACTGCCGGGATTTTTAGTGATCCCGCACTCACAGAACCACTGATGGAAGCGGGTTATATGACCGCCCTGCCCCTGCTGGAAGAGAGGGAACAGTCCGTAATTGTGCGGCTGCCGGCAGGGGGCAGCGCCTACCTGCCCCGGGGTTCCGTGAAAAAAGCCGGTGATTTATATTTTTCCGGGAGCGGTATTGTAGAAGAAGCAAAAAAATTTATTGGCCTGCGTTATATCTGGGGAGGCGCCTCGCCCTATGGGTTTGACTGTTCCGGTTTTACCATGCGTTTATACCAATCGCAGGGCATATCCATACCCAGGGACGCCGATGAACAGGCGATGGCAGGCGCCGCCGTCTCCAGGGCGGAGCTGATGCCGGGCGATCTTATTTTTTTCGCAGCCAAGGGAGGCCTGGGCCAGATCCATCATGTAGGCATGTATATCGGCGACGGGATGATCATCCACTCCCCGAACAGCGGCTCCGCCGTGGCCGTGCAGGCGCTGGACAGTGTCTTTAATGGTGAGGAATACTGGGGAGCGAGGCGCTATGCCGATTAAGGGAGGATCTGTACAATGGCCTTTTCATTTTGCCGCGACAGATCGAGGTCAAGCGGCTCCGCCAGTTTACCGCCGCCGGCGTCATATAGGATTTTTACTATGGGGCGGAGGGAAAAACCTTTTGGTGTTTCCATTACCATGGCAATTTCATTAGAACTCAGCCTGACCAGTGAACCGGCTGGATAAGCGGCGATGTTGCCAAGAAAAGCAGAAACTAATTTGTAGTCAAATAAGTAATTGCCGGAAGCAGCCAGCATTTCATATACTTCAAATGGCGGGTGCGCCTTGCGGTAGACCCGATCGGCGGTCATGGCGTCGTAAACATCTGCTAGGCCCACGATTTGTGATAGTTCATGAATGCTTTCACCACTCAGCCCTTGCGGATAGCCTTCGCCGTTATAACGCTCGTGGTGCTGCAGGGCGATAATAGCCGCCAATTCTCCAACACCCGGTTTACTGTTGTTGAGAATAGTATATCCATACTCGGGGTGCTGTTTAATGATATCATACTCTTCACAACTCAACGGCCCAGCCTTATTCAGGATAGAGGCAGGGATTAGAGATTTTCCCATATCGTGCAGCAAAGAGCCCATAGCAAGCGCCACCAGTTTTTTACGGTTGTATCCCAAAGATATGCCGGTGATCAAAGAAAGCACGCAGACGTTTACCGAATGGCTAAAAAGGTAGTCGTCGACACTGCGGATGTCTATCAGGTTCACCATCAGGCTGTGGTTTTCGATTAGCTGATCTATTATCCCGCCGGTTGCGGACCTGAGTTCATTTATTGCAGCGTTATCCAGACGGGGTTTGACCGATTTGCTCCCACTAAAAATATTTTCAACCAGTTTTATGGTAGAGATCCTACTTTTTTCCTCGATAACATCGCCGATATAGAAGTCCGGCAGGCTGTCGTCGATTATATAAAGGGCCGGGATATTTAACCTTTGCAAACTTTCAATGTAACCCTTGTTAAGAACAACACCTTTGCTGATTAAAGTTTCTCCCCGGCTGTTGAAAATATTATGGCCTACCCGCATGCCTGGTTGAAGCGAATTAGCCGGTACCCTTCTCATGGTATCACTCCAAAAAACGGTTATGCCGATTAAGTGAGGACCTTTACAATGGTCTTTTCTTTTTGCCGCGATAGATCAAGTTCAAACGGCTCCGCCAGTTTGCCTCCTCCGCTGTCGTACAGAATTTTAACCTTGGGGTAGAGCGAAAAACCTTTTGGTGTTTCAATTACTACCGCGATTTCATTGGAACTTAGCTTGACCATTGAACCGGCCGGATAAGCGGCGATGTTGCCAAGAAAAGCGGTCACCAGTTTGTAGTCAAAAAGATAGTTGCCGGAAGCGGCCAGCATTTCATACGCCTCGAAAGGCGGTAGCGCCTTGCGGTAGATCCGGTCGGCGGTCATGGCGTCAAAAACATCAGCTATTCCTACGATTTGCGAAAATACATGGATATTGTCGCCACTCAGCCCTTGCGGGTAGCCTTCACCGTTATAACGTTCATGGTGCTGCAGCGCAATTATTGCCGACTGTAATTCAATGCCCGCGTTACTATCGCTCAAAATGGTATATCCGTACTCTGTGTGTTGCTTAATAACATTATACTCATTTTTAGTCAACGGTCCGGGTTTATTAAGGATACAGGTGGGGATTAGGATTTTGCCCATATCATGCAGTAAAGAGCCCATGCCGAGTATGAACAGTCTTTTGCGGTTGTATCCCAAAGATATGCCGGTGATCAAAGAAAGCACGCAGACGTTTACCGAGTGGCCAAAAAGGTAGTCATCAACACTGCGGATGTCTATCAGGTTTACCATCAAGCTGTGGTTTTCCATTAACTGATCGATGATTCCGTTGACAGTGGACCTCAGTTCATTTATTAAAGCGTTATCAAGGCGTGATCTGGTTGATTTATTACCGTTAAGAATGTCGCCAACCAATTTTATGGCGCTCACCCTGCTTTTTTCATCGATAACGTCATCGCTATAGAAATCAGGCAGGTTGTCGTCGATTATATAGAGGGCCGGGATGCCTAATTTTTTTAAACTTTCAATATAACCGTTATTCAGGACAACGCCCCTGCAGATTAGAACCCCGCCCCGGCTGTTGTAAATATTATGGCCTACTCTCATACCCGGGCAAAGAGAATTGATTGGCACCCTTCTCATAACGTCACTCCAAAAAATGAATAAATTGTTGCCTCATTTATTTCATCCTTATATAGATTTTCGTCAATTAGCGACAAGACTTTATAATAAGTTACTCGTTGTCATCATACATTTCACTGATTATGCAGGGCACGGATCCTGTTACCAGTTTGCCGTTTTCCAACTCCACATAAATCAACCTGCCGACCGGGTTATCCATAATCAGCCGGGGGTTAACCCAGACCTTCCGGCATTTTTCCCTGGCACAGGTGGTGTAGTCCGGGCAGTAACCACAGCATATGCCGCCGCAATCCTGGTTATCTAAAAAATGGTCGGCGCATTTGGGCAGCTCTTTGTCCCCATTATAAATATTTTCACAAAAATCAGCCCGCTCTTTAATACCCATTTTTGTAAAATCCATATTTATTTTCTCCTTACCCGGGGCTTGTTAAAATAGTCATGGCGCAATATTATTCTATTCTGTGCATAGATAAAAAAACCTCTATTATGCAGGCGTCCGCTACATAACATAGAATGTATTCCTTAGTGGATCTGTGTAATATTTTGGAGTTTTCTGATTTTTCAGGTGAAGTTAACATATAGCATGCTTGAAGTAAGATAAAATTTGTTGAAATAAACACATTTTCATAATAAAGGTCGGCATTTGTTTTAAATTGTAATAATACTTATTTTTAACGGCCCTCGGGTGTAACTAGCATATTAACCTGGTTCTAAGTAATAAATCATTCAATATCATTTGACAATGGCTTGATTATTTTTTATAATCTATTAATAATACTAAAATATGGGGGTGCCGTGAATGGCTTTTGAGGTTTATAGACCTCGTGGTGAGAGAGTGCCTAAACTACCATTGATCACTATTTCGAAGAACTCTATTGTATTAAACAAACATGCCCGCGAAAAGTTGAACACGGAAAAGGTTGAATTGGCTTACGACAAAGATAAGAATGTAATAAGGATAAAAGCCACAGAAGACGGCCAAAACATAAAAAAGACCAAAGTCTTTAGCAGGGGGTTTTTTAATCACTTTTACATAACTGCCAAGGGTAAATACCAGGCAAAATATGAAGAACAAGAAAACGCTTTATATGTTGACCTTAACCAAAACACAGAAAGCCCGCAGTAATGCGGGTTCTTTGTATGGCAACAGTAAAAGAGGTGCATGCAGGTGAAACAGCGATTTTTTTACTGTCCAAAATGCGGCGGCAGTTTGGATTACAGAAAATATGAGGAAAGAAAAAGATTGACCTGCCGGGTCTGTAAATATATTTTATACGAAAATCCGATTGTCGGGGCAGCTGTCATAATACTCAATAAAGAAGGGCGGATCCTTTTGGGTAAAAGAAACAGCAGCTACAAAGGCTTGTGGTGCATACCCTGTGGTTATGTTGAATATGACGAGGATGTTTTTGATGCGGCTATCCGGGAATTTAAAGAGGAGACAGGTCTCGATGTTCATATCAAAGGGGTTTATGCAGTGCTGTCTAACTTTCACAACCCGGAAACCCATACGGTGGGGATCTGGTTTATGGCTGAAATTATTGGAGGAGAACTGAAGGCGCAGGCCGATCTGGACGATGTAGGGTATTTCGACCTGGGTTCACCGCCCGCACTGGCTTTCCCCACTGATCAAGCAGTTATTGAAAAACTGCGGAGCAGGACAACCTGGGCGCACTTGACATGACATACGCATATCACATCTGCACATAGACATTTGCGGCCTGTACATACGCCGGATGCAGGATGTGCGGCAAAACCACACCTATAACTAAAGCCGCGTGCATCGTTGCAGGGCGGGCCTTAAGTTCGCTATCTTTCCTTCTAGTTCCCTGATCTGGTCTCGATCTAAAAAGAGGCAGTTTAAACTGCCTCTTTTTTGTCAGAATCTTAGTAGTTACTTTGTACTTGGCGGAAACAATCGCTGCAGTACACCGGCCTGTCGCCACTCGGCTGGAAAGGAACCTCTGTTTCTTTACCGCAGCTGGCGCATACCGCCGGATACATTTGACGTCTTTGGCGGAAACCGCCGCCGGAGTTCCGTTTCCGTGCTGCGCGGCAGCTCGGGCAACGGCCCGGGTCATTGGTAAATCCCTTTTCGGCAAAAAATTCCTGCTCCGAAGCGGTGAAAACGAATTCATTGCCACAATCACGACATGTCAGATAACGGTCTTCGTACATGAAAAAACCCCCTCTTAAATAGTTTTAGCCCCATTGGATTAGGATGTACATTTGGGTTCCCTAACCAACATAACAGGCTGAGAGAGGGAAATACACAGACCTAACCATAAGAACCTTCTTATTCTAGCATGATACCTTATAGAAGTCAAATACTTCAACGACTGATTCAACTAATTCTTTTCCGGCAGGATGGCTTTTACTACCCCAGTCATGCCGTCCCTGTCTATAATTGTTTTATGCAGGATTTGTTTTTGATCCAAATTTTTCAATCCTGTGGGAATATCCCCGCCGCCGGCTTCGGACAGTACATGCAAAAGTTCCAATTCGCCCCTGTCCCTGACCGCCTGATCACCCAGAATGGCTTTAACAACGCTCTCATTGAACTTGAACGGGCTGGCGGTGGAGGCGACAATTGTTTTTGTGCCGTCGCCCGTGGCGGCGGTATATTTTTCGTAAACCCTCATGCCTACGGCAGTGTGTGTATCCACTATATACCCATAGCGTTGGTAGACAGTTCTGATGGTCTCGAGCGTTTCCCCGTCGTCAGCGTAATCGGACCACAGTATTTCACCCATTTTGTTTTTACTCTGCTCGTCAACCTGGTAGAAGCCTGTTTCCCGCAACCCGGCCATCCACCGGGCCACTATTTTGTGGTCCCGCCCGGTGAGGTGATAGAGCAGGCGTTCCAAGTTGCTGGAGATTAAAATGTCCATAGAGGGGGAGATGGTCTTGGTAAAGCGCCTGTTCCTGTTGTATATGCCGGTACGGATAAAGTCCGTAAGCACGTTGTTGGTATTGGCCGCGCAGATCAGCTTGTGCGCCGGCAAGCCCATTTCCCTGGCGTAATAAGCCGCCAGGATGTTGCCGAAGTTTCCTGTAGGCACGACAAAATTAATTTTTTCGCCCGGCGCGATCACCTTTTGCCCGGCCAAGTCCAGATAGGCGGAAAAATAGTAGACAATTTGGGGTACCAGTCTGCCCCAGTTGATCGAATTGGCTGACGAGAGCCTGTAGCCGGCCTTTTGCAGTTCCAGGTTAAAATCCTCATCCGCAAATATTTTTTTCACACCGGACTGGGTGTCGTCAAAATTGCCCCGTACCGCTACTACGGCGACATTATTGCCTTCCTGAGTGAGCATCTGCAGTTTCTGGACCTCGCTGACGCCCTTTTCCGGGTAAAAAACGATGATTCTGGTACCGGGCACATTCTTAAAACCTTCCAGGGCGGCTTTGCCGGTATCACCGGATGTGGCCACCAGTATTACAATGTCAGACTTTTCTCCAGTTTTGGCCGCCGCTCTGGTTAAAAGGTGGGGCAGGATCTGCAGGGCCATGTCCTTGAAGGCGCAGGTGGGGCCGTGCCACAGTTCCAGGATGTGCAGGCCGTCGTCCAGCCGGCGCAGCGGCGCAATCAGCGGTGAAGTAAAATTCTCCTTGTTGTAGGCCAGTTTCAGGCAGTCCTTAATTTCATCCTCCGAATAGTCGTCAAGGAACTCTTTTAGAATAAAATACGCCCGTTCCCGGTAGTCAAGCCCAACCAAGTCCTGCAGCCTGCCGCTGTCGATTGTTACCTCGCCGCAGGGGACGAAAAGCCCCCCGTCAGGCGCTATGCCAAGCTTAATCGCTTCTGCCGGGGTAACCCGCCCGCAGCCGCCTCTGGTGCTTTCGTAAAGCATTTTCTTTGCCTCCCGGAAAATAATTGCGACATTAACATTAAACTATATAATTTTATCTTAGTAAAGAAGCAATTAGCCGGGTTGCCCCCCTGTGCCATCTTTTGCCGGGCTTTTCCCCGGTGAGACAAAAGGAACGTCCCTTTGTTTCATTTAGGTAACATTATCCAGCAATGTGGGCAAAATAATGGTAAAGATTCATTTGGAGGATTTAATATGATCAAGAGATTTAAGGCTGGGAAACTATTGTCAATCAGAGGCGGGCATTTCAATTTTAGCCTGGCCCGCTGGAAAAAACGGCGTGACAGGGGTGCGCTGCTGCGTTATTTTATTCAGAAGCCCAAAAAAGATGATCGGACCACGGTCGGTAAAGGCGTTGATTATATCGGCGGGCTTTTGTTGGTATGGCTGGCCGGTTTTCTATTGTTGCTCAACCTTTCCGGCAAACCGGCTTTCTCGCTGGCTATCTCGCTGTTGTTGCTGGCCGGGGAGGCCCTAGCATTGAAAAAGGTTTTAGCCGGGCGGGATAAAAGGCGGCAAATGCAGCAGGGTCTCTGGTCGGCCGGGCAGAGGTTTATGGATGATCTCGGTTCACATCCCCGGCAAGAGTTTACGTCCTTAATTAAGGATCTGCTAAATAACCTGCCCGGTTTTGGGCAGCTGACTATCAGGAGCGGGCGGAAAAAGCAGGCCCAATGGGACGCTTTGATTGATATAAAGGGTATTTTCAGGGATGTCCCACTGGGGGTAAAATGCTTGCGCCGGGAGGGGGAGCAGCGGGTTGCTGCGGCTGAAATAAGCGCCTTTTTCGGTGCCCTGCGGGAAGCAGGGTTAAAGAACGGCCTGTTTATAACCAGCGGGGATTTTGCTTCCGGTGCGATCCAGGTTACCAGGGAAGCAGCCCGCGCGGGCATAAAAATTATGCTGGTGAACAGGTATGGATTAATTGATCTGGCCAGACAAGCCGGTATCGGAGTTTTTGGGCCCGACGCGGGCAAACCGGCGGGAGCGGCAAAAGCAGGCAAGCAGAGGAGAATGGATGTCTTCCTGGACACCGCCTTTGGCTCCAGAAAAAAAGCAAAAGGTTATTTTTGGTGCGGGCTGTTGCTTTACGGCGGGTATCTGTTATTAAAAGACACTGCTCCATTCAGCCTGATCTACCTTTTTTTTGCTGCCTTAAACCTTCTGCTGGGCGCAGGCAGCCTGCTGTTCGGCAAAACGCTGGAGCAAATAGACCCCCTGGCCGGCCTGGAACCGGAAAAATAGCATGTCCATCAATGGCATTTTCCCTGAATTTTGCAAAAGCGTTGCGCTCTTGCCTTTGCTTACATCTGCCGTTATGATTATATTTAACTGGAATTTTGTAACGCATAAGAATTAATATACAGGGATGTGTGAGATATGGATTATACCGCCAAGATTAATCGCCTGGCCGGCCTGATAAAACAATCATCATACACCTTAGCCCTCACGGGCGCCGGCATCAGCACCGAAAGCGGCAACCCCGACTTCCGCAGCCCCGGTACAGGTCTCTGGACAAAATTCGATCCGGTCCAGGTGGCTACCGTGTCCGCCCTGAAACGGGATCCGGCGGCATTTTATAAAATTAACCTGGAGAACTGGATCCGGTTTACCGGGGTCGAGCCAAACGCGGCCCACTACGCCCTGGCCCGTTTGGAGAGAAAGGGGCTGCTCCAGGGCGTGATCACGCAAAACATTGACGGCCTGCACAGTAAAGCCGGGACGAAACAGCTTTGGGAAGTGCATGGCCATTTGAGGACATGCCGCTGTATGGATTGTGAGCGGCATTACCCGTTTGATGTCCTGGCCAACCAGTTTTATCAGGGAATAAACCCGCCCCTTTGTGAGAATTGCGGCGGTGTGCTGAGGCTTGATGTGGTGCTTTTTGAAGATCCGCTGGAGGAGTCCTTTAACGGGGCGATGCAGGCCATGGACATGTGCCGTTTGTTGCTGGTGGTAGGCAGCAGCCTGACGGTATACCCGGTGGCGGCGCTGCCGGAGTGGGCCGCCCGGCTGGCGATTATAAACAAGGAACCGACCCCGTGGGATGACCGGGCTGAGGTAGTGATCAATGACATGGCGGGACGCGCCATGACAGATGTCCTGGCGGCTTTGGAAAAACTATAGGAATTGGCAATATAGACTTTCCTAAAGTTGAATAAAACCGGAAAGAATATAAAAGGTTTGACCGGACAGGTGAGCGGACCGGTTCGATAGAATATATTGAACGTGTTACCTGTCCATGGATATAGGGGGGCCGCCGGATGATACCCTTAAGGGATGATATTCCTTCCAATACCTTTCCGATTGTTAATTATATATTAATTATTGCCAACCTGGCTGTCTTCGGCTTTGAACTGTCACTCGGCAGGTCCCTGGATCAGTATATATTTACCCATGCCGTGATTCCGGCCCAGTTTGTCAGCGAAGGCCTGACGGCGGAGCAGTTCGTGAAGATGACGGCAACCATGTTTTTTCACGGGGGCTGGCTGCATGTATTAAGCAACATGCTTTATCTGTGGATTTTCGGTGACAATGTGGAAGACCGCATGGGACATTTCAGGTTCCTGGTTTTTTATCTTTTAACGGGCTATCTGGCCACCTTTGCCCACATATTCACCTTCCCCCAATCCGGAATCCCTTTAGTCGGCGCCAGCGGCGCCATTGCGGGGATCCTGGGCGCTTACCTGGTCCTATTCCCCCAGGCCCGGGTGCTGACGCTGGTTTTTATATTTATTTTCATCCAGGTTATCTACATCCCGGCCCTGGTATTCCTCGGCATATGGTTTTTACTCCAGCTGCTCAGCGGCGCTTCCGGCGTCGGGCAGGCCGGACAGAGCGTGGCTTTTTGGGCCCATATCGGTGGTTTTGTCGCCGGTATGTTATTGGTAAAATTGTTTGCCACTAAACAGGCAAATATTAGATATTGAAACAGAAAAGGATCGTTTTTGTCTCTGTCGAATTTTAAACAGTCAGAGGTGATTAAATGATCAAGTTTACATGTGATTGCGGCAATCAGGATCCGGCTGGATTTGACGCATATGTGTCCCAGGGCGACCTTTGCGATGTCCTGACTATTGTTTGTAAAAACTGCGGTGAGATCAAGGAAGAATTTGTGGCATGCGACAAGGGTACAATTTCATTAAAGAATTAGGGAACAACGTGCCGGGGGACGGTTCTCTGGACACAATTGTGTTTAGAGAACCGTCCCCCCGGCGCGTAATACATAGAAAACGGGTGGCTGTGTTATGGGTGTCAATATTCTGGCCATTGAGACGTCGTGCGATGAAACCGCGGCGGCTGTTGTGGCCGGCGGCGCAGAAATACTTTCAAACATCATCTCCTCACAGGTGGACGTGCATCAGAAGTTCGGCGGTGTGGTCCCCGAAGTAGCTTCCCGCAAACACCTGGAGTTGCTCAACCATGTGGTTGAAGAGGCCTTGCGGGAGGCCGGCCTGGGTTTTGGGGACCTGGATGCCGTTGCCGTGACATATGGACCCGGGCTGGTGGGGGCGCTCCTGGTGGGTGTTTCCGCGGCCAAGGCCCTGGCCTACGGTTTGGGCCTGCCTCTGCTGGCGGTAAACCATATTGAAGGTCATATTTACGCAAATTTCGTGGTACGGCCCGACCTGAAATTCCCTTTGATCTGCCTGGTGGTTTCGGGCGGTCATACGGATCTGGTCTATATGGAGAAACACGGCAGCTACCGGGTGTTGGGGAAAACCAGGGACGACGCGGCGGGTGAAGCCTTTGACAAGGTTGCCCGCACCCTGGGCCTGGGCTACCCCGGCGGCCCGCTGATCGAGCGTCTGGCGGCGTCGGGTGATTCGGCGGCGGTTAAGCTGCCGCGGGCCTACCTGGAAAAGGGCAGCATGGACTTCAGCTTCAGCGGTCTCAAGTCCGCGGTGATTAATTACCTGCACAGGGCGGAGCAAAAACATGAGGAAGTGGACAAGGCGGATCTGGCCGCCGGTTTCCAGCAGGCTGTTGCTGATGTCCTGGTTGATAAAACCATTGCTGCAGCAGTTGAAACCGGTGTGGCAACAATCCTGCTTGCCGGCGGTGTGGCTGCCAATGGCAGGCTCAGGGCCGACTTGATTGAAAGGGCCGGCCGGGCCTCGCTTGCAGTAAACGTGCCTCCTCTGATACTATGTACCGACAATGCGGCCATGATCGCCTGCGCCGCCTACCATAAATTTTTGAGGCGGGCTTTTGCGCCGCTCACGCTTAACGCCGTCCCCGACTTGAAACTGGGAGAAGAAAGATATGAAGGCAATTTTAGGCGCTTCCAGGTTTCAAGATAGTATTTAAAGAAGGGCTTCTTTGCACCGGGGCGCCGGAAACAGGGGTTCTGTGGATGGTTCTGCTTGTGGATAATGTGGATAAGCCTGTTAATAACTTAGAAAACAAGGGGTTTTCCTGTGGGTGAATTAACGAGGCGCCAGATCTCCGCTTATACCGAAACTTTTATATTGAACGGGGCCGCGGAAGCCAACATCCTGCCCGTAACCTCCCGGTGCAATATCAGCTGTGTTTTCTGCTCCCACAGACAAAACCCGCCGGGGGTAATGGCCGGCAGGATTAATCCCTGCTCCCCGGAGGAAATTAAGGGGGTGCTCCCTTTCATTGATCCGGGCCGGCCGGTGGTTATCGGCGAGTCGGCCTCACGGATCATTGAGGGAGAGCCCCTGACCCACCCGGCCATCAAGGAAATTTTAACCCTCGTCCGCCATGCCTTTCCCCGCACGCCAATTCAGATTACCACCAACGGCAGCCTGCTCGATCAAGAAACAGCTGAAGTTTTCAACAGGCTTGGGGGTATTGTGGTTTATCTTTCCTTAAACAGCGCCAGTGAAAAAGGGCGGAGGCTTTTGATGGGTGACGGGCATCCCCGCCGCTCAATTCAAAGCGCCTGTCTTTTAAAAAGGCATGGCGTGCCCTATCACGGCAGCATAGTGGCCCTGCCGCACCTGGTCGGCTGGGACGACTTGGAAGAAACAGTAATGTATTTGGGTGAACAAGGCGCCCGGACAATCCGCTTATTTATGCCGGGATATACCAGGCTGGCGCCCCCGGCCCTGCGCTTTAGCCGCACACTCAGACAGGAAATCAATGATTTTGTGTTGCGCCTGCGGAAGAAAACAACGGTACCTCTTACAGTCGAACCCCCGCTGATAAACGACCTGGAATCAGTAATTGCAGGTGTGATGGCCGGATCTCCGGCGGCGCTGGCCGGCGTAAGCGCGGGGGACGTCATCCAGGCTGTAGACGGGCAGCCGGCGTTAACCCGGGTGGCGGCATTCAGGTCGGTTTTAAAGTCCGCCAATCCTGAAATAACCGTCGGCAGGGGAATTAATATTTACACACTGAAGCTAGAAAAAAAACCGGGGCAAAGATCCGGCCTGGTGATGGACTACGATATTGATCCGCTGTTAATCGAAGAAATCGAAAGGCTGGTCCTGCGGCGCAATATGCGGCAGGCAGTGGCGCTTACCTCCGAACTAGCGGCGGATGTAATCAATTTGGGTTTGCAGCGGTTTTTAAAAAAAGGGATAGAAGTGAAAACATGGCCGGTAAAAAACCGTTTTTTCGGCGGTTCAATCGGCGCCGCGGGCCTGTTAACGGTAAGTGATTTCAAATTATCCCTAAAAGAATACCTGGGCGGGAAATCAGTAATAACCCCCGGGCTTGTCCTGCTCCCCGGCCTGGCTTTTGACAGCCGGGGCAGGGATCTCACCGGGCGTTCTTATCTTGAACTGGAAGGTGATTGCCCGGTCAGGGCGGAAATTTTATAAATAATTATAATGATTGCCGGGCAGGCGCGCCGGCAGGTAACACCGGTTGTGCCGTTGAATAACAGTTTAGGAGCAAATGACAGCGCCAGCCGTGTTTTATGGCCGTAAGATGATCAATATTAAAAAGGGGGTCTATTCATGAAGGTCAAACAAATCTCAGTTTTCCTGGAAAACAAGTCCGGGCGTCTGGCCCAGGTGACCGCGCTGCTGGGGAAAAACGGCATTAACATCCGGGCCCTGTCCATAGCCGACACAACTGACTTCGGCATTTTAAGGTTGATTGTCAATGATCCCGATCTGGCCTACCGCGTTTTGAAGGAAGGGGGCCTGACCGTCGCCTTCACAGATGTGATAGCGGTGGAGGTGGCCGATGCTCCCGGCGGATTGGCCGGGGTCATGCAACTGCTTGATCGGGCAGGCGTGAACATTGAGTACCTTTACGCCTTTGTTAGGAAGGCGTCCAGCGACGCCCTGGTTGTGTTCCGGGTGGAACAGTTGGACGAAGCGGTTGAGGCCCTTCGGGGAGCCGGCATCCGTGTTATCTCCGGCGATGAGGTCTATCAACTCTAAATGTTCCAGGCTGATCAGCGGGGGCGGCTTTAGAGCCGCCTCTTTCAAAATAAGTCATGCAAATGAATCCTGTTAAAGGTGGGAGAGGCGCCGGTGGGTCATGAACAAATGAAAAAGCAGCTAAGAAACAGCCTGATTAAGAAAAGGAATATGCTTTCTCCCCGGCAGGTAGTTGAAAAAAGCGCATTGATCGTCAGCAGGCTTTTGGCCCTCGATGAATACCGTAGAGCGCGCAATGTCATGGTTTACCTGGACTGCCGCAACGAGGTGCGCACAGCGGATCTGGTGACCGGGGCGCTGGCCGGCGGGAAAAACGTGGCGGCGCCCGTAACCGATCCGGCCAAACGTTTGTTGACGCCGTCTCTGATTATTAATTTCCCCGCCGACCTGCAGCCCGGCGCCTGGGGCATCCTTGAACCCGGGCCGCAGGCCGTGCGGCCGCTGGATCCGGCGGCGCTGGACATGGTCATTACGCCCGGTGTGGCCTTTGATCCGGCCGGCTACAGGATTGGCTACGGTTACGGTTTTTATGATCGTTTTTTACGCCGTACGGGAGAAGGAGCCGTTCACATCGGCCTGGCCTATGATTTTCAAGTAGTGCCCGATGTTTTTCCGGAAGCTCACGATGTGCCGGTTCACATTATTCTAACCGAAAAGCGGTTAATCAGGCTGCCAAAAGGCTAATTATGAGTATAACCCCCATATCACTGGAGCGGCTTTAACGCCCGCCTTTTTTTCCCCGGGTGCCTATCATCCATAGCCCCGTCAGGCACGGGCTCAATTTTCTCAGGGTTAATCACCTATTTTGTTGGATTGTCCGGTTAAGCCGGCTGAGCGGTGGCTGCTGTAAATTCATCAGCCGGATAATTGTTTTCATTATGCAAGAAGGAATTTCAGTAATTGGCTGGAGTTTTCAAACAATTATTTGGGCCTTTATTGTATAATGGAAGATGCGACAGATGCCAACAATTTTTGTATCCTACTAGATATATAAACAAACACATTGTCGGCGTGAAAAATAACTAATTAGTTCAGAAGGGTGAAACGGGTGAAGCTATGCACGATACCTACAGAAGGGAAATAAACTACTTGCGTGTTTCGGTGACGGACAGGTGTAATCTGCGCTGTATATATTGTATGCCGCCGGAAGGTGTGGAGTTTTTACCCCATGATCAGATACTGCGCACGGAAGAAATTGAGGCTGTAATCCGGGCCGCGACCAGGGTGGGAATCAGAAAAATACGCCTGACTGGCGGAGAGCCCCTGGTGCGCAAGGGAATCGAGGACCTGGTCCGGGATATTTCGAATATTCCGGGTATCGATGACATAACGCTGACCACGAACGGCATTCTTTTGCCGTTCCACGCGGCGGCGTTAAAGAAAGCCGGGTTGAAAAGGGTGAACATCAGCCTGGATACCTTAAAAGCTGAACGTTACCGGGAAATTACCAGGAACGGCAATCTGGCCTCAGCCTGGAAAGGGATCCAGGCGGCCCTTGACGCCGGGCTGCACCCGGTTAAGATAAACACTGTGGTAGCCCGCGGCATTAACGACGATGAGGTGGAAGCCCTGGCCCGTCTTTCCTTGGACAAGCCCCTGCACGTCCGTTTCATTGAAATAATGCCCATCGGCGACGGCAATTCATGGGCCGAGGGACGTTTTGTGCCGGCCGAGGAAATAATCGAGAGAATCAGCCGTCCGATTGGCAGACTGCACCCGGTCGAGTCGGTTGAAGGAGACGGGCCGGCCAAGTACTACCGTTTTGAGGGCGCCGAGGGAACGGTCGGTTTCATTACCGCCATGAGCAATCATTTCTGTGCGACCTGCAACCGTTTACGCTTGACCTCAAGCGGCGGATTGCGGCCATGCCTCTATGACAGCAGGGAAATTGACTTGAGGACACCGCTGCGCAATGGGGCGGGTGAAAAGGAACTAGTTGATTTAATAATGGACGCGATTGACATGAAACCTGACCGGCATCACATGCATGACGGTTGGGCGGACAGTAAACGGGTAATGTCACAAATAGGAGGTTAGCCGCAAGGTGGGTATAATAAAAGCAGTGTGTACAAGCCCTAGAAAAGGGATGAGGAAAAAGAACAGCGAAGAGGGTTTGCTGATCAAGGAATTCGGCTTGAAAAATGACGCCCATTCCGGCCCCTGGCACCGCCAGGTCAGCCTTCTTGCTGTGGAGAGCATAGATAAGATGCGGGCCAAAGGATTGGACGTGGGGCCCGGTGATTTTGCCGAAAACCTTACAACTGAGGGGATCGATCTGGTAGCCTTGCCTGTAGGCACGCATGTGAAAATTGGTTCCGGGGCGGTCGGTGAGGTTACCCAGATTGGGAAAGAGTGCCACAAGCGCTGCGCCATCTACTACCAGGCCGGGGATTGCGTCATGCCCAAAGAAGGGATCTTTATCAGAATCCTGGAAGGCGGGACGGTTAAGGTGGGCGATCATATAGAAGTAATGGAGGTTTAAATGGGGAAACAGGTTCCCGTGATCGGCCTGGCCGGTTATTCCGGGTCGGGTAAAACCACGTTTCTGGAGAAGCTGATTGTTGAGCTTAAGAGCCGCGGCTACAGGATCGGCGTGATTAAACATACCCACCATGATGTGGAGTTCGATCAGCCGGGTAAAGACGCCTGGCGCCATTTTCAAGCGGGCGCTGATTTTGTGGCCCTGGCGGCGCCGGGCGGTTATTCCTTGTTCAGGAAAACCGATCAGGATCCCGGCCCCGGGATCCTGATTTCCATGGCCGGTGAATTGGACCTAATCATTGTCGAAGGATACAAGAAAGAAAATTGGCCTAAAATCGTGGTATTTTACCAGCATGGTACCGCCGGGCGGCTTGCTGTCCCGGAAAATGAACTGCTGGCCGTGGTCACTGACGCCCCATATTCAACCACGGCTCCCTTGTTCGCTCTTGAGGATGCGGCGGGGGTGGCCGGTTACATCGAACAGACGGTTTTAAGAAGATAATTCGGCTCTGAACAACAAGGAGGCGTTCCAGCATGCAATGGAATGCAGCCCTTTTAATAGATTTAGTGCTGTCTAATTGAAAGGAGTGTTGCAAATGTCTGAAATCAGCCAGGAAGTATTGGACGCTGTCAGGCAGGCGGCCAAGGACGGGAAGATTACCTGTACAGAGGGCAGGAAAATTGCAAGAGATTTAAAGGTTGCACCGGGGATCATCGGAAAAGCGGCTGATGAACTGGAGATTAAAATCAAATCCTGTGAATTGGGATGTTTTTAAGGGTTGGGAGCACCTGATGGCTGAACTTTTTAAGGTACTAACGCTGGCTGAGGCCAGGGCGGCGATAATGGATCACCTGCCGGCGGAAAAAACAGGAACAAGGGTACAGATACTGGAAAGCCTCGGTTGCCGCTTGACCGCGGAGGTGCGGGCTGTGGATGATGTGCCTGCCTTCAGCAGGTCTACAGTGGACGGATACGCCGTAAATGCCCGGGATACCTATGGCGCTTCGGAGGGGATACCGTCCTACCTGGATGTCGGCGGTGAGGCGTTAATCGGGCGGGTACCCGCCGGGCGGGTGAATCCGGGGCAAACCTGGCATATTGCCACCGGGGCCATGCTGCCGGCTGGAACCGATGCCGTTGTTATGGTTGAATATACTGAGGAGTTGGACAGCCGCACAGTAGGAATTTACCGGCCGGTGGCGCCGGGTGAAAATGTAATCCGCCGGGGAGAGGATATCGGCGCCGGGGATATCGCGCTCCCGGCGGGCCACAGGATTAGGCCCCAGGACCTGGGGTTGCTCTCCTCCATCGGCGTCACTGAAATAGAGGTAACCCCTATCACCAGAGTGGGAATTATCTCCACCGGCGACGAGTTGATCAACCCCCTGGAAAAGCCCTCTCCCGGTGAAATCAGGGACATCAACTCGTACATCCTGTACGGCGCCGTTCAGGCTGCCGGGGCTTCGCCCCGTCTTTACGGTATCGTGCCGGATGATTATGACATACTAAAGGAAACCCTGGCCCGGGCGCTGGAGGAAAACGACATGGTCCTGATCTCCGGGGGGAGTTCCGTGGGCGCCCGTGATGTAACCTTCAAGGTGATAGATGCCGCCGGAAAGCCCGGTGTGGTTTTCCACGGCATTTCTGTTAAGCCCGGAAAACCCACGGCGGGGGCGGTTATCGGGAGCAAGCCGCTCTTTGGCCTGCCCGGTCACCCGGCGTCGGCCCTGGTTATCTTCGATGTGCTGGTGGCTCCGCTTTTGCGTGACGGCGCCTATCCGGCGACTGAAGAGGAATCAGCCCTGGAATTTCCGGTTAAAGCGATTATTACCCGCAATCTTCATTCCGCGGCCGGGCGGATGGATTATTTCCGTGTCAAGGTCAGCAGCAAGGGAGGACAACTCTATGCCGAGCCGGTGCTTGGCAAATCTGGGCTGATCAATACCATGATCAAGGCGAACGGCCTGGCCCATATCCCTGCCGGCAAAGAAGGCGTGGAGGCTGGTGAGATGGTGGACGTAAAGCTATTTTAAAAAATGCGACAGAATTGACAGGGTTAACAGGATTAAGTAAGATTAGCAAGTAAATCCTATCCGGGCCGGCGGCGCTGCTATAGCGTCATCAATGCCTGTCAGTTTGTTCAAATTGGGGTGCTGACGAATGAAGCGTAAGGTTTATCTTGATGATTTGCCCTGGGAAGAGGCACGCGGACGTTACTTGAATTATCTGGAGGATATCGGGGCGTTGCACCCGGGCCGGCCGGAGTTGATTGCAGTTGAAGAAGCCCTGGACCGGATCACCGCGGCGCCTGTTTATGCCCGGATCTCCTCCCCCCACTACCACGCCTCGGCTATGGACGGAATGGCTGTCCATTCCTCCCTGACCTACGGCGCTTCGGAAACAGCACCCAAACAGCTGTCTGTGGGCAAGGAAGTTTTGCCGGTGGACACGGGCGACCCTCTGCCGGAGGGCTGTGACGCGGTAATAATGATTGAGGACATACACTATTTAAAAAAGAACGTGATTGAGATCATTGCCGCCGTGCACCCCTGGCAGCATGTGCGGATTGTGGGGGAAGACATGGTGGCCACGGAAATGATCCTCTCCTCCAGCCACCGGGTCAGGCCGGTGGACATAGGCGCTTTGCTGGCCGGCGGTATCGATCGGATTTATGTTTATCCGCGCCCGCGGGTGGCTATTTTGCCCACCGGTACAGAACTGGTCCAGCCGGGCGCTGATTTGCAGCCGGGGGATATTATCGAATATAACTCCAGGATGCTGGGCGCAATGGTGGAGAAATGGGGCGGAGTCGCCCTGCGCCGGGAAATTACGGTAGACGACTTTGCCAATATCAAAGCGATGCTGGCGAAATCCGCGGATGAAGCGGATATTGTGCTGATTAACGCCGGCTCCTCGGCAGGGTCCGAGGACTTTACCGTCGACGCGATCAGGTCTTTGGGGACCGTGCTGGTGCACGGGGTGGCGACCAAACCGGGCAAACCGGTGATATTGGGCGAAATAAACGGCAAACCGGCGATAGGCGTGCCGGGTTATCCGGTATCCGCATTTATAGATCTGGACCTTTTCGTCAAACCGATCATTTTTAAAAAGCTTGGCGCCGTACCGCCCCCCGTCGAAAACATTGAAGCCGCGGTGTCCAGGAAAATGGTCTCACCTATCGGTGTGGAGGAATTTGTCCGGGTTAAGCTGGGACAGGTGGGGGACAAAGTTGTTGCTACCCCGATATCCCGCGGCGCCGGGATCATGATGTCGCTGGTGCTGGCCGACGGAATGATCAGGATTCCCCAGAAGTCGGAAGGGTTTAACGCCGGTGACACGGCCCCCGTAGAGCTTTTTAAAACCCCGCGGGAAATCAGGGAGACCACCGTGATCATCGGCAGCCACGACCTGGCGCTGGATGTCCTGGCTGACTTTCTGCGGCGTAAGTACCCCGAGGCCACCCTCTCTTCGGCCCATGTGGGCAGTCTGGGCGGGCTGACCGCCCTGAGACGCGGCGAGGCGCACTGTGCCGGCGTCCATCTGCTTGACGAGGAGACGGGGGATTACAATGTTTCCTATGTAAAAAGGCTGCTTTCCGGCAGGGAGATAAAACTTGTCAACCTGGTCTATCGCGAGCAGGGCCTGATCCTGGCTAAAGGCAACCCCTTAAACATCAGCGATCTCAAGGACTTGACCGGGGAAGGCGTCAGTTATGTTAACCGGCAACGCGGCGCCGGTACCAGGATCCTGTTGGACTACCTGCTGCGGGAGCAGGGCATTGATCCGGAGCGGATCAACGGATACGAGCATGAGGAGTACACCCATATGGCTGTGGCCGTTGCGGTTAAAGCGGGGGCGGCGGATGCCGGGTTGGGCATCCGGGCGGCGGCCCGCGCTCTCGATCTTGACTTTACCGGTATTATTGAGGAACGCTATGACCTGTGCATACCTGAAGAATACTGGGACACGCCCTATATCCGGCGGCTGCTGGAAGTAATTAATATGCCCGGTTTTCGGGAGGAAGTAGCCAAACTGGGCGGTTATGACCTGCGCGACTGCGGCAAAGTAATGTGGCGGGGCTAAACAAACGGGCGCATGGGCGTACGTATTATATAGCCTGTGGCCAGGCATTCTAACAATGCAAGGAGATGTTATTTTGAGTGGTTTAACCCACCTGGACGAACAGGGCCAGGCCAGAATGGTGGAAGTGGGGGGAAAGGGAATTACCCGCAGGGAGGCGGTTGCCCGGGGTGAGGTTTACATGCGTCCGGAAACTCTGGACATGATCCTGGACGGCAAGGTATCCAAAGGAGAGGTGTTTGGAGTGGCCCGGGTAGCCGGGATCATGGCCGCCAAAAAAACGCCGGATCTGATACCTCTTTGCCACCCCCTGGCGCTGACCGGAGTTGACGTGCGCTTTCGTCCCGACCGCGAGCGCAGCAGGGTGGAAATCGAAGCCAAAGCGCGGGTGGCCGGCCAGACCGGCGTGGAAATGGAAGCCCTTACCGCTGTGTCGGTGGCGGCCCTGGCCATTTACGACATGTGCAAGGCGGTGGATCGGGAGATGGTTATCGGCGCCGTCAGGCTGGTACATAAGAGCGGGGGTAAAAGCGGCGTCTTCCAGCGCGCCGGTGAAGAAACCTGGACCTAGATTGCGGGGTGGCGGGTAAAAAAACCGCCCCATGGCAGGAAATACCCCCCGATATTATATTTTGACTGGGAGTGGGCGACTTGTACAGAATTGGGATCATAACTGTCAGCGACAAAGGCGCCCGCGGTGAGCGGGTGGACAAAAGCGGGCCGGCCATCAGGGAGATGGTGGAATCTCTTGGTGAAGTGACAAGCTACATGGTCGTACCCGATGAACTGGACCTTTTAAAAGAAGCGATGATTGGTATGTCGGATAAGGAGAAACTGGACCTGGTTTTCACCTCCGGCGGCACGGGTTTTAGCTTCAGGGACAACACCCCCGAGGCCACCCTGGCCGTGATTAGCAAACAAGCGCCCGGCC
>CAYMJG010000025.1:0-29451 GCA_964390855.1 uncultured Eubacteriales bacterium | reverse complement strand
GGGAAACAACCCCATGGGGCTTTTGTTTTTTTAAATGCTCTCGTATATGCTCTCGAAATATTGCAATTACACTGATATCCTGGTATGATTTTCCTATACATAAGACTTTTCACGAGGGGGTAATAATGTGAAGGATAAGAAGGATTTATTGGGGACTAAACAGTTGCTAAGTGATGAACAACTTGAAAAAGCGGCGGGAGCCGGCTGGCCCAGGGACCCCAATAAATTGTATAAGGTCTATTGCAATGAGTGTTTATGGACTATTTACAATGTCACCTGGGACGACACGTTTAAGGTATCAAAAGAGCATAGAGAACAAACCGGCCATATGGACATTCGTGTTTTTTAGCAGGGATTAGCCGGCTATTCCAACAGCAGGTGGCATCGTTGGATCTGAATCCAGGTATTGGCGCCTGCCTGCCTGTTTGCTGCGCCAGAAGGAGGTTGCATGTTGAGACTTACCAAATACCGGGTTATTGCTTTATTGCTAATTGTCGCATTTGTTTTTTCGGTAAGCCCTGCTTTGGTATGGGCGGGGGAAACACATGTTTATCTGAGCCGGGGGGATGTTGCCGGGATCATCTTAAACGCGGCCGCCCACTACAACCCGGGTATTTCAAAAACTGATATCATACTGGGCTATGAGGACGGTACCCTGCGTGAAGATGAGCCAGCCAGAAAAATAGAAGCGCTGGTCATGATCAGCCGCGCTTTTGGAAATCTCCCGGCGCCCTGGGGCGATAACCTGAGAAGGGGTGTTTTTGACCAGCATTATGATGATCTGCCCCTGTGGGCGGTTGAAGATGTCGATAAGCTAAAAAAAGCGGGGATATTATACAGCCCGGAAGATGGGAAACTAGGGGCAAATGAAAATATTGAACAATCACAGTTGGATCAGATCATTAAAAGGATATGGGCTCTGGAAGGCAGCAATTTGCAGGATGATTTTTATGCGGCCGTCAACAAGGAATGGCTGGATAGTTCCCAGATTCCTGCGGGGGAGGCCCAAAACAATACATTCTACCAGTTGAAGGATGAAAACGATCAACGGATTTCTGCTATTCTCGATACCCTGTCGCAGAAAGATTGGCCCCGGGGTTCTAAAGAGCAAAAACTGGTTGACTTTTATCAAAGCGCCCTGGATATGGACAACAGAAATGAACAAGGGATGGGGCCTGTCGAGAAGTATCTGCGGGCCTATGAAGAGGCGGATAGCCTGGAACATTTGATATGTACTGACATCAATGTAAACGGGGCGACGGGTTACGGACAGCTGCTGTTTTATTATTTATATCAGGATCCACAGGACAGCTCCAGCTACATAATGTATCATGAGGCTCTGGCGCCTACCTGGGATAAGGATATTTACACATCTCCGGATAAAAAGAACGCCTGCATAAAATTTATTACCCGGTTATTGACCTTGACAGGCAAAAATGAAACAACCGCCCGCGATGTATCCGAAAAAATATTTGCCCTGGAAAAAGAACTCTCCGAAAATAGCCTGGATCCGGAGGAATACTATGATATCGAAAAAACCTATAATGTTTATTCCCTGGACAAATTGGCCGCACTGTACCCCGGTTTTGATATAAAGAAGACAATCACAGGCACAGGGTTCCAGTTACCCGATCGGATTTGGGTAAGTGACGAAGGTTTGCTGCTAAAATCAGCTCAGTATTTTAATGAAGATAATTTGCAGCTGCTCAAGGATTACGCAAAATTTAAATTTGTCAGCGCCTGTCTCCACACCCTTTCCAAAGAATTTGTCGAGGCTGATCAGGAGTTTGCAGCCCTTGTTTATGGTGTGGAAGGGGTAAAAAGTGACCGGCAGCTGGCAGTAATAGCAGCAAAGAATTATATGCCGGCATATTTGGGAGAGACTTATGTGAGAGAGTATTTTTCTGAGCAATCCAAACAAGATGTTGAAGAGATGATTGCCAAATTTATCGGGGTATATAAACAAAAAATAAGTAATCTGGAGTGGTTGACCACCGCAACCAAACAAAAAGCCCTAAAAAAATTGGATAATATGGGCGTAAAGGTCGGCTATCCTGCCAAGTGGCCGGCAACACTGGATAATGCGGACATCAAATCCTATGCGGATGGCGGCAGCTATTTTGATAATGTGTGCATGATTAACCTGGCGGAGGTTAAGGAAAATATAGAACAACAAGGCCGGCCTGTGGATAAGGATACCTGGGAAATGAATGTCTACGAAGTAAATGCCTATTATAACCCGCAAAACAATGAAATAGTGTTTCCGGCAGGAATACTGCAGGAACCATTTTACAGCAGTGACGCCTCTCCAGTCAGGAATTACGGGGGAATCGGGACGGTCATTGCCCATGAAATTACCCATGCTTTTGATAACAATGGAGCAAAGTTTGATGAAGCGGGCAATGCCAACAACTGGTGGACCGAGGATGATCAGCGCAATTTTCAGGAAAAGACCAAACGGGTTCAAAAATTCTTTGACGGATTGGAGATCTCTGCGGGCATTGAAAATGATGGTAATCTAACTTTGTTTGAGAATATCGCCGATCTGGGGGGCCTGTCATGTTGCCTTGAGGTATTGTCCCAATACGAAAATCCGGATTACCAAACATTTTTCAAATCTTTTGCCGTGATCTGGCGGCAAACAATGACCCGGGAAATGGCCCATTATTTGAGCAACGTTGATGTGCATAGCAACGCTAAAGTTAGGGTTAACCGCACCGTTGTTAATTTCGATGAGTTCTACAAGGCCTTTGGCCTTGATGAAAAAGACGGGATGTACGTGTCACCGGAAGAAAGGGTAGGGGTTTGGTAAATTATTGCATTGGACAATACCGTTGCCGCATCCTGCGTGAGGCATTCAAACACTTACCTGTAACCCGGGGAACCTGCCGGCAGGGCAGTAATGGGCAAATAGGTTTAGAAATGTCGTTGACCATTAAATATGTGGCTCTTTTCGTATGTCCGGCCTAATGTGGCGACAGGAGTTGGCGGGTGAGACAAAAGGAACGTCCCTTTGTCTCACCCTTGTTTTAGATTATACCCAGCCCGATTAAGAGCCCGAAGCAGCCTGTTAGCATCATATCGCCATAAGGCGCCGCCTCATGCCAGCCCAGGGGTTTGGCCATGGCCCGGCGCGGTCCGGTAACGGCGATATAGTCCCAATCCGGGCCCATATCCGGATGTATAGCCGCGCCGTGTCCGCCGCCATCAAAAACTTCCTCATTGGTTAATTCCCTGTTTTGTAGCTTTTTAATCAGTGATGCGAGTAATCCGGTGTCCAGGAGCCCGGTATGGTGCTCAAAAAGCCCATAGACCCTTTGACCGCGGATAGCGGCGGCCAGTGTATGCGAATTGCCGACGTTTACTGCGATAATTCCTTTTTCCAGCCTGGGTTGTACGGCCGGATCCGCTGTGATGCCTAACAGGGCCGCGGTTCCTGTATCAGTGAGTATCGCGCCGGGCGCTATTGCTCGAACAGCCTTCATTCGGGTATAAACTTCCGGTATTTGCTCTGTAAAGATTAAGTTCTTCAGCATTCCGCCTTTGTCCATGAATTCTTTCCATAAGCGAAACCTGAGTGTACGGTTGCTCTCCTCGGCGCTGAAGCCATGATCTTGGACGGCTGCCGCCAGCAGATCCGGCAGGGGTTGTTCAAATGCGGCCAGGGCTTTTTGAAACGCCGGCAGGTCGATATCCCCCAGCCATATTTTGTCTGTTTGGGGGGGTTCGGTTTCAACAAGTTTAATTCCCATCCGGTTGATTATGGCTAAATTGTCGCAGAAGGTGTAGGCTGCCTGTTCCGTCGCATAGGCTTGCAAACCTGCCGCCAGGTGTTGTTTTACAGCAGAAAAACAAGCACCGCCGCCCATTACATGGCCATGCAGATAAATATCACGCCCCTGTTTTGTTGCCCTGCGGATCTGCCCGGCGACAAGCCGCGTCCGGCTGGGCATAACCAATTTGGGACAATTCTCAATATTTTTTCCGGCCTGATAGACCAACGAGTCCTGGGTTCCTGAACCAACATCAACCACCAGGATCTCCTTTTGTTTGAACAATAATTCGCTTTCACAAACTGTCACCGCCAACGCCCCTTTGTTTTAAATAATTTATTTTCCATACCTGCCCTTGTTCCAATATCTGCTTGTCATAATATAACCCAGCAACATTTTTATAACAATATCCCTAGGGCAAAAATTCCGCCGCCTGTAAGGTTTCTGCTTTAGGTGACGGGTATTGATAAAAATTGTGGTTATCCTGCGGATCCCCCGAATTGCGGTAGCAATAATTATATGATAAAATAATTTATGGGTTTCGTGTGTATTTTACTGGTACCAGGGCGCTTGGCGCTTTTTTATTTGTTACATTAACCTGCCGGAAGGGGGATTGCTATGTCCGGTCATTCAAAGTGGGCGACTATCAAGCGTAAAAAGGCGAAGGTTGACGCGCAGCGGGGTAAGGTATTCACCCGTCTGGCCAAAGAAATTATCATCGCGGCACGACAGGGGGGCGCTGACCCGGAGGGCAACGCCAGGCTGAAAACGGCAGTCATGCGGGCCAAGGAAGCCAACATCCCTAATGACAACATTATGCGCGCTATTCAAAGGGGGGCCGGTGAGACAGGCGGCGCCAACTATGAGGAATTAACATACGAAGGTTACGGACCGGGCGGTGTTGCCGTGATGGTTGAAATCATGACTGACAACAGGAACCGCACCGCGGGGGAAGTAAGATATATCTTTTCCAAAAATGGGGGAAGCCTGGGGGAAACCGGTTGTGTGGCCTGGATGTTCAACGAAAAAGGCATTATTGTGGTGGAAAAGGCTGCAGATGGCCTTGATGAAGAAGGTATTATGCTTGCTGCCATAGATGCGGGGGCAGAGGATTTTAGCATTGAGGACGATGTGTACGAAATTGTGTGCGAACCGGCGGACCTGCAGGTTGTCAGAGGGGCAATGGAGGGCGCGGGTGTGGGGATAGCATCGGCGGAGGTGACCATGGCGCCTCAGACCACTGTCAACCTGGCGGGGGAAAAAGCCGAACAGATGATGCGATTGATGGAAACGCTTGAGGATCATGATGATGTGCAAAACGTTTACGCGAATTTCGACATTGATGAATAGACAAAGAAACACCTCATTATTAATGATCGGTTTTTAGACTGTCGGCAAAATAATGCCGGCGGTTTTTTTGTCCATAACAGAGCAGACAATAGCTGGTGGGAATAAAGGAAACGTGTAAAAAATATCGCTATTGTATTTGAAGGCCTAAAAATAAAGGATTGCCCCTCGTCTCTGTAGAATAAACCTACAATTGAAGGGGTGGGAACATATGTTTATAATGGGGGTAGACCCCGGTACCGCCATTACCGGATATGGTTTGGTCAGGTATAACGGCGCCCGCTATACCCTGGCAGAATGCGGTTGTATCAGGACAAGCCCGGAGGCGCCCTTGTCCGATAGGCTGCAAATCATCTACCGGGAACTGACCGCCATTATCAGGCGCCACCAGCCCGGGCAGTTTGCAGTGGAAGAACTGTTTTTCAACAAAAACGCACGGACGGCGCTGGCTGTAGGGCATGCCAGGGGGGTAGCCATGCTGGCCGCCGCCAGTTCAGGCCTGCCTGTTTTTGAATACACCCCCCTGCAGGTTAAACAATCTGTGACCGGTTATGGCCGGGCAGCGAAGGAGCAGGTGCAGTATATGGTTAAAACAATTTTGGCCCTGCCGGAGGCGCCTGCCCCTGATGATGTGGCCGACGCGCTGGCGGTGGCCATATGCCACGGGCAATTATATTCATGGGTGAGGAAATTGCAATGATTGCTTATGTCAGGGGAAAACTGACGGACATCCGGGCAGGAGCAGTTATAATTGACGTAGGTGGTATCGGTTACAAGGTGCATGTTCCCCTGTCGCCCCAATACCAGTTGCTGGTTGGGGGCAGCGAAATAATGCTGCATACCGGCCTGGTAGTAAAGGATGACGGGTTTTACCTTTATGGTTTCCAGACTAAAAACGAACTGACCTTTTTTTTGAAACTGCTGAATGTATCAGGCGTCGGTCCCCGGGGCGCGCTTGCCGTCCTGTCGATATATACACCCGGGGAACTGGGCCGGGCGATTGCGGGCGAGGATGCCGCCTTGTTGATTAGGGCGCCGGGGATAGGCAAAAAAACTGCGGCGCGGATCATACTTGAATTAAAAGACAAGGTATCCGGACTGTTTGACGAGGCGGATCCCCGCAATATTATTGGCGGGCGTGAAAACGATGCTCTTGAGGCATTGGAGGCGCTGGGTTATTCGGCTGTGGAGGGACGCCGGGCCTTGAAAGAGGCGCTAGCCGGGCTGGAGGACGCGCCAGTGGAGGAATTGGTCAGGAACGCCCTGCGCCTCTTGGTGAAAAAGTAGCTTTGTTATGGCGGGCTAAGGCCCGCCCTACGGGGAGCGTGCCGACCGCCGGCCGCGGCTCCAGCCGCACATTGGTGTTTTGAAACCCGATACAGGGATGCGGGACATACCTGCAACCCACAAACTATGTCTTATTACCCAAACGAGGTGCTTGATCATGGAGGAAAGGCTGATATCGGCTACTGCGCGGGCGGAGGACTTTGAAGCTGAATTAAATCTTCGCCCACGCAGACTGGAGGAATATATCGGACAGGTCAAGGTTAAGGAAATGATTTCCATATTTATTCAGGCCGCCCGTGAAAGAAACGAGGTCCTGGATCATGTACTGCTGTTCGGGCCACCAGGATTGGGAAAAACCACCCTGGCCAATATCATCGCTTTGGAAATGGGTGTGAACATCAGGACCACGTCCGGCCCGGCCATTGAACGCCCCGGTGATCTGGCGGCGATATTAACCAACCTGGCGCCGGGGGATATTTTGTTTATTGATGAAGTTCACCGTCTGAGCAGGATTGTGGAAGAGGTATTATACCCGGCCATGGAGGACTATGCCCTGGACATTGTCATCGGCAAGGGACCGGGCGCCCGTTCCCTGCGAGTGGACCTGCCCCGGTTTACCCTGGTGGGGGCCACCACCCGCGCCGGGCTGCTGACATCTCCCCTGCGGGACCGTTTTGGCGTAATCAGCCGGCTTGACTACTATGAACCGGGGGAACTGGTTCTGATTGTGACCAGGACCGCAGGCATACTGGGGGTAGAAATAACCAGGGACGGGGCACTGGAAATTGCCGGCCGCTCCAGGGGGACTCCACGGGTGGCCAACCGCCTACTGAAGCGGGTTAGGGATTACGCCCAGGTTAAAGCAGACAACATAATCACATACGAAGTGGCTAATGATGCCCTGGCATTTCTGGAGGTCGATCCCCTGGGCCTGGATCAGGCGGACAGGCGGCTGCTGCTGGCCATTATCCAAAAATTTGCGGGCGGGCCGGTTGGACTGGATACCCTGGCGGCGGCCACCAGTGAAGAATCAGATACGCTTGAGGATGTCTATGAACCTTATCTAATCCAGTTAGGGATGCTGGCCAGGACGCCCCGCGGCCGTGTCGCCACTCCTTTAGCATACGAGCACCTGGGCCTGCGCCGGGACGAAAAAAATCTGAGGCAAGAATCCCTATGGTGATGAAATGTAATAATATAGCATATACGATTATATTTTCTAAAGGGTATCTAGAGTAATAGTATCGGTATATCCCTACAAAATACTGCATGAGGAGTACCAGCCAATGAAAATATTGTTGCATGCCTGCTGCGCCCCTTGTTCAATTTACCCTGTGGAATTTTTAAGAAACGAGGGCCTGGATGTGACCGGGTATTTTTTCAACCCCAACGTCCATCCATATACCGAATTCATAAAACGCAAGGAGGCGCTGGAAAAGTACGCGGCTGAAATCGGCATGAACATGATCGTTGATCCGGGCTATCACCTGGAGGAATTTTTACGCGGCGCAGCTTTCAGGGAATCGGATCGTTGCCGGGTGTGCTACGCGATGCGTCTGGAACAGGCTGCCCGGGAGGCAAAAGCGGGCGATTTTGATTGCTTCAGCACCACCCTCTTGGTCAGTCCCTACCAGAAGCACGAACTTATCCGGGAAATTGGCCAGGCAGCCGGGGATAGGCACGGGGTAACATTTTATTATGCGGATTTCCGCCCCGGATACAGGGAGGCGACGGCCCGGTCTAGAAAAATGGAAATGTATCGCCAGAAATATTGCGGCTGTATCTACAGTGAAAAGGATCGTTATTATAAACCGCGGGCTAAAGGGAAGTGAGCATTAAATGTGGGAGTCCTTTGGCAAATTGTTCCTGTTTATTGGTGTGATCATGCTGGTATTGGGGGGCATAATGCTGGCAGGCGGCAAGTTGTTCGGACTGGGGCGCCTGCCCGGTGATATTTTTGTGCAAAGGGGTAATTTTAGTTTTTATTTCCCGGTAATGACTGGAATTATACTTAGCCTATTGCTAACAATAATTCTTAACATATTCCATCGGTAAGCTGTGGCGCCTGCCGGTTTTTTTTAGTTTCAGAAGGAAATTAAGCTAACCTGCCGAATTTTTGTCTGGTAAGCATTAATGACGTGGGGGGCTGGACTGTGCAATTACATTTCATTTTCAGAAACCTTATTATATATTTAGCGACCCTATCCTGCTTTTTTTTATGCGCCGCAAGCGCGGGCGCCGCGTCCGCCGGCAATGTCCGGGTGGCGCTGGTTAGGGGGTGTAATGATCTTTCCTTTCAGGTTAGCGGCAATTATGAAGTTATCGACGGGGCGACAAACAGCATCCTTGCTGTACCAAAGCAAGGTGAAAAAATACTGGTGGAATTAAAGGGAAAACGCATCGCGCTTTTCGGATCAGGAAATGATTATGGCTCCTTTAGCGGCCCACTGGTAGTTCGTGAATCAGGTTTCAGGGCTGCTGTAATCAATAGCAGCGGCCTGGTAACGGAACAAAATATTGCTTTGCTAATGGCTGTAAATGGAAACGGTAGGGCTGCTGCGCTTGCATCAACAGAAACCCCAACCGTCAGGTCATCCCTAAAAACTGCACAGCTCACCGGCGGCAGCGATGGCCTGAACCTGGTTACTTTAAACAGCGCATCCGCCGGCAAAAGATACCGTGGCGACATGGAGTTTCTATTGGAGGACGGCGGATTAACCGCGGTAAATGTGTTGAATATCGAGGATTATTTACGGGGCGTTGTCCCGGCGGAAATACTGTCTTTCTGGCCTGCTGAAGCTTTAAAGGCGCAGGCGGTGGCGGCGCGCAACTACGCCCTGCAACAGGCCCAAACCAGCCGGGGTCCTTTTGATGTATACTGTGATGTGATGAGCCAGGTCTATGAGGGATATGACGCTGAATCCGCCACAACTAACAAAGCTGTAGAAGAAACCAGAGGGGTAGTAATGCTTTCCGGCGGCAAAATAGCACAGGCCTATTTTCACTCCAGCAGTGGCGGCTGTACGGAAAATAGCGAAGACGTCTGGTATGATCAAATGCCATACATAAAATCAAAACAGGATCCCTACGATAAAAACAGTGATTACTACAACTGGCAGGTTAGCTATACAACCGACCAGCTAATAAAAAAATTTGCTTCCGCCGGTTATCAATTTAAAAAGATAACGGACATTGATGAACTGGCCCTTACCTCATCGGGGCAGAGGGTTAAAAAATTAGAAATAAAAGGAGAGGGAATTGAAGAAAAACCCTTGACTGTTGTGATCAGCAACGCAGACAACGTGAGGATGGCACTGGGTCTAAAAAGTTCACTGTTTCAGTTAACCAGGAAATATGACAAGCAAAAAAAACTCACAGGCGTAGAAATCACCGGCAGCGGCTCGGGTCACGGGTTGGGGATGTCGCAGTATGGAGCTCGCGGCATGGCTGAAGAAGGTTATAAATACCAGGATATCCTGAAATACTATTATTCAGGGGTAGAACTTGTCGGGGATTACGGACGTTGAAAGTTTTAAAGCAGGAAAAACAAATTGACGGAATTAACAGGATTTAATTGGATTAACAGGATTTGAAAGAAGATAAAACATGTAGCCTGTTGAGCCCGGACCTTGGGGTTTAAAAATATTAGGGCTGCGGGTAATATTAGAAATTTATTTAGGAGCAAATGAACACTGGTGGATATTGCCGATTTTGATTATTCTCTTCCACAGGAATTGATTGCCCAGGATCCGGTTATAGAGAGGGATTCATCAAGGTTAATGGTCGTCCGGCTGGACGGGGAAGATTTCGAGCATCGCCGGTTTGGCAACCTGGTTGAATACCTCAAACCGGGCGACGCGCTCATTATAAACGATACCAAAGTAATCCCCGCCCGGCTGATTGGTTGTAAGGAAACAACGGGCGCCCGGGTGGAAGTGCTGTTGTTAAAACAACTGGACGCCAGACGCTGGGAGACGCTTGTACGGCCGGGTAAAAAGGCCGGGCCGGGTACCCGTCTGATATTTAAAAAAAATTTACTGGCGTGTCGGATCCTGGATAACACCGCTTTTGGCGGTAGGGTAGTAGAAATGGATTTTGCGGGCGCCTTTGAAGAGATCCTGGCCGAGGTGGGCATAATGCCCCTGCCGCCATACATCAAAAAACCTCTTATGGACAAAAATCGCTACCAGACAGTTTACGCCCGGCTGGCGGGATCGGCAGCGGCGCCCACGGCCGGTCTTCATTTTACAGCGGGCCTTTTAGCCCGGATCAAGGAAATGGGTGTGGCTGTGGCGCCAGTTCTGCTGCACGTGGGACTGGGTACCTTCCGGCCGGTAAAGGTAGAGGATATCACCAAACACAACATGCATGCGGAGTATTATGAGGTGCCGGAGGAAACGGTGTTGGCCATATCCGGCGCCAGGGAGCGCGGGGGCAGGATCGTCGCTGTCGGCACCACGACCACCCGCTGTCTGGAAAGCGCCTCCGACGGCAGTGGCCGGTTGCGTCCCGGTTCAGGCTGGACGGATATCTTCATTTACCCGGGCTACAAATTCAAGGTGATTGACGGGATGGTGACCAACTTTCACTTGCCCAGATCCACCTTGCTGATGATGGTTTCAGCCCTGGCGGGCCGGGAAAAAATCATTGCGGCATATCAGGAAGCTGTCCGCCGCGGGTACAGGTTTTTTAGTTTCGGGGACGCCATGATCATTATATAAAAAATAGTTATAGCTGTAGTTGGTTATGGAGGGTTAAATGGCTGTTGGTTTTAGGGTTTTGCAAAGAGATCAGGGATGCGGCGCCCGCCTCGGTGTCCTGCAGACGGAACACGGCCCGGTGGAGACACCTGTGTTCATGCCTGTGGGCACCCAGGCCACGGTGAAGACTATGACCCCGGAAGAAGTTAAAGAATTGGGCGGGCGGATAATTTTAAGCAATACCTATCATCTTTATCTGCGGCCCGGCCATGAACTAATCCGCGAGGCGGGCGGACTGCATCGCTTTATGAACTGGGACGGCCCGATATTAACCGACAGCGGCGGTTTTCAGGTTTTCAGCCTGGGGCCGCTGCGCAAGATAACAGACGAAGGTGTGGTTTTCCGGTCACATATTGACGGTTCGGAACATTTCTTCACCCCGGAAAAGGCCATGGGGGTACAGGCCTGCCTTGGGTCGGATATAGCCATGGCTTTTGATGAATGCGCGCCGTACCCAAGCACCCGTGAATACACGCTGCAGGCGTTGGAGCGCACAACCAGATGGGCCAAAAGGTGTCTGGCCGCCCAGGGTGGCGGTGGACAGGATGTTTTTGGCATTGTCCAGGGCGGGATGTTTGCCGATCTGCGTCAAAAAAGCGCCCGCGCGATAGTCGGCCTTGATTTTCCCGGCTATGCCATCGGCGGCTTGAGTGTAGGTGAGCCAAAACAATTGATGTACGAAATGCTTGATCAGACTGTGCCTCTCCTGCCTCAGGAGAAGCCCCGCTACCTGATGGGCGTGGGCTCCCCCGACTGTCTGGTGGAGGGGGTGGCCAGGGGAATTGATATGTTTGATTGCGTACTGCCCACGCGCATGGCCCGTAATGGTTCCGTACTCACCAGGCGGGGTAAACTGGTAGTGAGAAACGCTATCTATGCCCGTGATTTTTCCCCCTTGGATCCTGGCTGCGACTGCTACACCTGCCGCAATTTTACACGCGCTTATGTCAGGCATTTAATCAAGGCCGGGGAGGTTCTGGGTATCCGGCTGACTACCATCCACAACATCCATTTTATATTACACTTGATGGAAGAGATCAGGGAAGCCATACGGGATGGGAGAATGCTGGAGTATAGAAATAAATTTATTGAAGACTATCGGGATGTTTAACACTTATAAAATTCCATTAAAAAAAGGAATTTGCATGTCAAAAGAAGAAATAAAAAGAATGAAAGGAGGGCTGATAGTGGGTAATAATCCCCAGGCTATTTCTCTGCTGTATATTGTCGGGTTGTTTGCCTTACTTTACTTTTTGATGATCCGGCCCCAGCAGCAGCGCCAGAAAAAACACAATGAAATGATTGGCAATATCAAACAGGACGATAAGGTCATTACCATTGGGGGGATTTACGGCACCATAGTGAAGATCAAAGAAAGATCGTTCATACTCGAGGTGGCCGATAAAGTCCGGATGGAATTCCTAAAAACCGCAGTCTCCCAGATTGTAACCCGGCAAGAAGATGAAGAAGATCAGGGTGAGCAGTAAAGGAGTAGAACGGCATCTACTCCTCCTTTTCCCAAGTTAAATATTGCAATTTAAAGTTTTTTTCTTTTTTACTGTCTTTTGCGGTAAAATGGTATATCCGGGGAAGGCGCCATTCCCCGCTAGGGGGCTATAACGGTATGATCACCCTGGAGGATATTAAAAAGGACCCTGTGATCGACGCTTTTATCCGTAAGGGGAATAAATACTTGAGCGTAATGGGTTTTACTGAACACAGCTACCGCCATGTTAGCCTTGTTTCCAGTATTGCCAGAAGTATTATGGAACGGTTGGGTTATTCGGAAAGACAGGCGGAGTTGGCGGCTATCGCCGGTTATATCCACGACATCGGTAACGTGGCCAACCGCAATGATCACGGTATTTCCGGCGCGGTGATGGCCTACCCGATCCTGATGCAGATGGGTATGCATCCGGATGAAATTGCCACAGTAATTTCCGCCATAGCCAACCATGAGGAACAATATGGTCATGCCGTAAACAGTGTGGCGGCGGCATTGATCATTGCCGACAAGTCCGACGTGCACCGTTCCAGGGTGCGCAACACCGATTTTGCCACTTTTGACATCCATGATCGGGTTAATTATGCCGTGGAGCATTCTTTTCTCTGGGTTGCTGACGATAAACGCACGATTACCATGGAGTTGACCATTGATATCGACATCTGCCCCGTTATGGAATACTTTGAAATATTTTTAAGCCGCATGATGATGTGCCGGAGGGCGTCCAATTTTTTAAAATGCAAATTTGAACTGGTTATAAACGGCGCCAAGTTATTGTAGCGGAAGTTTTATTTATTGATGGAGGTTTAAAACCGTGATAAAGTGGGACAGGATTCTGAAACTGACTGGCATCATACTGGTTGTGGCGGTTTTGTGTGTGCTTGCCGTGCGGCCGGTTTTTCCAGGAGTAAACTGGATTCCATTTACAAATCTAATTAAACAGGGGCTGGATTTAAAAGGCGGCGTTTACGTTGTGCTTGAGGCAGTAGACACACCGGAAGCGTCGGTAACGGAAGAAAGAGTAAAACAGGCAATGGCTGTAATTGAAAATAGGGTCAACGCCTTCGGTGTAGCGGAGCCGATTATCCAGATGCAGGGATCGCGGCGAATTATCGTCGAACTGGCCGGGGTGAGTGATCCCGACGAGGCAGTCAATAATTTAATCAAAACGGCCTTTCTGGAGTTTAAAACTGACGACGGCAAAACAGTATTAACCGGCAGGCAGCTCAAAAACGCCAAGGAAAGCAAAAACCCGCAGAGCGGCCAGGCGGAGGTCAACCTGGAATTTGAACCTGACGGCGCGAAAATATTTGCCGAGGTTACAAAGGCAAATGTGGGCAAACAAATTTCTATTGTGCTTGACGGGGTGGTGGTGCAGTCTCCCATGGTACGTGAGGCCATTCCCAACGGTAGGGCGCAGATTTCCCCATATGAGTCACTGCCGGAAGCGCACAACGTGGCTGTTTTGCTAAATTCCGGCGCCCTGCCGATAAAGCTTGATGTGATGGAGAAAAGGACGGTAGGCCCGACTCTTGGCGCCGACTCTCTGAACAAGTCGATTAGCGCCGGTCTTATCGGCCTGGCCGCCATAGCATTATTTATGGTTCTTTATTACCGTTTATCAGGTTCGGTGGCCATACTGGCCTTGATTATCTACACCCTTTTTGTCCTGCTGATATTTGCCGCGCTGCATGTGACGATGACCTTGCCCGGTGTGGCGGGTTTCCTCTTGTCCATGGGCATGGCTGTTGACACAAATATCATCATATTTGAACGGCTGAAGGAGGAATTATGGGCCGGCAAGACGCTCCGCTCAGCTATCGACGCCGGCTTTAAACGGGCCTTTGTGGCTGTCCTGGACTCGCACGTGACCACGCTGATTGCCGGTATGATCCTGTTTTATTTCGGCACCGGACCGATTAAGGGCTTCGGCATCACGCTTTCCATCGGTGTCGTGGCCAGCTTGTTCACAGCCGTTTCTATGACCCAGTGGATACTTCATTTGATTGCCGGCAGCAACCTGGTACGGGACCTCAGGTTTTACGGGAAATAAGGAGTGGAAAAATAATGAACTTTAGAGAGAGCATGCCGTTTCATTTTATTAAGCTGCGTAAAATCTGGTATACGCTATCCGTTGTGATACTTATACCGTGCATCGTATCCCTTTTTTTGCAAGGTCTAAACCAGGGCATCGACTTTACCGGCGGCAGCCTGCTGGATCTTAAATTCAACAATTCAGCAACAATAGAGCAGGTCAGAGGAGTACTCGACGAGTTTGGCCTGGAAGGGTCATCGATACAGCAGAGCGATGAAAGTTCCTTCTTAATCAGGACAAAGGAATTGACCGAGGAAGAGAGCGCAGGCGTAATCAGTGAGTTAAAGAGCAAGGTTGGGGAAATGAACGTGCTGCGCGACGAACGGGTCGGCCCGGTGATGGGCCGGGAACTGATCACAAAGGCCTTCCAAGCCCTGGCCCTGGCTACTGTGCTAATCCTGATCTATGTCGCCTGGCGCTTTGAATTTAAGCAGGGCATCGCGGCTATTATAGCGGTGCTGCATGATGTGGTGATTGTGGTGGGGATATTTTCCATCCTCCAATTTGAGGTGGACAGCTCTTTCATTGCCGCTGTCCTGACCATCGTCGGTTTCTCCTTAATGGACACGATCATCATTTTTGACCGGACCAGGGAAAACATCCGTCTAAAGAAAAAGGGCGAGACCTTGGGAGACATCGTCAACAGGAGCTTATGGCAAACAATGTCCCGCTCCATTAATACGACTCTGGCGATAGTAATACTTTTGCTGGCGATGCTTTTGTTTGGCGGCATTACCGTGCGCCACATGGTCCTGGCTCTGATGATCGGCATTGTCAGCGGCGCTTACTCGTCGATCTTTATTGCCGCACCACTGTGGTTTGACTTTAAAGGACTGGAGAACAAACCCAAGGCCAGGGTGGCCAAAGCATGAATACGATAACACCAACATCATAAACCGTCCCTGGTATAACCATCAGGGTGGTTGCTGTGGTCCTATTTTTAAGATTAAAGGCGTATGGCTAAACCAGCGCCTTTTTTTTGTTGCTTAGGAAAGTAAACCTTGTGAATAAGTGACCTGCAGGCTCATGTTGGCGGTAATACCGATTGTCGATGCAAAGGTGAATGATTTTGATCCCGTTTGTTTTTTAATAATTCCGGGGAAGATAAATAAAAAAATAGGACAGTATAAGCAAACAAAGGGGTAAATATGGACACTGCAGACCAAAAGCAGCTGATTAAAACACTGCAGGATAAAATTACAGACCTGGCGGTAAAAATAGAAAAAATGAAACTGGCTGAATATGTTCAACTGCTAAACCGGCCATGGCGGCTTTTGTATATCAATTTTATTGCCGGGGTGGGCCGGGGTGTGGGTATTGCAGTGGGTTTTACAATTCTAGGCGCCCTGATCCTGTATTTCCTAAAACACCTGGTGATGCTTAATCTACCGTGGATTGGCGGCTTTATAGCAGAGATCGTCAGGATGGTCCAGTTAAAAATATAGGATTTTATATAGGAGGAAAAGAATATGGATGGTGAACAGTTGTTGGATTTTCAGCGGCGCCTTTTACAAGAAAGGGAGAAACATAACAGTCGGATTGATTTCCTGGACGAGCAAGATCAGAGCGGGTTGGGGGTTTCTATGAAGGATGCGGTTAGTGAGCTGTCAACTATTGATAATCATCCGGCCGACATGGGGACCGAGGTTTTTGAACGCAGCAAGGATTTTGCGCTCAGAGAAAACGCTATGCTTGCTGTGGAGGGGATAGATCGGGCATTGCAGAAAATTAACGATGGCACATACGGTATATGTGAGGTTTGCGGCAGGGACATCGCTGTGGCCAGGCTGAAAGCAGTCCCCTCGACAAACAAATGCAGGGACTGTAAAGAAGCAGAGGAAGTGATACCGCGTCAAAACGATCGTCCGGTGGAGGAGGAGGTGCTCAGTCCGCCCTTCGCCAGAACTTTTAATGATCACACTGATGCCGTGGTATATGATGGGGAGGACGCCTGGCAAGAAGTGGCCCATTACAGTGAAACTACAGACGAATGGTCCAGGGGGGGGTCTTACTATGGATATTCCGATTTTGATATTGAAAGAAAAGGTGAGGTGTTGGATGTTGATGATATCCCTTATGAGAAGGGAGATGATGGCCTGTATTATAAAAAATTCCGTGGGGTGGATGACGAAGAAGCGCCGCAAAAAGTTTGAAAAAGATAAGGGCGGGTTGACAGGTTCCCCTTTATATAAGATAATTTTTTAGGTAAACTAAACCCTGGGGAAAAGGTGGTATTTTTTATGGGATATAGAATCCTCCTTGCTTCTGATGGTTCCGAAAACGCCATTAGGGCTGCAGAATTTGTGGTTGGGCTGGCTGCAGCCGCCCCAGCCATCGAGGCTACTGTTATCGTAGTAAATGACATAGTCGAGAAAATAAAATACTATTCCCCCCTGCGTTCGCCGGTTGTAATTGAGGAGGTGGATGCGTTTTTTAAAGAAAAAACAAAGGAGGCCCTGGACGTAACCCTGGAGATTTTGAAAAAGAACGGTATAAAAGCTGCCGGACTGACAAGGATTGGTAACCCGGCCAGGGATATTGTAGATTACGCCCGTGCCGAAGGAATCAGACACATAGTGATCGGCAGCAGGGGTATGGGCAGTCTAAAAGGTATTGTGCTCGGCAGTGTGAGTTCCAAGGTCGTACAACTGGCTGACTGTCCGGTTACAATAGTTAAATAATCAGTGCAGCGATTTTTTGTTGCCATCGGGTTCCAGAAGCTCTTTCAACCCCCGGGGCTGCTCTTCATTAAGCAGTTCTTCGAAGGATAATGAATTTTCAGCAACCTTTTCGCTGAGATAGATCGGCGTTCCGGTACGCAGTGCCAGCGCAATGGCGTCACTAGGGCGGCAATCAACGACCACTTCCTTGTTGTGGAACCATATGTGCAGTTCTGCAAAATAAGTTCCTTCTATGATGTCGCTGACCACAACCATGTTCAATTTGGCGTCCAACAGATTGAAAATATTATTAAGCAGGTCGTGTGTTAGTGGCCGGTCAAGCTTAACCCCTTGCAGGGCAATCCCAATGGAATGGGCTTCTAAAGGTCCGACCCAAATAGGCAGGGCCTTCTGCTCATCCTCGTCTGACAATAAAATAACGGGGTTCATCATTATGTCATAGGCAATCTCCTTGACCTTAACGGGAATGATCATGATTTCACCTTCTTAAATAGAAATCTGCAGTAAAAGGATATTGTAACTCCTTATTTTATTTTACCACAAGAAGAACAGGGCTGGAAGGGCAGTATTGCCCCCCGCAAAACACGGAAGATAGACAGCCGGAAAACTTTTCCGGTATTTTTTTTAAATATTACTTATTTTTAACTAAATAAATGACCATACTATCAGTAAAGCCCTGCAATAAGGAGGTTAGATGTAAATGACTGCTACACTTATGGAATACTTTGCCGGGGTGCAGCACCGCCTTCCCGATGAGGCGGAAAGGGTACTCAGGGCCCTGGACGACTATGGGCCGATGAACAAGGAGGAGCTTTCCCTGACTGCTAAAGTGAAAAGAGCAGTGCTGGACCATGTTGTGATGCAGCTTTATGCTCTCGGACTGGTTGACGTGACCACAGAGGGCAAAAGCAAAATGTGCAGCATGACAAGTCTGGGCTGGGATTTCCTCGAGATAAGCAAAGCCGGTTAATCACAACCGGCTTTGCTTTTTTAATCACAAGTTGCTAAACACTATGGTGTCGGCTATAATCTTATTATCTATGAAAAGTTTTCCTGAGCACTCACAAAAATTGTGGAAAATAAAATCACCAGTCCCCATCCTCAGCCGTATTCTTGCCCACAAACTGAGAATATCACCTGTTGTCGCCCAAATTTTGATTAACCGGGGTATCCATACGATCGAACAGGGACGCTGCTTTTTGTGCAGCGAACTGGATTCGCTGCACAACCCGTTGCTTTTCCCTGATATGGACAGGGCGGTAACAAGGATTCTCAAGGCGATCCAGGGGGGGGAGAGGATCCTGATATATGGGGATTACGATGCCGACGGTTTAACAGCCACAGCCCTATTGGCAAGAATTTTCCAGCGCCTTGGCTATGATGTCGCTAGTTTTCTCCCCAACCGGATGGTTGAGGGTTATGGCCTGCACCTCGAAGCCTTGAAAAGAGAGCTGGCTCGGGGGGTCAGCCTGGTAATTACAGTGGACTGCGGCATCAGCGATGTGGCGGAAGCCAGTTGGGCAAAAGAAAACGGCATTGACCTGATTATCACTGACCACCACGAACCACCTGCCACGACACCGCCTGCCTTTGCCGTGATTAACCCTAAATACGGTAAAAACAAATATCCCTTTAAGGAACTGGCTGGGGTAGGTGTCGCCCTCAAGCTGGGGCAGGCGCTGCTGGCAGCCGCCGGCCAGGGAAGCGAGGCGTGGCGGGACTACCTGGATCTGGCTTGTTTGGGGACTATAGCCGATGTGGTACCGATCCAGGGGGAAAACAGGATATTGGTTAAACACGGATTGCCTGCACTGAATGAAAGCAGATGGCCGGGTATTCAGGCCTTAATTAAGGTAAGCGGTGTTAAAAATAAAAATATTAATACCCGCGAGGTCGCCTTTGGACTGGCCCCGCGCCTTAATGCGGCGGGGCGGATTGGTACCCCGGAACTTGCTCTGGAACTACTGCTTACAGATAATTACGATGAGGCGCTTACCCTTGCCGGCAGGTTAAATCAGGCCAACCTGGAAAGGCAGCGTATTGAATCCGCCGTCCTGGCGGAGGCCCTGGATAAACTGGAACGTGAGCCGGAAAAGAAAGAATCAAGTGTAATTGTCCTGGCTTCGGAAAACTGGCATCCGGGAGTAATCGGCATTGTTGCGGCACGGTTGACTAAACGTTTCCACGTGCCGGCCCTTTTGATAGCTGTTGAAGGCGAGGAGGGGCGGGGCTCTTCCAGGAGTGTACCGGGGTTTAATATACATACAGCGCTGGCGCACTGTCAGGAATACCTGCTGGGTTATGGCGGGCACGCGCTGGCGGCGGGTTTTACCATTAAAAGCTCCGATATAGAAAGGTTTACCAGGGCGCTAGAGGCATACGCCCGTGAGGCAACGCAGGGGAAAAAGCTGTTTCCACAACTGGAGATTGATGGGTTAATTCAAATAAGTCAGCTGTCTGAAGGGCTAGTCAATGAAATTAATTTATTAAGGCCTTTCGGCCACGCCAACCCGGACCCTCTTTTAAGCTGCCGGGGAGCGCAGCTTCTGGAAAGCCGTGGTGTGGGAAAAGGGGCGGCCCACCTAAAGATGCGCCTGCGTAGCGATAATACCATCCTTGATGGTATTGGCTTTAACCTGGGGGCTTACGCCGAGGTCCTTGCCTCCGGTGAGGCTGTTGATCTGGCCTTTGTTCCAGACATAAATGAATACAACGGCAAACGCTCGCTACAGCTCAATGTGAAGGACTTGGGCGCCCCGGCTAACTTCGCCGCTATTGATGCGCCGGAACAGAACAATGACCTGGATCCGGGTTGTTTTATACCCGCACTCGGGCAGCCTTTGGGCAATGATGATCTGTATATGCCGGAATTTGTTTATACTACCTTGCAGAAATTAGGGAATGAAGAAAACAAAATACAGGTCAATGCCGAAAAACAAGAAAAAAATGTCCAGCTAATCGACTGCCGCGATTCAGGCAACCGTTTGCTCCATCTGACGGAGTTGGCTGTGGCGGATGAACAGATCCTGGTGATTACATCATGTGGTTACCAGAACATCGGACTCGCCTATCACTTGCAGCATTCCAGCCCGCCACTGCGGGGTAGAATAGCGATCTGTCACCACCGGGTCCCGGAAACTGTCAGAAGCAAGGTATTTTCATTGTTCCAGGAAGGCCAAATTAAAGTATTGTTTACCACACCGGCTTTGGCGAGTGCTGCCGGGGTGGGCGCCGCAAGAGTGCTGCTCTATCACCTGCCCTATGACCTGGAGTCACTGCGTCTTGCATATAACCTTGTCAAGCCGGCGGGGAAGCTGTACCTTGTATATGGGGCGGATGACTTGCAAGACAACCTCAGCGGCCTTGAATCCCTTGCGCCCGGCCGGGAATACCTGGTTGAGCTGTATCGCCGGTTGCGCGGGCAGGGAAAAGAGAACCTTGTTTTTAATATAAACACCCTGGCAAAAATAATAGCGGAGGCTGGGTTTGATTTTGCCGGGACTTGCACCCTGCAAACCGCCTTAAAAATATTTGTGGAATTAAAACTGATTACATGTAATAATGAGGGAAAGTTTTTGAATATTCATTTTTTGTCTGCGCCCAAGCAAAAAAAGGACCTGCTTCAGGCGCAGACATTTAGACGGCTCAACGAGATCAAAAAGAACTCGATAAGGCTTATGGGATACCTATTAAACGATCCTGTTAACGAACTGTTCAGCCGGGATGTATCATTTTAAAGGGGGTTGCAATAAGTTGGACATCAAGGACATCATCAGGGAGATCCCGGATTTTCCCAGGGAAGGCATCAATTATAAAGATGTTTCCACCCTGCTGCTTGAGGGAAATGCCTACAGGCAGGCGGTTCAGGAACTGGCAGCCCAGTGCCGGCACAAGAAGGCGGATCTGATTGTATGCCCCAAGGCACGCGGTTTGACAATCGGGGCGCCTCTGGCGTACATTCTCGGTGCAGGGCTTCTGACCCTCAGTCTGCCGGACCGGCCGGAAGACATTTTTACCTGGCGCCATGACCGGGAATTTGGCGATCGTCAAGTTGAACTGGATCGCCAGATAATTAAGCCGCAGATGAAGGTCCTGGTAGTGGACGAATTGATCGCTACGGGGGGCACGGCGGCAAAAGCCGTCAAGTTGCTTGAGGAACTCGGCGCCGAGGTGGTAGGAACAGTATTCCTGGTAGAGCTTACCGGGCTCGGCGGCAGGGTAAAACTACAGGATTATGATACAATATCTCTTGTGCAATATAATTATTAGGGAAAATGATTAATATGGAAAATTCAGCTGGGATTTCCGCTGCGGACAGCCTTTCAGGGGTTGCGCCTGTTAGTCCCGAAGGCCGGGAAAAACAACCGGTTTACAACCTGGATGCCTCCCTGGAGGAACTATTTCAACTAATCAAGGGCAACAACCCCAAAGCGGACATTGCGGGGATCAAAGACGCATATGACTTTGCAGAAGTCGCACACAGGGGACAAAAACGTTTTTCCGGTGAGCCTTATATTGTCCATCCCCTGGAAGTGGCAAAAATACTGGCCTCGCTGGAACTGGATCAGGAAACCATTATCGCCGGCCTGCTGCATGATCTAGTTGAAGACACAGTGATATCACTAGAGGATATTACCGGCAGATTTGGCGCTGAGGTTGCCCTGCTTGTCGACGGTGTCACCAAGCTGAGCAAGATTGCCTACAGATCAAAAGAGGAACACCAGGTGGAAAACCTGCGCAAAATGTTCCTGGCGATGGCCAAAGACATCCGGGTGATCATGATTAAGCTGGCTGATCGCTTGCATAACCTGAGGACGCTCAAATATCACAACACTCCCAAACAACTGGAAATTGCCAATGAAACCCTGGAGGTATTTGCGCCACTGGCGCATCGCCTGGGGATTTATCGTGTAAAATGGGAGTTGGAGGACCTGGCTTTCCGTTTCAGGGAACCCGAAAAATATTTTGCGCTTGTAGACAAAGTGGCCAAAACCCGTGGGAAACGGGAGGAATATATCAGTTCTGTAATCTCAATACTATCTGAAAAGCTTACAGCCATGGGTATAGAGGCCAGCCTCAAGGGCCGGCCGAAACACCTCTACAGCATTCAGGCTAAAATGGAGGAGCAGCAAAAGGACGTTAATGAGATTTATGATGTTACCGCCGTACGCTGTTTGGTAAATACTGTGCGTGACTGCTACGCTGCGCTGGGCATCGTACACACCCTGTGGACCCCCATTCCGGGGCGTTTTAAGGATTTCATCGCCATGCCCAAATCCAACATGTATCAATCCATCCACACTTCCGTCATCGGTCCCCAGGGCGAACCTTTTGAGATCCAAATCAGGACCAAGGAAATGCACCGGACTGCAGAGTACGGGATTGCCGCGCACTGGCGTTACAAAGAAGGCGGCAGGGGAGACCGTGAGTTTGATTCAAAACTAGCCTGGTTGAGGCAGTTGCTGGAATGGCAAAAAGATCTCAGGGACGCCAGGGAGTTTATGGAGACCCTCAAAATAGATTTATTTGCTGATTCTGTTTTTGTTTTTTCCCCTAAAGGCGATGTTGTGGAACTGCCCGCCGGCTCCACACCACTGGATTTTGCCTATCGTATCCATACAGACGTCGGCCACAGTTGTATCGGGGCCAAGGCCAACGGCCGGATCGTGCCGCTGGAATACAAGCTGAAAAACGGCGACATCCTGGCCATCCTAACTTCAAAAACCAGCGAGCCGAAGCGGGACTGGTTAAACGTTGTAAAAACATCACATGCTAAAACCAAAATTAGACAATGGTTTAAGAAAGAACAAAGGGAAGAGAATGTCCTGAAAGGCAAGGAAAACCTGGAGCGGGAAGCCAAGAAACAGGGGCTTGATCCGGAACTGATCAAGGGCGACAAACTGCTGGAAACAGGCAAAAGGTTTAATGTTTTAACCCTTGATGATCTTTATGCGGCAATTGGTGTCGGTCAAATAACCGTCGGCAATATCCTGAGCAAGATTAAAATGGAAGAAGCCAAAACTGAAAAAAAAGGTACACTTGCAGAGGAAGCCCAGGCCTTAATTAACGATAGCAGGCCAACCGCGGGATGGGGCAAACCCACCCGGGGGATCCGGGTAAAAGGTGTTGACAACCTTTTAATCCGGCTCTCGCATTGTTGCAATCCTGTACCGGGGGATCCAATCATCGGCTATGTCACCCGCGGCAGGGGTGTGTCAATCCACCGCAGCGACTGCAGGAATATCAGTACCTTCCAGGATTATGAAAAAGGCCGGCTGGTTGAGGTGGCCTGGGATAAAGAGTTTACAGAACCGTTTCAGGTTAAACTGGAAGCAACAGGGTTGGATCGGGCGGGATTTTTAAATGATGTGATGTCTGTTCTGCTGGAAATGAAAATAAGCGCCAACTGGGTTACCGCCAGGGGCAAGAAAGATGGGGGAGCGGTGATTGAAATGGTGCTGGAAATGAAGGGATTGGAGCAGCTGGAACATATAATGAACAAAATAAGGCGGGTTAAAGACGTTTATGACGTTAGGCGGGTCAGTTTCGGCGCCCAACTGCCTGGTCCGCTCAACTGACGGGTGGTGAACGCTGTTTGCGGCTGGTAGTGCAGAGGGTACTGCGCGGTTCAGTAACGGTTGAGGGCAATTTAATCAGTGAAATCGGGCGCGGTCTTGTGCTGCTGCTCGGTGTCGGCGAGGGCGACAACTGCAGTGACGCCGCCTATCTGGCGGAAAAGGTTGCGCACCTGCGTTTGTTTGAAGATGAGACGGGGAAGATGAATCTATCCGTTTTAGAAACCGGGGGATCGGTGCTGGCCGTATCGCAGTTTACACTATATGGCGACTGCCGCAAGGGCAGGCGGCCTAGTTTTTCCGCAGCCGCTCCACCGGACACGGCGCGTGAGCTTTATGAAATATTTATTTCTCAATTGGAAAAATTGGGTTTGAACGTGTCCGCCGGGCGTTTTCGTGAGCATATGGAAGTGGAAATAATCAACGACGGGCCCGTTACCCTGCTCCTTGACAGCAAGAAATATTTTTAGCAAATGGAGGTATTGTAAATCAATGATTTTTAGAGGCTTATCATTAGGCATGATGGATTCAAACTGTTATATTATCGGCTGTGAGGAAACCAAGGAAGGCGCTATTGTGGATCCCGGCGCGGATGCGATAAGGATACTACAAAAGGTTGACGAACTGGGCCTGAAGGTAGTCGCCATTATCCTCACCCATGGTCATATTGATCACATCGGGGCGTTGTCCGACGTGCGGGAGGCAACAGGCGCGCCGGCGATGATCCACGCTGACGACGCCGGGCAACTAACAGACGCAGGCAAAAACCTTTCGGCTTACGTCGGCTCCAGGGTTTCCACAAAAGCGGCCGACCGGCTGCTGCAAGACAATGATAAAATTGAGGTAGGTAAAATTACACTGGAGGTAATCCACACACCAGGCCACACCAGGGGCGGTATCAGTATTAAATGCGCGCCCGATGTCCTGATTACTGGAGACACATTATTCGCCGGTTCTATCGGGCGCTCTGATTTCCCCGGCGGGAACCATGCCCAACTTATATCGTCAATAAAAACCAGGCTGCTTATATTCCCGGATGAAACAAGGGTCTACCCCGGCCATGGTCCCAGCTCAACTATAGGTGAGGAAAAAAAATTCAACCCATTCCTCAGGTAAAATTAATAAAAGGGAACAAATCTGCCCAAAAACCACAGGCATTTTTGAGGCAAGGGCAGGGAAAAATGAATTTCAGAATGTTTGCCGCTGTTTATGGACATAAAATCCAGGCGGCATAGGACAAATAAAACCAGTAATGGAGGTACCTTTTTAACAGTGAATATACAGACACTACTATTAAATATGACGAATTGTTATATTATCGGCTGTGAGGAAACCAAGGAAGGTATTATCATTGATCCCGCCCTGGATGGCCAGAGGATACTGAAAAAGGTCGAAGAGCTGGGCTTGCGTACTAAAGCTATCGTCCTGACCCATGGCCATATTGATCATCTGGGCGCCCTGCAGGAGGTGCTTGAGGCCACCCGCGCAAAGGTGATGATCCATGCTGATGACGTAGAGGAAATGGAAGAATCCATAAAAGAACTGTCATACAGCGATACCTTTAGAGCTGTAGAGATTCCTGTGGATCGCCTGTTGCAGGATGGCGACAGAATAGAAGCAGGTAAATTATCGTTGGAAGTTATTCACACACCGGGTCACACCAGCGGCAGCATTTGTTTAAAAGCTGCGGCTGACACTATTTTTACAGGGGACACCCTTTTTGCCGGCTCGGTGGGGAGCGTGGATTCACCGGAAGGGTTTGATCGGTTGATGTCATCTATTCAAACCAGACTGCTGGTATTCCCACCGGAAACCAAGATATACCCCGGCCACGGCCCGGGCTCAATGATCGGCGTGGAAAAAAGAAACAACCCCATGTTAATGATGCTGTAGCTTGAAATGAATTGACAAAAATATAAATCTTTCATAAAATGATGCTTAAAAGTTCCCCTATCTTAAAAAGCGATGACCGGGATGAGTAAACGTGTTTGGTATACGGCAGGGATGGAAGGCCTTGACTGAAAGCCTTCCTCATAAACAGGCGTTGAAAAACACCCGGGAGCGGCCCCCGAAAGTGATCGATACAAGTAGGCCGGCCCGGCAGCCTCCGTTATGGGCATTAAAGGGAAAATTTAATTTTTCCAAAAGAGGGTGGCACCGCGGATAGAGATATCCGTCCCTGGCTGTGCTTAATGCATGGCCCGGGTTTTTGTTTTATAAAGGAGGGTTAAGATGCTGACAACACGGCCACGTGGCACCAGCGACATTATACCGGGAGAGGTGGAAAAATGGCGCTGGGTGGAAAACCAGTTTTTCAGGATTTGTAAAGATTATGGTTATAATGAAATCCGCACACCGGTATTCGAACATACAGAGCTGTTTCAGCGTGGTGTCGGTGATACTACCGATATAGTGGAAAAAGAAATGTATACCTTTGCCGACCGGGGTGGCAGAAGTATCACACTCAGGCCGGAGGGCACCGCTCCCGCAGTTAGAGCCTACCTGGAAAACAAGCTATATGCAGTGCCGCAGCCGGTAAAACTTTTTTACAGCGAGCCAATGTTCCGTTACGACAGGCCGCAGGCAGGGCGCTTCCGTCAGTTTCACCAGGTGGGTGTGGAGGTGTTTGGGGCAAAAGACCCGGCTGTGGACTCCGAGGTGATTGCGATGGCTATGGATTTTTACAGCAGGCTGGGTCTAACGAACCTGGAGCTGCATATCAACAGTGTCGGCTGTCCTGAATGCCGGCCGTTGCAGCGCCGGGAATTGAAAAAGTATTTTCAACCTCAGCTGGACGCGCTGTGTAGGAACTGCCGGGACAGGTTTGAAAAAAACCCTTTACGCATTTTGGATTGTAAAGAACAACACTGCGCGGAAGCCGGCGTGAATGCCCCATCGACACTGGACTGCCTGTGCCGGGACTGCGCAGACCATTTTGCCCGGGTAAAAAGGAACCTTGATCTTTTAAACATAACATATGTTATAGACCGGCGGCTGGTGCGGGGGCTGGATTACTACACGCATACCGCGTTCGAAATTATGGCCAGGGGCATCGGCGCCCAGAGCTCCATCGGCGGCGGCGGCCGCTATAACGGACTGGTAGAGGTCTGTGGGGGTCCGCCAACCCCCGGTGTGGGGTATGCACTGGGCATGGAGCGAATTATCCTGACCATGGAGCGGCAGGGGATTACTATAGATATGCCCGCCAAATCAGATGTGTTTGTGGTTACTGCGGGAGAGGAGGCGGCGGATACTGCCTATAAACTGCTGTTCAGCCTGCGCTCCGCCGGTATCCCGGCGGACAAGGATTTCCTGGGACGCAGCCTGAAAGCGCAGATGAAGTATGCCGGGAAATCCGGGGCCCGTTTTGTGGTAATTATCGGTGCGGAGGAACTGGCCCGGGGCGCCGCTCTGGTGCGCGACATGAATACTGGAGAACAGAAAACAGTGATGTTTGAAGAAATAACCGGTTATCTAAAACGGCAGGGAGACAAAAGGAACGTCCCCTTGTCTCAGGAGGGAAGACACTGATGATGGATTTTTTAGGCGCTAAAAAAAGGAGCCATTACTGCGGCGCCCTGCGCATTGAGAATGAGGGCGGGAAAGTGACGCTGATGGGCTGGGTACAGACACGGCGTGACCACGGCGGTTTAATCTTTATCGACTTGCGGGACAGGACAGGCTTGATCCAGGTAGTGTTCAGCCCGGATTTCCAAAAAAAAGCCTTTGAAAAGGCCGAAGGAGTGCGCAGCGAATATGTGATCTGTGTTGAAGGGACTGTTAGGGAACGCCCGGCGGGGACAGCAAACCCCAACCTGGCCACGGGCCAGGTGGACGTGACGGCCCATGAACTGCTGGTGCTGAACCAGGCCAAGACTCCCCCGTTTTATATTGAAGATGGTATTGATGTGGATGAAAACCTCAGACTGCGCTACCGCTACCTGGACCTGCGCCGGCCGGAGATGCAAGAGGCGCTTATCCTCAGGCACCGGGCAGCCAAATCAGCCCGCGATTACCTAGACGAAAAGGGTTTTTTGGAAATTGAAACGCCTGTGCTGACCAAGAGCACACCGGAGGGAGCCAGGGACTACCTGGTGCCCAGCAGGCTAAACCCGGGGAAATTTTATGCTCTGCCCCAATCGCCGCAGCTTTTCAAACAAATCCTGATGGTAGCCGGCCTGGATAAATACTTTCAGATAGTACGCTGCTTTCGTGATGAGGACTTGCGGGCCGACCGCCAACCCGAATTCACCCAGATCGACATTGAAATGTCCTTCACAGATGTGGACAATGTGCTGGAAGTCACTGAGGGCCTGGTCAAAAAAATGTGCCGGGAAGCGATTGGCCTTGAAGTGGAAGGCCATTTCCCGCGCATTACATACGGAGAAGCAATGGATCGCTATGGTTCGGACAAGCCGGACACCCGCTTCGGCCTGGAACTGAAGAATATTACCGACATAGCGGCAGGCTGCGGCTTCAAGGTTTTTGCCTCTGTCGCCGCCGCCGGCGGTCAAGTGAAAGGGATCAATGCGAAAGGTTGCGCCTCCTTCAGCCGGAAGGAGATCGACGACTTGACCGCCTTCGCCGCCATTTATAAAGCCCGTGGCCTGGCCTACTTCATCGTCACTGATGAAGGCGTCAAGTCAGTTATCGCCAAGTTCTTTACAGAGCAGGAACTGGCGCAAATTATGGACAGGCTGCAGGCCGAACCGGGCGACCTGCTGCTTTTTGTCGCCGACAAACCGGACGTGGTGGCCGCTTCCCTTGGGGCATTGCGCCAGCGTCTGGCTGAAAGGCTTGGTTTAATCCGGGACGACCTCTATAACTTCCTCTGGGTAGTGGATTTCCCCTTGTTGGAGTATGACCAGGAGGAAGGCCGCTATCAGGCCATGCACCACCCCTTTACCTCGCCGCTGGAGGATGATCTGCCGCTGCTGGAAAGCGCGCCGGGACAGGTGCGGGCCAGAGCCTATGACCTGGTGCTCAACGGTGTGGAAGTCGGTGGCGGCAGCATCAGAATTCACCGCCGGGACATCCAGGAAAAAATGTTTGCTGCCATAGGCATCAGTGGTGAGGAAGCCGCTGAAAAATTCGGGTTTATGCTGGAGGCCTTCGAATACGGCACCCCGCCGCACGGGGGAATAGCCATCGGCTTTGATCGCCTGATCATGCTGCTGGCGGGGAAGAAAACCATCAGGGATGTTATTGCCTTCCCCAAGACCCAGAGCGCCACCTGCCTCTTAACACGGGCGCCTGGTCCCGTTGCGTACAAACAGTTAAGGGAACTGCATATAAAGACTGACCTAAAAAAAGCGCAACCCGGTTCTTAGCACAGTTGTGGAAGGAAATAGCGGGCGCGCACTTGTAAAAGTGTTTTTGTTGTGGTAACATAAATAAAGAAATAAACGCCCTGCTGTGTGCGTGGTCTA
>CAYMJG010000024.1:0-30204 GCA_964390855.1 uncultured Eubacteriales bacterium | reverse complement strand
GTAGGTATTTTAGTGATCAAAGAACAGGCAGGTCTCCTGGCTGAGGGTCATTTGAAAACTCTGTCTTCCCGACCGGGGCAAAGCCGGGCCAGTGACATTTTAGAGTTCATCCCCATACAGTGGCGGGACCGCGCCGGATCGTACCGGACTTCCCATTTAACGCCGTTAATGCGACCTGTTCACTATGTTAAGGGTGTATTCGTTTTTTGTTTGACAAAATCCTCCCGGGAATTTAAATTAACCCAATATCCCTTGTTTAAAATAAGGCTTGTATTTTTTAGCAACGGATTTATAATATATTGGGATTTTTGATTGGTTTTATATTTTTTTAGGCAACAATAAACAATAGTTCTGTGTATAGTTGGACGGGGGCTATTTCTTGAGAAAACGTGATTTATTTCTGAGGGGACTAAAAAGAAGCAAATTTTCTATAACTCCTTTTCAGCTGATTGTGCTGGGGTACCTGCTGTTTGCCATCCTGGGGACAGCGTTAATCAGCCTGCCCTTTTCATTGCGGCCGGGTGTGGAATTCAGCCTGATCGACGCCCTGTTTACTGCTACCAGCGCCATCAGTGTTACCGGTCTGACAGTCGTTGACACGAATAACACCTTCAACACGACGGGCAAATTTATCCTTGCTTTTCTGATGCAGTTCGGAGGTATTGGTATAATGGCCCTTGGCACCTTGCTTTTCGTCGTGCGGGGAAACCAAATCAGCCTGCGGGAGCGCATGATGATCAGCGCTGATCAAAACCAGCTGTCCCTGCAGGGGATGGTCTATCTGATTCTCTTCATCTTCAGGGTCGCCTTCCTGTTTGAACTGCTGGGCGCGCTGATCCTTACCCTGCATTTCATGAGCAGTTATCAAGCGCCCTTTCTCAGCGCCCTTGGCTCGGGCTTCTTTCACAGCATATCGGGTTTTACAAACTGCGGTTTTGACCTGTTCGGCAGCAGTTTGCAGAGCTTTAAACATGACTATGTGGTAGAAGGTGTTATTGGTTTATTATTGCTGGCGGGGGCCATTGGTTTTCCCGTGCTGCTGGAAATCAGCGCCAATTTTAGATCCTGGCGCAAACAGGGCCGGGTTAGATTTTCCCTCTATACCAAGATAACTACGGTTACTTTCTTTGTCTTGCTCCTGGTCGGTTTTATATTTGTGCTGCAGTCTGAAATGTACGGTACACTGAGCGGAATGCCCTGGCATCAAAAGGTTACAGTGTCGATTTTTCAGTCCCTGACGACCAAAAGCGGCGGCTTTAGCCTGGTTGATATTAGGGAGTATAATCATTCAACGCTGTTGTTTTTTTGCCTGTTGATGTTTATCGGGGCCTCGCCGAGCAGTTGCGGAGGCGGTATCAGGACAACCACCTTCGCTGTGCTGATACTCAGTCTGCTGTCGTTTTTCAGGGGTAAGTCAAGTGTCAAGATATTCCACAGGGAACTTTTTCAAGAAGACATTATCAAAGCGTTCATGGTTTTTTTTATTGCCGTGATACTGCTGGCTGCTGCTGTTATTATACTTTCGGCTATTGAAAATTTCTCAACTACAGAAATTCTTTTCGAAATCTGTTCCGCATTCGGCACAACAGGTCTTTCCATGGGTATAACCGCAAATATTTCCACCGCGGGCAAGGTGGTGCTCATTATTCTTATGTTTATTGGGCGTATCGGGTTTATTCCCTTGTTGTTTTTGTTCCGGGGACGGAAACCGGAGGAAAGATACCACTATGTAAAAGAGCATATTATTGTAGGCTGATTTTCCTGAAAACCCTGCCAGGCAGCCACTAAACCCCATTAGGTATGTCACATTAATGAATTTAACATGCAGTATTACAGTATCCATGTATCCAGGTATTCAATATACATGTAAAATACATATAAAACAGGCGATTTTATTAATGGACTGGATAACTAATATGTTATAATAATTATGCAAAAAACGTGAAAATGTGGTTATTGTATACAATGTCAACGTTGCCGTGGAGGGTCACTAAACAACATACAAACAGCATTGGTAGCCTTTGCCCTCCGCTGGATCTTATTTCAGGTCAACATTAATATAATTATTAGCGGGAGGTGATCGAAACAATAGTAATTAGTTTTGCTATTTGCGGCTAATTATGGGAGAGGGGTAACCGTTGTGGCGATCTTTTTAATATGTGAGGTTTTGGTCCGATAAAATTATTAACAAGGGGGATTTCAGTGAAAAAATACAAAAAAATTTTAAGCCTATTGCTGATTGTGTCTTTATTCGCGCTCGTTGCCGCCGGCTGCGGCGGCGACGCCGGGGGTAAGGATGCGATTAAAATCGGCGTGATCCTGCCTATGACGGGTGAGCAGGCAATGTTTGGCGGAATGGAAAAGAACTCCTTTGAAATGGCTTTTGAAGAGCTGAAGGCTGCCGGAAAAACAACTATCGGCGGTAAAGAAATCCAGCTGATGTATGAGGATGATCAGGGCAAACAGGATATAGCCAAGTCAGCAACTGAAAAATTGGTCAACCAGAATAAGGTGGCCATGCTCACCGGCGGTTACAGCAGCGCCTGCACCAACGTGATCGCGGGTTCGGCCCAGACGCTGAACACACCGTTCCTTATTGTTACCGGTTCATCCGACGATATTACCAGGCAGGGCTGGAAATATGTTTTTAGAGGGACCGCGGCGCCGGCCAGCAAATACACAATTGCCTTCTGGGATATGTTGGAGAAAGTCGTTAAACCACAAAACGTGGCCATCATTTTCGAAAACACGGACTTTGGCACCTCGGGAGCCAAGGGTTTTAGAGAAGAATGTAAAAATAGAGGGGTCAATGTTGTTTTTGACCAGGCTTATGAAGCCGGAGCAATCGACTTTAAGCCGATGCTGGCCAATATGAGGAGTACCAACCCGGATATGATTTTTGCGACCTCCTACGTCATGGACGCTTCCATGATTGTCAAGCAGATGAAAGAACTTGACTTCAATACCAAGCTCTTTGTCGGCAATGGCGCTGGTTACACCATGCCCGAGTTTCTTGAAAACGCCGGCGCTGCTACCGAATTTGTTGCTTCCACCGCCTTGTGGGTACCCAATGTGGCCTGGCCGGGCGCATCGGAATATTTTGAAAAATACAAGCAAAAATTCGGGAAAGAGCCGGATTACCACGGCGCGCAAGCCTATGCCACCATGTATATCATAGCGGACGCTTTAAGCAGGGCCGAGGATATGTCAAACAACGGCATTCAGCAAGCCCTGGCTCAGACCGATCTGGATACCATTATGGGACCGGTCACGTTTGAAGATTGGGAAGGCTTTAACAACCAGAATAAGCCCAACACCTACGTGGTTCAGTGGCAAAAAGGGAAATTGGAGGTCGTTTGGCCGGAAGATGCAAAATCTGCCAGCTATGTTTACCCTGTCCCGAAATGGAACGAAAGATAACAGTCTGGCAATAAATTAAATAATGGATGAACGGAAGGGGCCGGCAGCTCCTTCCGTTTGTACAACAAAAATGCTTTAGCTTTTGCATGACGGAGGGTGGGGTAAATTTTGGAAGATTCCTGGATTAAATTCGGCCAGACGGTAATCTGCGGTCTACTGCTTGGCGGGATGTATTCGCTTATTGCTATCGGTATGACCCTGATCATGGGCGTGATGAAAATTATCAATCTGGCACACGGCGCTCTGGTTATGGTAGGAATGTATGTAACCTATATCTGTTTCACAAATTACGGTATAGATCCATATCTGGGCATGTTCATCGCTATGCCGGTGTTGTTTTTGCTGGGTTGCCTCATTCAAAGATATATGATTAACCGGCTGGTTGAGGTGGATTCCATCTTGCCTGAAAACCAGGTGCTGCTTACGGTAGGTATCATGCTGGTCCTGACGGAAGGTATCCGCTTGTTCTTTAAATCAGACTACCGTTCAGTAATCACGGACTATTCCTCCCACACAGTATTTCTTGGCGACATGTCGATTAGCGTGCCCCTGGTGATTGGGTTTGTTATCGCCATGGCATTCACATTCGCATTGCACCTTTTCCTGACCAAGACGGACCTTGGCAAGTCCATCAGGGCCACCGCGCAGGATCGGGACGCAGCCGTATTTATGGGTGTTAACTCCTCAAAAATCACCATGATCACCTTCGGCCTGGGCGCCGCCTTGGCCGCAGCAGGCGGCTCGCTGCTCCTGCCGTTGTTTTATCTCTATCCGGATGTAGGGCACCTCTTTACAGCTAAATCCTTTATTATTACCATCCTCGGTGGTTTGGGCAGCACTTGGGGCGCCGCTATCGGCGGTTTGGTCATCGGGCTTTCGGAGTCCCTGGGCGCCACCTACATTTCCATGGGTTATAAAGATTTGGTTGGTTTGGTGATGTTCATCCTGGTGCTGTTGTTCCTGCCGGGTGGTATAAGGAGTTTGGTGAAGAGGTGAGAAAAATATGTTAAACAAAAATATATGGATGACAATTATTTTTGCGCTGGTCGCGCTGGTATTGCCGCTGATTATTAACGCGCCTTACCAGCAGCACATTTTAATCTTGGTTTTGATCTGGGCTACTATCGGTACCGCGTGGAATCTCCTCAGCGGTTATGCGGGGCAGGTTTCATTCGGCCATGCCGCTTTTTTTGGTGTAGGCGCCTACTCGGCGGGTCTGTTGACCCTGCACTACGGTATTTCCCCCTGGTGGGGGTTAATCCTCGGCCCGGTGGCGTCCATGTTAATCGCTTTGCCCATCGGCGCGATTGCTTTTCGTTTGAGGGGCCCTTATTTTGCGCTGGCCACACTGGCCCTGGGGGAGATATTCCGGCTCCTGTTTTTAAATATGACAGGGTTCACAAACGGGGCTAAAGGAATTTTGATTATGCCCGCAATCACATCAAAAGTTGTTTACTATTATGCCGGTCTGATCATGCTGGCGATCACCCTGCTGGTGACATACATGATTGTCCATTCAAAGATTGGTTATTACCTTGTTTCCATCAGGGAAGACCAGGACGCGGCTACCTCCTTGGGTATACCGACGACCGTCTATAAAAACCTGGCCCTGCTGCCGAGCGCCTTTTTTACCGGATTGGCGGGAGCCTTTTATATGAATTATGTTTCTTTTATCGATCCCAACATCGTGTTCAACCTGACCAATATATCGATCATGGTTATCCTGGTGGTAATGCTCGGCGGTGTGGCTACGACCTGGGGTCCGACCATTGGTGCGACGCTGTACATTATCATGGGGGAACTGTTCCGTACCACCCTGGGATCGGCCAACGTGCTGGTGTTTGGCGTGCTTGTCTGCCTGATTATTATGTTCCTGCCCAATGGTATCGCGGGTGAACTGGATATCATAAAGCGTATTGCCCAGCGGAAAAAAGCTGGTTTATCCGGGGGTGTTTAGAATGAGTATTTTTGAAACAAAAGGGATAACCAAGCGGTTTGGCGGCCTGACAGCCGTCAACGACTTGAGTTTTGCGGTAAACAAGGGAGAAATATTCGGTATTATCGGGCCGAATGGTTCCGGTAAAACTACCGTGTTCAATATGATCAGCCGTTTTTTTCCAATTACGGCGGGTGAAATTTATTTTAACGATAAAAGGATTGATACCCTGCCGGCTCATGAAATATGCAAAATCGGCATAGGCCGCACGTTCCAGGTGGTAAAGCCTCTGAGACGCATGACTGTTCTGGAAAATGTAATGGCGGGTGCTTTTTTGCGTACGGGCAATATCAGCAAGGCCAGGCAAAAGGCTGAAGAGATTATTAACTTCTGCAATATGGATCATTACAAGCTGCGGGTGGCCAAAGGACTGCCCATACCCCTGCGTAAAAGGCTGGAAATAGCCAGGGCGCTGGCTACGGAACCCCGGTTGCTTTTGCTCGACGAAACCTGCGCGGGCCTCAACCCCAAGGAGTCGGAGGCGGCCATAGAGCTAATCAGGCGCATTCGGGATGCGGGAATGACCATTATTATTATTGAACACATCATGAAGGTGATGATGGGTATCTCCGACCGGATTCTGGCGATCAACTTCGGAAAAGAAATAGCCATGGGAAAACCGCAGGATGTGGCCAACCACCCTGAGGTAATTAAAGCATATTTAGGAGAAGCCTATGCTTAAAGTAACAAACATTGATGTGGCCTATAAAGACATACAGGTATTATGGGATATCGCCTTTGAGGTCAACCAGGGTGAATTTGTGGCGCTCCTGGGCGCTAACGGCGCCGGTAAGACCACCACCTTGAACGCCATCTCCGGACTGCTGAAAGTTAAAAAGGGGACAATCGAGTTTCTTGGGCAGGATATAACCCAACTGCCGGGCTATAAAATAGCTGAATTGGGCATTATCCATGTACCGGAAGGCAGGCGGCTTTTTCCCGAGATGACGGTGCGTGAAAACCTGGAAATGGGTTCGCTTTTTCCTGAGGCGAAGGCTAAAAGGAAGGAAACCATGAAAAAGATATTTGAGCAGTTTCCTATTCTGGAAGAAAAACAGTACAAAGAAGCAGGGACGCTTTCCGGCGGGCAGCAACAGATGCTGGCCCTGGGCAGGGGCTTGATGGCGTTGCCCAAGCTCTTGATCCTGGATGAACCGTCTCTGGGGTTGGCCCCGGTGCTGGTGACGCAAATTTTTGATCATGTCAAGGAAATTAACAATGAGGGCGTAACCGTCCTGCAGGTTGAACAGAATGTGGTGCAAACATTAAAAATGTGCCATCGCGCTTACGTCCTGGAAAACGGCAAGATCTACACCCAGGGTACCGGTGCGGAGCTGTTGAACGATGAGCATATTAAGGAGGCATACCTGGGTATATAGGTGACGGCAAATTATTCACAGGTCACGGGCAATGGGCGAGTTAGGATATGTGTTGTTTCAGGTCACCTGGACCTCGGGACCCACTTTGATGGCTCCATCTCCCGTGATTTTTTATAGCGATCCCCGAATAATTTTATTTAGCAGGATATTTATTTGAAAAGACGAATAATTAACCTATAAGTAGAAAGGGGTGAGTTTTCTGGTGCAAAAGTTTGCTGTAAAATCCCTTAAACTTAAAAACAGTATCATAATAATCAGCGTAATACTACCCATGCTTATCGGCTTTCTAGCTTACGACCTCTACCGGCAATCCAACACATTGCGCAACGCTCTGCTCGAAAGGGGCATCATTCTGGCTCAGACAGGCGCCGCGACTTCGGGTAAAATAATGTCAGACGCCATTCACCACGGTGTGATGACCGAAGAAGAGATCTTTGATACGAATTATCTGCCCATTTCGAATACAAGCCCTCAAAAGTATCACACCTTGTTTGACTCCTTCACTGATGCTAATTTAAGCAAGGTACAGGACCCTTTTCTCAACGATAAAGTTGTAATATACGCAGTATCGCAAGACATAAACGGTTACGTCCCGACCCATAATAATGTTTACCCCAAGAGCGGGGTTTTTGAACCCGGCGGGATAGGCGACAATCCGGCCCGCGCCAAGCGGGTGTTTAATGACGCCGTGGGGCAGTCCTCCTCGCAGAACACGGAGCCATACCTGCTGCAGGTGTATAAAAGAGGAGACACGGGTGAAATCATGTGGGACATATCCTCCCCCATCTATGTCAACGGCCGTCACTGGGGAGGTTTTCGGGTCGGTTTCTCTATGGTTGAAACCAACAGGCAGATTGCCGTGGCCAGGGGACAGATTCTGGGCGGCGGGGCTGTGCTGACCATTGCCCTGATTATATTAATCATCTATATTTCCAACCGTATTACAGACACAGTTAAAAGGCTGGAAATAGAGGCCGACCGCATAGCGGCGGGCGACTTTAGCGGTATTGATCTGGAAACGTCCTCCAGGGACGAACTCGGCAGCCTGATCAGATCGTTTGTCAATATGGCCGGGAAGCTTAGGGAACTGGGTGAGAGAACCAGCCGTTCCGTGGCTAATGTCGCCGAATATACAAATGAATTGCAAAACAGTATTAAAAGGGCAGCCGACACATCCAACGCCGCTGCGTCTAAAATGAGCCAGCTCTCAGAAACGGCAGGTAAGATGGAGTCCAGTTCTGAAGCGGTAATCAAGGCTTCCGAAAAAACTGCTGAAAGCCTGACGCGGTCCGAGGAAACCCTGGAGAAGTTTTTGAAGCAGATGAAGTCAAGCAGTGTGGCCATGTTGCGCACCAGTGAATCGGTGAAGGAACTGGAGTCCCATTTGGAAAAAATTGGTGATATAATCCAGTTCATCGCTCTGATCGCCGATCAGGCAAATCTTCTGGCCCAGAAGGCAGTTACAGAAATGAAGAGCTTTATCGCCAGCAGCAACAAATCCAAAAGCCAAACGGAAATTGCCGGCGCCGCAGAGGCATTTGCTAAAGAAGAATCCAACTTTGGCGCACTGGCGGCTGAAATACAAAAGCGCTCGCAGGATGCCGCCAACGCTACCAAGGGAATATACAGCCTTTTTGAAAAAGCGCTGCAGCATGCCCGCCAGGCGTCAGCCAGCCTGGAAGATGACCAGAGGATAGTGACAGAGGGTTATAGCGCCGCCAGCGGGGCTTCCCAGTCCATTAAATCTCTTCTTGAAGACCTGAACAATATGATTGTTATGGTAAAAGAGATCATCAGCTATTCACAGCAGGTAGCGGACGGGATTAGTTCTGTTAACCAGGCCACGGGGGAACAAACAGCGCTGGTGGAAGGGTTCGTTACCGCTGCCAAGACGGTGGATGAATTAATCAGCCAAATGCAGGAAGCCATTCCCAACCTGAAAACCTGAGATTGTGGCCGGGCCTGACACTGTGTCAAATAGAAAAAACTTGCGTTGAGAAGGCCCATCAATTGTTGATGGGCCTTTGGTATCAACCGGAAGATTTTTTATCCAATTCCATTATAAACACAAGCACCCTGGCCATGGCCTGATACAGCCGGGGCGGTATTTCCACCCCGATACCCAGGTCATACAATGTTTTGGCCAGGGATTGATCCTGATAGAGGGGGATCCCCGACTTTTCAGCTATTTCTTTGATTTTCCTTGCTTTTAGGCCCTGTCCCGCCGCCACAATAACGGGTGCCTTGTTTTCATCCGGTTTGTAGCGCAGCGCCGTGGCAAATTCCTCTCTCAGGTCACTCATGCATGTCTACCTCAAATCTTCCGGTCAAAGAGATGCGCCTCAAATTTGGGAAGGAGTCCCGCCGCCACCGTGTCCAGCTCTGCTTTGGCCTGGCTGGTCAGGGAAACCCTGCTGAAACCGATTGACTTCAGCTCCTCCCTTAAGGTGGGGAAATTTTGTCTCAGCACCTGATTCAGGTCTTCCCGGCCGGTAAAATATTTTACTGACAGGAGGTCGTTGCGGACAGCGATGCCTACCCAGATCCGGCCCAGGTTTTCGGTGATCAGGCAGATGAAAACTTCTTCCGTTTCCCGGTCAACCCCGGCCCCTTCTTTTTCCTCACCGTGCCTGGCAAAAAAACGGGCCTCGGGAAATAAATCAGTGCGCAGCGGCAAAGGTATAAACGCGGGTAGCGGGAAGGATTGCTCAGTTTTTTGCTGCGGTGTTTCAGTACGGGCGCTTTGCAAGGCTGTGTTTTTTACACTTTCGCCCTCAAGCGCTTCTCTAAGCGCAGTCGTTGCCTCACGCACCTGGGGGATACCCTCCACCCTGGCGGCTGGGGCCGCAACATTTTTTTGCTGGTAAGCCAGTTCGGATAATATGGTTGCTATAGAATTTATATTCATATTAAATCTATCGTCTTTGCCCGGGGGTTTGTGAAGGGGTAAAAGGAATATTTCAATAAAAGGCAGGTGTTTTTGCCTGCGGAAAAGAAAATAGTAAAAATGGCGGTGATTTATTGGAGATATATGCAATTTTTACCACATCATTGATCGTCGGCTTCTCCGGGGCAATAATGCCGGGCCCACTGCTTACTGTTACGATAGGTGAAAGTGCGCGGCGGGGTTTTATGGCCGGGCCGCTGATCGTGGCCGGCCATGCGATCCTTGAACTGGCTTTGATTCTGGCCCTGGCCGGCGGGTTGTCCGCTTTGCTGACGGCGGGACGTGTGTCGCATATTATCGCTGTTTTAGGCGGGACCTTTCTGCTATATATGGGCGCCGGTATGACCCGGGATGCGTTAGCCGGCAAGATATCACTCAAGACGGCCGGTCAGCCCGGAGAGGATGGTAAAGCAGGGGAAAGCTCCTGCAGCCTTGCGAACGGGGGGAGGATTGCGCCGAAACGCATGCACCCGGTCCTGGCCGGCATACTGGTCAGCATATCCAATCCGTACTGGTCCCTGTGGTGGGCTACTATCGGCCTGGGCTATATAACCTTTTCACTGCAAAGGGGGGCCCCGGGACTGGCCTCCTTCTTCACCGGACACATCCTGGCCGACCTGGCCTGGTATAGCCTGATCGCGGCTGTGGTGGCGGGCGGCAGGAAGTTCCTCAGCGACAGGATCTACAGCGGGATCATCGCTGCCTGCGGTGTTTTTCTTTTAGGCCTGGGCGGTTATTTCCTTCATTATGGTATATTTACATAGAGCGGGGAATTAGTGGGGTTAATGATAGTTTTGTAAACACGTGCAGTGTGGAATACTAAAGAAAGAACTGGTGATAGAGGGAGGGAAAAGAATGTCTCTGGTGTTTTGCGGCGTCTGTCCTCACCCCCCCATAGCCGTACCGGAGGTCGGCGGGCCTGAGGCTGCTATAGTTTCTAAAACCCAGGAAGCGCTGCTGGAGTTGGGCAGGCGGATTAAATCGATCGGCGCGGATACAGTTGTAATTATTTCACCCCACGCGCCGATTTTTAGGGATGTGGCCGGTATAAACCTTTCCCAGCCATTAAAGGGGGATCTGGGACATTTCCGGGCCGGCAATGTCAGGTATATAATGGATAATGATCTGCCCCTGTCCCGTGAGATTAGAACGCAAGCCGGCGGTCTGGGCATGCCGGTGGTAGAGTTGGGCGAGGAGGAAGAAAGGCAGTACGGCATCAGCCTGCGACTGGACCACGGTGTGGTCGTGCCGCTGTACTTTCTCCACAAGGCCGGGCTGAAAACGGCGCTCGTGCATGTGTCAATGGCGCTGGGACAGCCACAAAAACTTTATCTCTTCGGTGTCGCTGTCCGCAAAGCCGCTGAAGCACTGGGGCGCAGGGTGGCCCTGCTGGCCAGCGGTGACCTTTCCCATGGTCTTACACATGATGCGCCCGGTGGCTACCTGCCGCGGGGTAAAGATTTTGACGGCCTGCTGGCCAGGTTGCTGGCTGTGCCGGACGTGGAAGGCATTGTTAAAATGGACAAGGACCTGATTGCCAAAGCGGGGGAGTGTGGATACCACTCGATTGTGATGATGCTGGGCGCCCTGGATGGGTATGATGTCAAAGCAGAAGTCCTGTCATATGAAGGGCCGTTTGGGGTCGGCTATCTTGTAGCCTCACTTCAGCCCGAAGGCAAAAATGCAGAAAAATCGTTTTTAAAGAAAATACGTGCGGAACGGCTGGCGGAAAGGGAAAAACAACAAGCCGGTGAGAGCTTCCTGGTCAAACTGGCGCGCGACACTCTGGAAAGACATGTCAGCGGGTCCCCGCCACCGGTAGTCGCCGGGATACCGGAGGAATTCAAGAAAAAAGCAGGCGTGTTTGTCTCTATTAAAAAACACGGGCAGTTACGCGGTTGTATTGGGACTATAGAACCGGACAAAGCCGGCATTGTAGAGGAAGTTATGGCCAACGCCGTCAGCGCCGGCATACATGACCCCCGCTTTCAACCTGTCCGCAAGGACGAATTGGAAGACCTGGACTATTCCGTAGATGTGCTGCAGCCCCCTGAACCGATCTCAGATATGGGCCAACTCAACCCGGTGAAGTACGGTGTGATTGTGCGGTCGGGCAGGAGAAGCGGTCTGCTGCTGCCCAACCTGGAGGGCATTGACACAGCAGAGGAACAGGTACGCATTGCTCGCCAAAAAGCCGGCATCCGTCCCGACGAACAGGTCAGCCTGGAAAGGTTTGAAGTGATCAGGTATAAATAAGAAATTGACGGGATTAAAAAAACAACGATAATTCCATACAATTAATGGGATATGTATGGCGGCGGCTAAAGCCGCGCCTCGGGGTGTTAAAACATTTTTGGAGGGGTTGCGGATGCATGAAGCCATGTATTACGAAAAATGTGAGCAAAATATTGCCGCCTGCGTGCTCTGCCCGCATTATTGCAAAATACATGATGGCAAAGCCGGTATCTGCCGCGCCAGGCAAAACCGCGGCGGTATCCTCTACGCCGCCAACTACGGCAAGGTTTCTTCCTTCGGCATGGATCCAATCGAAAAAAAACCGCTATATCATTTTTACCCCGGCTCATACATTCTTTCAGCAGGTACCTTCGGCTGTAATTTTAAATGTCAGTTCTGCCAAAACTGGCAGATAGCCCATGATGATCCCGCTACACATGATATTACCCCGGCGGGTCTGGTGGAGATGTCCAATGAGTATGCCGGCATGGGTTATCCGAATATCGGCCTGGCATATACCTATAACGAACCCTTTATGTGGTATGAATTTGTACTTGAGGCGGCCAAACTGGCAAAGGACGCCGGCTTAAAAAATGTGCTGGTAACAAACGGTTCGGTAAATGAGGCGCCCCTGCGGCAAATCCTCCCCTATATAGACGCCATGAATATAGATGTCAAGAGTTTCACGGAAAACTTTTATAAAAATTACTGTAAAGGCAGCCTGCATCCGGTCCAGCGGACAGTGGAGATAGCCAGTCAAGAGTGCCATGTGGAGTTGACCACACTGCTTATTCCCGGGCTGAACGACGACGAGGCGGAGATCAGTCGGCTGACGGATTGGATTGCCTCCTTGGATCCCGATATCCCGCTGCATTTTTCGCGCTATTTTCCCACATACAAGATGGACCTGCCCTCCACACCGCTGGAAAAGCTAGTGCGTGCCAGAGAAACAGCCACTGAAAAACTGCGCTATGTCTATATTGGAAATGTGCGCAGCCCGGGAACCGGCGATACCTTTTGCCCCAAATGCGGGGATGAGGTAATCAGCAGGCTTGGCAACTCTGTCCGCGGTGTGGGTTTATCCGGCCGGAAATGCAGTAATTGCGGTGAAGAAATAAAATTTGCCGGTCGTATCTTCGAATAGAATAGGGCCTCAACAAAAGGTTGTCAACAACCCCGTCCCCTTGACACCTTGTATCCTCACTGGTGCAGGACGAAATTGACGGTATCCCGTGTTTTTACTATGCTGACCTTCTGCTCCGGTTTATGGGAATCAGTAAAAGCTTCAACCAGGTAAATACCTGGGGGCAGGTTGTTGAAAAAATACCTGCCGTCACTGCCGGTGGTTGCTGTCGCCTTAACCTCACCAGTTTCATTGTCTTTAACATTTACTGTGGCGCCGTTAATTGTATTGTTGCTGGCAAAGTCAATCACTACACCTCCCAGATCCAGGTGTATAAGGTACTTTATCTTGAGTTTTAATGTCCCGCTGAGGATTATACTGTCGGGCCGGATGGAATAATTTTTTAGGATTGGATCATAATCCAGGGATACGATGTCCCCGCGTTTGATTTTTGTTTTCAGGTGAATAAAAGAATTGATGTCGATGATGTTGGTAAAAACCTTGGCCGGCTTGAAAATATGTTTTTCATCCAACCCGGCAGATACCATGGCAAAAAGTTTTAAAGCGGTCTGTATCTTCAAGGCCCCGTCGTCCATTATTTTCAGGTCAATATTTTCAACCCGCTGGTAAACCCGCGCACTAGAAATAGGAACAGTGACCCCGATGGTCCCGGACCAGTCGAAATCTCTTTCAAGCACCTCATAGGAAGGACTATGGTCAGGCATTAAAAACCCCCCCATCTTCTGTCCTTTTAGTTTAGCCAAAAATAATAAAATTACAGCATAAAAAATCCATAAAAAAATTTAGCCTGCCGGTTTAACCCGACAGGCCCAAATTTTTAATCTTCAAGGGATTTGATGATCAATTGCCAATCACAGTGACATTCAATATTTTCCCTGGCGATATTGATGCCTGTAGTGTCAGCGGGACTGATCCGTCTGGAAATCTCGGATATTCTTTCAATCGTGGTATATGTGTCATAATGGACCAGAATAATTGGCACACCTTTCTCCGCAGCACGGGAGACCACCTTTACGTCCGGGTACAGGCCACCGGTTAAAATCAAAGCTGATGTGCTGGTCTCCAGGGTGGCCAGAGCCATATCGGCCCGGTCTCCCCCCATAATAACCGCCTTATTTGCCGAGCGGCGCATATACTTCAGTGCGCTTTCCATAGTCATAGCCCCTACTACGACCTCTTCTACCAAACTGTCCAGTTTGTCTTCCCCGGTCAAAAGTTCGCCGCCAAGGGCCTCGTAGTACTCCGCGACAGTAGGTGAGGAAATTTCCGACCTCATGGGGATAATACCAAGGGTGGTGCAGCCCATTTTTTCCAGGATCGGCTTGAAAACCCCTTCTGTTTTGGCCAGCAGCTGTCTGGGGACATTGTTGAAAATGTGCCCGGAAACGGCCAAGCCGCCCGCCCTGCAACAGTTATTGAAGAAGACAGCCTGATCCACGCTGAGATCGTTTTCTACCTTGATCACATTTAAAACAGAGGCGTTGAACGCCATGGCCAGGTTGAATACATCAAGGCCGTAGGCGGCGCCGACATGCGGGAAGGTAGCGCCGTCGATGATAATCAGGTCCGCTTCCGTGGAAATGGCCTGGTAGGCTGCTTTAATGCCGGCCATGGCCGCCTCCGGATTCTGCAGCCCCGAAAGGTATGAGGTGCCTGCCGTAAAGGGCGCAATTTGTTTGGCGCCGACCTTCATGTGCAGGATCTCCTGCATTATCAAGGCGTCGTTGTCCCTGCCGCAGGCCTGCCTGGGATGGCTGCCCACCGGTTTAAAGTAGGAAGCCCCGATGCCTTCTTTTTTTAGTTTCAGGGCGATGCCCAGTGCAATGGCGGTCTTGCCGCATCCGGCAACACCGGTAATATAAAGATTTTTCATGTACTCACCTCATGACAGGGTTATTTTCACATCAATGGCGGCTATACTGTCTTTATAGGCAAATAGTGGGTTGATATCAACCTCAGTTATTTCCGGAAAGTCAGTGACTAATACAGCCAGGTTTTTAATCGCTCTGCTTACCGCCTGAATATCTGCCGGGCTGCTGCCCCGAAAGCCTTTCATTAGGGAATAGGCTTTGGTTTCTGTAATCATATCGGCAATTTCATCACTGGTCAAGCCATGGGCCAGCCTGAAGGAAACGTCCTTGAACAGGTTGACGAATATTCCCCCCATACCGAAAGCAATCAGGGGACCGAACTGGACGTCCCTGGTCATGCCCACAATCAGTTCCACCCCCCGGGGTACCATTTTTTGCACCTCAATCCCGTAAGGCACGACTTTTGGCAAATAACGGTGGACGTTTTCAATAATATTTACATAAGCGTTTTTGACTTCCTCAGGTGACTGCAATCCGCTGATAACGCCGCCTACGTCGGTTTTGTGCATAATTTTCGGGGAGGCGATTTTCAGCACAACCGGGTATCCCAATTGTTCTGCTGTTGCCGCGGCTTGATTGGGGTTGGTGGATAGTATGGTGGGGGCCGCCGCTATGCCGTAGGCAGCGATAACCTCCGCAGCTTCGCTGCCCAGCAGGGCCAAGCGGTGATCTCTTTTAACATCATAAAAATTTGCCTTGACTGTTTTCAAATCCGGCTTTATATCTACACATTTTACCTTTTCCGCCGCCCGGTCTTTCATCTTCCTGTAAGCAGTCATCCCGGCGACAGCTTCAACAGCAGTCTCAGGCATGGGAAAACAGGGGATGCCGCTGCTGGAAAGGAGATTTGCTCCTTCGGCCAGGGAATTGCCGCCCATGTAAGCGGCTATGACTGTCTTTTCCGGGTAAAGCCGGTTAAACTCAACTATGGCCCGCGCTGTTTCAAGCGGTTCGGTCACCGCCACGGGGCACAACAACAGGACAACACTGTCAACATTTTCATCCTTGAGGACCATCTCAAAAGCAAACCTGAAGCGGTCCGCCCTGGCGTCGCCCAGGACGTCCACCGGGTTGTATATACCGGCCTCGGCAGGTAGGGAAGAGCGCAGCGCATCAATGGTTTCCCTGGAAAAACGGGCCATCTGCAGGCTGTGCGCCTCAACCCTGTCCGCGGCTATAATGCCTGGTCCGCCTGAGTTGGTGATAATGGCTACCCTGTCTCCTTTTGGCGTCGGCTGGTTGACAAAGGAAACGGCCAGATCAAAAAGCTCTGACATACTGGCTACCCGCAGGACGCCGCACCTCTGGAAGGCTGTATTGTAGGCCAGGTCACTGCCCGCCAGGGCGCCCGTATGGGAAGAGGCGGCCAGGGCGCCGGATTGGCTGATGCCTGACTTGAGGATTACCACCGGCTTTTTGCGCGTTGCCTCGCCGACCACCTTTAAAAATTCAGGTCCATGGGACACATCTTCAATATAGCAAAGGATCACTTTTGTGTTTGGATCATCGGCAGCCTCGGCGATAAAGTCTACCTCACTAAGGTCTGCTTTATTGCCCAGACTATAAATTTTACTATAACCGATGCCTGAAGATTGGCTCCAATCCAGGATGGAGGCCAGGATGGCGCCGCTCTGTGAAATAAAGGCGATCTCCCCTTTTGGCGGGAATCCCTTTAAAAAGGTTGCGTTAATGGGGGTATGGGTGTCGATAAAGCCAATCACGTTTGGGCCAAGCACGCGCATACCGTATTCACGGCATATTGATATTAATTCTTTTTCCAGATCAGCGCCGGTGCGGCCGATCTCCTTGAACCCGGCTGTAATGACAACGAGGTTTTTAACCCCCTTTTTGCCGCATTCCTCCGCTGTTTCCAGGGCCTTGCCGGCGGGAATGCTGAAGATGGCCATTTCAATTTCCCCCGGCACATCTGCCACGCTGGCATAACACCGCATTCCCAATATTTCTTTTTCCTTCGGGTTAATCGGGTAAATATTTCCCTTATAACCGCTCTCTACCAGGTTGTTTACAATAGCGGCGCCAATTTTCCCGGGTGTGTTGGAGGCGCCAATAACAGCCAGAGACTTCGGGTTGGTAAAACTGTTAATCTGCTCCAAATTAGCTTCACCTCATGTAAATCCTGATCTCCCGGTGTTATAGAAGTGTTTAATTATTTCGCATATAAAGTAAAAATCCCTGCATTTTTTTTGTTTTCTGGGACATAAATTCGCCACATAATATAAAATGATGGTGTAACCCTACGTAAAACGGGCATCAACATCCAGCTGATATTTAAAATGATGCCAGAGTTTAGAGGATTTAACGAGGGTGGAGTAGAAGTTTCCCAAAAACTTCTGGGGGCTGTCGTATGTTTCCTTATCGCACTGTATCTGTAACACCCGAACTGCCGGAACAGATCGGCCGGCTGAGGGAGATCGCCTATGATTTCTGGTTCAGCTGGAGTCCGGCGGGCATTGAGTTCTTCAGGGCAATCAACCCTGAACTCTGGCGGGAGGTAGAGCACAACCCCGTCAAGTTCCTGATGCGCGTCCAAAAGGAGGATCTGGATCGGGCGGCCCAGGATGAGGATTACCTGGCTCTTTATAAGCGGACACTTGATTTATATGACCGCTACATGAACAGGGATACATGGTTTGCCGGTAAATACCCCGGCTATAAAGAAGATGTCATCGCATACTTTTCCGCCGAATTCGGCCTGCACGAGTCCCACCCCATTTATTCCGGAGGTCTGGGGCTGTTAGCGGGCGATCATTGCAAGTCAGCCAGCGACCTGGGTTTGCCCTTTATCGGCGTCGGACTGCTGTATAAACAGGGCTATTTTCACCAGCGGATTAGCAGCGAGGGGAAGCAGGAGGCTGAGTACCCGCACCTTAATTTCTACGAACTGCCGATAACGCCTGTTAATAGCAATGACGGCAGCCAGCTCGAAGTGTCTGTGGAATTGCAGGGGAGGACTGTATTTGTCCAGGTCTGGCGGGTAAAGGTGGGGTTGGTTACGGTTTACCTGCTTGACACCAATACCTCCAGGAACTCGCCTCAGGACCGCAACCTGACCGGGCAGTTATACGGTGGTGACCGGGAGCACCGCCTTGCTCAGGAGATTGTCCTGGGGGTGGGGGGGGTAAGGGCGTTGCGGGCGATGAGGATTAACCCCAGCGTCTGGCACATAAATGAAGGCCACGCCGCCTTTTTAATTATTGAACGGATCAGAGAACTGATGCGCTATATGGTTTCTTTTGACACAGCCCGGGAGGTTGTGCGGGCCTCAACCATTTTTACTACTCATACACCTGTCCCGGCGGGGCATGACCTTTTCGCGGAAGAATTAATTATAAAATATTTTGCGCAGATGACTAATGAAATGGGTATTGATCTTGAGGCACTAAAAGGTTTGGCCTGGGATGCGGGGCGTAGTAGTTTCAACATGACCCTGTTGGCGCTGCGCCACGCCTTTCTTGCCAATGGTGTCAGCCGCCTGCACGGGCAGGTATCCCGAAAAATGTTTCAGTCGGAGTACAGCGGGTTGCATCCGGAGGAGATACCGGTAACCTCGGTTACCAACGGCGTCCATGTGGGGACCTGGCTGGCGGCGGAAATTAAAGAGCTATTTGCCCGTTATCTTGGTAAAAGGTGGTTTGAGCAGCTCAGGGAACAAGAAGTATGGAAGAAGGTTGATCTGATACCCGACCGGGAGCTGTGGCGGGTACACCGGTTGCTCAAGGAAAGGATGATCACCTTTGCGCGCGCCAACTTGAAGCAGCAGCGCCGGCGCAACCATGAACCGATCCAGAGCATACTGGAAATTGACGGCTATCTTGATCCAGATATCCTGACCATCGGTTTTGCCAGGCGTTTTGCCACCTATAAGAGGGCGACTCTTCTTTTTAATACCCCGGAGAGGTTGGAACGCCTGCTGAACAACAAGGAACGCCCGGTGCGGTTTGTATTTTCCGGCAAGGCCCACCCGGCCGACACACTGGGGCAGGAGCTGATTAGAAAAATATACGAGTTTTCGCAAAAACCCGGATTCAGGGGCAGGGTAGTGCTGCTGGAAAACTACGATATCCACCTGGCCCGCCACCTGGTGCAGGGGGTGGACGTATGGCTGAACACGCCGCGCCGCCCGATGGAGGCCAGCGGTACCAGTGGGTTAAAGGCGTCTTTAAATGGACTGATCAACGTCAGCACCCTGGACGGATGGTGGCCTGAAGCATATAACGGAAACAATGGTTTTGTTGTTGGTTCCGACAGCGCCTATTTAAACGAGGACGTCCAGGATCAGGATGATTGCTTCTCCCTGTACAGCGTGCTCGAGGAAAAGGTGATACCAATGTACTATCGCAGGGAAGACGGATATTCGCCCGAATGGGTACGGATGATGAAAGAAACAATCAAAACTATTGCGCCAATTTTTAACACCGGCCGGATGGTGGAAGAATACACGGATCGTTTTTATATACCGGCAATTGACAGGGGAAAAATGTTTGCCGCAAATGATAATTACCTGGCCAACCACACCGGCAATTTCAAGAAATTGATCGTTGATTATTGGGACCAGGTTTCTTTCGTTTCAGTAGAATCCAGCGGCAAAACAAAAATGCTCGCCGGCGAGGAAATCGAAATAACCGCTGTGGTTTACCTGGGCCTGATTTATACCAGGAGTGTGGTCCTGGAGATTGTCTATGGTGAGGCGGTGGAAGGTGAACTGATGAATATCGTGGTTGTGCCGATGGTTTTGCAAGGAGAAATTAGCGACAATGTCTACCGGTATAAAGGCCGGTTGACTCTGCCCCAGGGTTCTTACGGATATACGGTGCGCGTCAGGCCGGACAGCAGGGATTTCCCCCTTGCCGAACTGCCTCTGGTCACCTGGGCCCCCGTCTTCTAGAACGTGCCGCGGGGGCCGTTTATATGAAGGTGCGGTTGAAGCAGGGCGGGCTTCAGCCCGTCAAAGATATACGGGGCTAAAGCCGCACCTGCAATTTTGACAGTCGGCGGCCAGTAGCCGGATGCCGGATGGGCGCCGTTTTATTTGTTTTTATAAAGCTATTTTTTCAGGGTTAAAACGAATTCGTCACCGCGGGGTTCCGCAGATATCCCCCACCCCTTGCTTTTAGCCAGCCTGGTGATGTTATCCCGCGCGGCGACCGTATCCACCAGCACCTGGAAGGAGCCCTGTCCCAGGCGTTCAATTTCTTTTTTGGTTATTAAAACCGGCTCAGGACACAAAAGCCCTCTAGCGTCCTTGACTTCCACTTGCAGACACCCCCTGTCCTACCGATATACCTTTAATATTTAAAAACCCCGCCAAAAGAATTAGAGCAAAACCAATCAATACTGCAGTCTGCCCGGCTGTGGTAACGCCCTTGGCGCTTGCGGCAAGGCCGAAGTTATGGGCAAACGCGGCGCCTGCCAGCAGGCCCAGCACCGTAACCGCCGAATCGCAGTTGCCTTCGGAGGCCGACACCAGCTGCCTTAAGGGGCAGCCGCCAAGCAGCGTGGAACCAAAACCGCCCAGCGCCATACCGAGGAAATTCCACAATCCGTCATTGTGGGCGATGGGCTGGCCCTGCAGCCCCAGGTTGAAATTCCCCAGCGCCAGGTTGCCGATCAGGGCTACTACTAAAATAGCCAAAAAGCCGTAGAGAAGGTAGAAGTCGCCAAATATCACGAAATCCCTTATGCCTCCAATTAAACATAACCGGGTGCGCTGCGCCAGGATGCCGAGGATCAGTCCTGCCGCTAGAGCTATGACGATAGAAGCGTGCATGGAACCGGGCCCTTCCGCGCTGAAAAATATATAAGCCGGCCTGGCCAAAAGCAGGACTAACAGGCCAACCATAAAAAGCGGGAAGAAATAACCGCCGGATTTGTTTTGCGGGACGGCCCTGCCCAGGGAAAAGCCCCTCCTCAGAAAAACAATCCCCATTAAAACGCCCGCTATCAGACCAACCAAACCCACCACAGCGTTCAGGTCACCCGCCGCAATCCTGAGGATCATGCGCAAGGGGCAGCCGAGGAAGACCAGCAGGCCAATCATCACAAAAAAACCCAGGACAAACCTGGTGAATGTACTGGATCCCCCGAGGGACCTGTACTCCCTGGTGAATAATGAGGTGAGAAAAGCGCCCAGCACCAGTCCGATGATCTCGGGACGGATGTATTGTACGACGTTTGCCCGGTGCAGCCCCACACCGCCCGCTATATCACGCAGGAAACAGGCGATGCAGAGCCCCATGTTTTGCGGGTTGCCCAGCTTGACCAGCGCGAGGGCCATCACAGCGACAATCGCACCAGTAGCCACAATAAGTGCATTTCTTTTCAACTAACCGACCTCCTTTAAAATATGTAGGTTTTTAATGGCGACTACCTGTTATTATACATAATGATCATTAATAGGTGTTATTCAAATTTTTTATATACATCCGAGCGATTGATTAAGGAATTTTATCCCTGGTTGGGAAGAAAGTATGTATGTCTGATAAAATTTTTAAAAAAACAAAAAACGCGGCTGTTAAAGCCACGCTTTTCCGGAATATAATTAGTGTCCATGGAAATGTATCAAAGGGGACAGATAGTGCCGTTACAGGGTAATGGCTGAAGGCGGCCCCGCTGCCTGCACACTAGCCGGCTTGCGGCACGGCTTGGCGCTGTCTGAAGTAGAGCAAAACAGCCATTAATACCAAAATCCCCAAAAAGTAAGGGAAGTTGATATTAAAGTCGAAGACGATACCGCCTGTTACCGGGCCCAGGATGCGTCCCAGGCTGTCGAATGACTGCATTGTTCCTACAGCGGAACCCTGCTCATCAACGCCCGCCGTTTTGGTGACCAGTGTAGAAACACTGGGCCGCAGCAGGCTGTTTCCCGCTGTAAATATGCCGGTGAAAATAATTATAAAAGCAGCGTTGGGGGCGCCCATGATCAGGAAAAAACCGATCACTGAAATTAGGATACCCGCGGTAATCACCGTTGCGTCGCCAAACCTGTTAACCAGCCTGCCGATTAAACCAGCTTGAATGATCACGCTCAAAATACCTACAATGGTAAAAAGAAGTCCCATTTCCCGCGGCCCGAAGCCGACTCTGGCGGCGGCAAACAGGGCAAAGGTAGCTTCAAACATGGCCATGGAAAAGCTAACCACAAAGGCAACGGTGAAAAGAGGGAACAAGGGGTTTTTCAATACCTGGAAGGATAGCTGCCGGCCCCTCCGGGTAATTATATCCGGCTCCTTTAAAGATTCTTGAAGGAAAAACCAGGCAAACGGCAGAGTGAGTAAGGCCAGACCCCCGGCGACAAAAAAAGGCAGTGAAAAGCTGTAATGGCCGAGCCATCCCCCCAGGGCCGGTCCAAAAATCATTCCCAGACCCATGGCCGCCCCCATTATGCCCATACCTCCGGCCCTGTCCTTGCTTGCTGTGATATCTGAGACATAGGCCATGGCGGTAGGCAAGGTGGCCGAAGAGATCATGCCGGATAAAATTCTTGCTGAAAAGAGCATCCATAACTGGGTTGAAAGTCCGAAAAGAATAAAGGTTATGCCATAGCCGCTCAAACCGATCAGGAGGACGGGGCGGCGGCCTATGCGATCTGAGAGCCTGCCCCAAAAGGGGGCAAAGAAAAACTGCATCAGGGAGTACGAGGCCAATAAAAATCCCAGGGATGTGGCGCTGCCGTTAAGGCGTGTAACAAAAAAAGGAAGGATCGGGATGATGATGCCAAATCCGATCATTACTAAAAATAAGCTAAAAAATAAAATAGAAATTTCTCGTTTGTGATCTTTCATCCGTTCATCTCTCCCGAGGAAAATGTATAAACGGGCAGGCGGGTGATCGCCCACTTGTTTCACCGAATAAATTATATGCCCTATTAATTATTTATGTAAATAACAAAATTACTGCCAGTGAAGCAAAAATACACCCGGTGGGGTGTGGATGGCTGGGATATTTCCAGTCGTTCTGCGCGGTCAGCAACGGCGCCTATAATGTGCCGGGGGAACCGTCCCCCTGGCACGGAATTATGTTTGTAGAAGGTAGTACAGGTTTTTTTTGAAATTCAGGTCGTCAGCGGCTGTCCTTTTTTTGGGTCCCCTTGTCCGGCCGCCGCCTCGCCGGAACTTTGCTTTCACTTCCCTTTCTTCCAGGAGAAATTCTATAGTATCCTTCCGGAAAATCCGGCCGGCCGGGGAAAGCGCTTTGGCTCCTTTGCCCAAAACCATGGCCGCCAGGCCCCAGTCCTGGGTGACGACAACGTCCCCGGCCGTTGCCTGGTTCATTACCTGCATATCCGCTTCCTGGGGCGCGTTGCCTACCACTATGTGCTTGTCGGACTCAATCCGGTGGTTGAAGCTGGCTACAGTTACCAGGGAAACGGAAAACTGCCGCGCTGCCCGGCGGCAAATTTCCAGGGCGTTTCTTGGGGCCGCGTCCGCGTCTACAATAATTTTCAATTTACTCCAACCCATCAATTGAATTTTTTAAAGAGATATGGCGGCTAAAATATATTCTATACTATCATAAAAAAAGCGTGGCATAAATGCCACGCCTTTAGGGAGAAGTCCCGGGCAAAAAAATTTGTCCGGGATGGTGTCCGCCGCAACAATGGCAGTACCGTTCATACACGGTGTGCCAATCAACATGCAAATTACCCCCGAAGGCATTTTTTAGGACTCAATCTTCTGCCACTCGTTCCCATAACAATGCGGGCACATGGTCCGCCGGCGGCAGATGGTCCCTTTCCATTGGTGTCCGCAGTTGTTGCATTTTAGTTTATGCTGGGCCAGCTTGAAGTTGCCGCCTTCCACCCGCAGGGATTCGCCGTTGACCAGGGCGCGAGCTATTTTTTGCCTGGCCGAGGCCAGTATCCGGTGAAAAGTCGGGCGGGAGATGTTCATTTTTGCGGCGCAGGCTTCGTGTTCATGTCCCGCCAAGTCCCTCAAACGGATCGCTTCAAGTTCCTCCACGGACAGGATTACCTCGGTGAGTTCTGATATGGGGACGCCCGCCGGCTTAAAACAGGTATACCCCGGAAGCTGTTCAACTCGTCTGCATTTGGGGGGTCTGGGCATTGCAATCCTCCTTATCAGTTGCTGGTACATATTTAATAAACATGGTAACTGTTTAGTTGCCGGGATTGATAAAATTTATGCCTCCAACCTTGTTATTCGTTTAATTGCTTTTTAGCTGCTGGGGTATGAAATCTGTAAAAAGGCTGCTCTCATAATCCTCAACCCGCCCCTGATCGCAGAGTGTTGATAATTTGGGATCTATAGGCAGGCTTCCCAAAAATGGTATGTTAAATCTCTCCGACATTTCTTTTCCGTGACCGGGTCCGAAGAGTTGAAATTCTTCCCCGCATTTGGGACATATAGCGGCGCTCATGTTTTCCACCAGGCCGAGAATCGGAATGTTCATCAGTTTGGCCATTTTTATTGCCTTGTTCACTATCATTGCCGCCAATTCCTGGGGTGAGGTTACTATAATGAGACCGTTTAAGGGCAGGGACTGCATCACTGTCAGCGGCACATCCCCTGTGCCGGGCGGCAGATCCACAAAAAGGTAATCCAGGTCGCTCCAGACGACATCAGTCCAGAATTGCCCGACTATCTTGCCCAGCAGGGGGCCACGCCAGATGACCGGGTCATCTTCTACGGGCATCAGCAGATTTACCGACATAACCTTAATGCCGCTTGAGCTTTCCAGGGGCACCAGCCCGAATGCGACTTGCTCGGGCTCTCCCTTGACCCCGAACATTTTCGGCAGGCTGGGGCCGGTGATATCCGCGTCCAGCACACCGACCTGAAAACCTTTCTTTTTAAACCCGCAGGCCATCAGCGATGTAACGGAAGATTTGCCGACGCCGCCTTTGCCGCTCATAATTGCTATGACGTTCTTCACTTCACTGAATTCATTTAGAGGCAGCATTTCGGGGGCATGTTTTCCTTCATCAGCTCCCGTGGTTTTTTGTTCACCGGCACATGAGCCGTTGGCGCAGCCTTCGCAAGCGGTATTCCGCTCACCCTCGCAGGAGCCGTTGGCGCAGCCGCCGCAATTAGAATCCTTTTCCATTTAATTTTCTCCTTTTAGCGTGGCGTGAATTAGTGATCGCAGGGGTTGGCTCCCGTTTGCAGCGAACCTGCCAAATAAATTTTCACAATGTCTTCCGGGCTGCCGTTGGCGGGGTTGGCCCCGATAACGACCTTAACCCCTTTCTGCTGGAAAAGCTGCTGCGCGCGCCCGCCCATACCGCCGGCAATAATCACGTTTACGCCTTTTTCGGACAGTAGCTTGGGCAGCAGCCCCGGCTCATGGGGCGGGGCAGTTAAGGTTTCTTTTTTTAAAATATTTTTTGTATCCGGATCTACATCAAAAAATAGAAAACTCTCGCAATGTCCGAAATGGGTGCATAGTTGGTTTTGTGCAACAGGAACGGCTATTCGCATTTAGTTTTTACTCCCCTTCTGAATTGAATTTATTTCCTCAATTAGTGTATCCCACATATTTTTCATGTCATTGGCAACAGGCGCGTCGGTAAACTCCACCACCGGCAACCTTTTTATCTGCGCGTCCGTCACCGCCCGGTCATAACGGATCCGTCCGGCTATTTTAATGCCGGCGGCCCGGGCTTTTTCCTCGATTTTATCGCTCATGCCGGTATTGATATCATACTTGTTGACACAGAGAAAAGCGGGAATCTTAAAGTAATTGATCAATTCCATGACCCGCTCCAGGTCATGTTCGCCCGATAATGTCGGTTCCGTGACAATCAGTACATAGTTTGTCCCGGTTACAGAGGCGATAACCGGGCAGCCGATACCCGGCGGTCCGTCAACGATCACATAGGACAGATCCCCGTCCTCAGCGATCTTTTTAGCCTGATCGCGTACCAGGGCCACCAGTTTTCCCGAATTTTCCTCCGCTATGCCCAGTTTGGCATGGACCATGGGCCCGTAGCGGGTGTCGGAGATATACCACCGGCCGTTAGTTGCCGGTTCGAAGGCAATAGCCTTTTCCGGGCAAAAATAGCTGCAGACGCTGCAGCCTTCACAGGCGATGTGGTCTATAGTGTAGGCGGGTTTGCTGTTTTCGTCTTTTATTACCGCCCCAAAACGGCAGAGCTCATAACATTTACCACAGCTGGTGCATTTCTCGGCAATAATTTCTGCCGATTTCCCGCCCGAAAAGTCATGAGTCTCCCTGACCCTGGGATCAAGCACCAGGTGAAGGTCAGCGGCGTCTACGTCACAGTCTGCCACTACCGGTTTTTGGGCAAGAGAAACCAGGGAAGCCACCAGGCTGGTTTTACCCGTGCCGCCTTTGCCGCTGATCACTGTTATCTCTTTCACTGTGCCGCCTCCTTCATAATTGTATTGAGCAGTCCAGCGAATAACTCTTTATAGCCTGCCACTCCCGAGTAGGGCAGTTTTCCCCGGGAATAGGCCTCTGCAACCCTGCGGTCGTCCGGGATTTCTTCCAGTATTTTGATGCCCTTGTCCCGGCAGAAATCACGGGCCAGGGTGTATTCCGGAACGGATCTGTTTACTACTACAGCGTGGGGAATACCTAGTTCCCTGACCATGCCGGCAGCTATCTCCAGGTCGTTAATCCCGAAGGGAGTGGGCTCCGTAACCAGAAGGACGTAGTCCACCCCTTTTATGGCAGCTATTACAGGGCAGGATGTGCCGGGGGAAGCGTCTATAATGCTGAAATCCTCATCCTGCAATGTTGCCCTTACCGCTTTAACAAGCGGCGGACTGAGCGCTTCGCCAATATCCAGCTTGCCGTGGCAGAATCTTAAATTGTTGCCGCAATCCCCTGTCTCCACTACACCGATGTTTCTGTTTTCCTCGGTAATGGCTGCGGCAGGGCAGACCAGGCTGCAACCGCCGCAGCCGTGGCACATTTTATCGAATGTGAGCACTGTTTTGTTAATGCAAACGATGGCGCTGAATTGGCAGATATCCCCGCATAAGCCGCAGGCAATACATTTTTCCTGGTCAACAACCGGCACGGGTATGCCGACCATATGGCGGCAGTTGATGTTTGGTTTCAAAAAAAGATGCCCGTTGGGCTCTTCAACATCACAGTCCAAATAAGCTGCCTTATATCCGGCATCTGCCGCCGCACAGGCCAGGCTGGCGGAGACAGTTGTTTTCCCTGTGCCGCCTTTGCCGCTGGCAACGGCCAATGTAAATTTTTGCTTCATGATTTCCCCCCTGACAGGGTGAGTTTTCCACCTGCGGAAAAAACGTCCCGATTTTTATTTTCTGATTGGCCGTCTTAGCATCGGTATCTAGTCTTTCTTTTCCAGTTCTTCAATTCGTTTTTTTATTCGTTCAAGGGAATTTTCCAAGCATTCGGCCTGCTCTTTGAGAAAGGCAAGCTCCTGCTCACCGCTTAGCGGGGGCGCAAAAACGGGCGCCACCGGGGTAGTGCATGTAATCCAACCGGACCGGCGGGGCAGTCCTGCTACATGACACCTATACCATTGGGACCGGGCGCCGCTCCGGCAGAAACCCCGGTCAAACCTGGTATCGGGGCCGACATAGCCCATGCAGTAGCCCCGGCCGCGTCCCGTCATCGGCCCAGCGCCCTGGGGCCCTGTTCCGTTGAATTGTGTCATATGGGACCCTCCTTGAAATAAGAGATTACGGGTTATTGGGAACCCCTGCCGCCGCCTTGACCCTGACCGCCGCCTTGACCCTGACCGCCGCCTTGGCCCCGGCCCCTGCCGCCGCCCTGACCGCCGCCCTGGCCCTGACCCCTGCCGGCGCCTTGACCCTGACCGCCGCCCTGGCCCTGACCCCTGCCGCCGCCCTGACCTTGACCGGCGCCGCACGGACCCCTGCGCATACCAGTGCCGGGACCTTTTCCTGCCGGGCCTGTACCGTCTCCTCTAGGCATCCTTATCCCTCCTTTTATAATCTAGTTTGAGCTGTTTAAACCCAATGTCCTTCAACATTGGCGCCATCAGCCTGTTTTAATTCGCCGCTATTGAACTTTTCCAAGACTTCTGCTACAGTCCCTTCAACAGCGGTGTAAACCCGGATACCCGCGGCATTTAAAGCCCTGAAGGCTTTAGGTCCGCAATTCCCAGTAATCACCGCTTCCACATTGTTCCTGCTGATATTTTCCGCTGTTTGAATGCCTGCTCCCTGGCTGGCTTGCAAATTTTGTTCATTGCTGATTACCTGGTTTTGATTTGTTTCCGTATCGATCACTATAAACCATTTGGCCCTGCCAAACCTGGCGTCAATTTTACTGCCCAGGTCCTGTCCAAGGGAAGTGACAGCTACCCTCACAATATTCACCTCCTTATCTTTAAGGATTAAGCCCATCTTTATTATGACCATTGTTTCATAACAATTGTATTACCTATTATGAACCAGTGTCAATAACAATATGCAAAATTCACTAAAAAATTATTGATTGCCGGAAAGAGATTGTCTATAATAGTTTTGAACAATGGCTCATTAAGCAGCGGGGGAAAAAAGCGCTGGGCCAGGATAGGGGGGCGAACATGGAGGATCTGGATGCCGGGGCGGCGCAAGAGAACCAGAAGCTAAAAGAGGATTGGGTGGCGGCGCTTATTGAATTGAATAAACAGCTCAAGCAGTGGACAGTGGAGCAGATTAAGGAATGGGAAAAGAATCCGGGACAGGCTCTAGTCCCGTGCGTTATCGAAACAGCCACCGAAAAGCAGGAGGAATACCTGGGCAGATATTTTGCACCAATGCTGGTAATCACCTCGGAAGAGTGTGAGGTGACAGTACGGCCCATCGGCAGGTTTGCCATAGGCGCCATCGGCCAGGTATGCATGACGAACAACAGGCAAACTGCGAATTTCCTGTACTCAAGAAAAAAAGGCTGGTTGATCATGGAGGACAGGAAGCCGCTGACCAGGGAAAGATTTATTGATTTGCTTAAACAGATGTGTAAAACAGGTGTATAGGTGTTTTGGGTCGGTATGCTAATTTAGTATTTGTTAAGGGGGATAAAATAAATGTTGAGCTGCGCCAAATGCGGTACGCATCCATGTTATAAAGGTGATCTGGAGAAACTACCGGCCAACTGCCCGATGAGATCTTATAAAGAAATATATGAGGAGGCGGCGGACATTTATCGCCGGTCCGCAGGCGGCATGGCCTGTCACTCGGCGCTCGTCGAGGCGGGCGGCTATGGGGTTTGGCCGCGGATCCGGGAGGTTATGGAGTTTTCCCGCCTGGCTGGTTTTAAAAAGCTGGGCCTGGCTTTTTGTGTAGGTTTGCGCAAAGAAGCCCTTCAGGTGAATAAGATCCTGGAGGATAATGGTTTTACGGTAGCGTCGGTGATGTGCAAAACAGGTTCCAGGCCCAAGGAAGAACTGGGATTGCGTGATGATCAGAAGGTGCGCCCGGGCCAGCGGGAGGCTATGTGCAACCCGGTGGCGCAGGCGCTGCTTTTAAATAAAGAACAGACCGATTTGAACGTGCTGCTCGGCCTGTGTGTGGGGCATGACACTATTTTCATTAAAAACTCGGAGGCCCCAATCACCGTACTGGCTGTCAAAGACAGGGCCACTGGGCATAACCCGCTGGCGGCTATTTATGCCACCCATTATTTTCAGTCAAAGATAAATCTGGAATAGCCCTTTGCCTGATATTTATTTGTTATTCAGATAATCCTTTTTCCAGGGGAATTTCGCCAGCTCAAGGTAGTCCTTGGCGGCTGCGTTAAGGGTTTCCGCCGCAAGCACGGCGCAGTGTATGTGATCTTCGGGCAGCCCGCCGAGGGCCTGCAGTATTGTGTCCCGGTCGATTGTCATGGCTTCTTCAATTGTACGGCCCTTGGCCAGCACAGTTGTGACGCTGCCGCAGGCGATAGATGCGCCGCACCCGTCCGTCCAAAAAGAGGCCAGGACAATCCGGTTGTCCTTTACCTTGAGCCATATGCCCAGTGTGTCGCCGCATTCTCCGGTGCCCTGGGCAAAGCCGTCACACTTGGGAATATTACCAACATTGCGAGGGTTCCTGGCGTGATCAATCACGGTTTCGCTGTATTCACCCTGCATTTTTGTTATAAATTCTTTTTCAGCATGCTCTTCCATAATTGTCCATTCCCCTTTCAAGATCTGTAACTATATGAACATACATTCATAACAATAATAATACAACCAGTCACAGGTACGTGTCAAAAAATTTTATCACCTGCCTAAATAA
>CAYMJG010000023.1:27092-32541 GCA_964390855.1 uncultured Eubacteriales bacterium | reverse complement strand
AGGATGCTCTTTTAATGGGGCCAGCCTTGAAATATTTACCCGCCGGTGATAAAATAACCCAGCTAGGGAATTATTATTAGTGAATAACACAAGCATTAGCCTGAAAGGTGACAATATGGAGCGGTTGCACAAGGTGATGGCCAGGGCGGGTATTGCTTCGCGGCGGCGCTGCGAGGAAATGATCGTCGCCGGCCTGGTAAAAGTAAACGGCCGGGTTATAAAGGAACCGGGCACAAAGGTCGATCCTGCTGCAGACAGGATTCGCGTCGCCGGCGAAGCACTCGATCCTTCACTAGCCCGGCAGTATATCTTGATCAATAAACCCAGGGGTTACATAACTACCACAAGTGACGAAAAGGGCAGAAAGAAAGTTACCGATCTTTTGCAGGGAAATAACGGCCGGGTTTACCCCGTGGGCAGGCTGGATTATGATAGTGAGGGACTGCTTCTTTTGACCAACGACGGGGACCTGACCTATGCCCTGACCCACCCCGGGCGCCAGGTACCGAAGACCTACCAGGTGCGGGTGGCCGGGGTGCCTGAGCCGGTGAAGTTGAAACAGATGGAAAAGGGGTTGCTGCTGGAAGATGGACCTACCGCCCCGGCCAGGGTCCAGTTCAGGGGTGAAAGGGAAGGAAACGCTCTTTTAGAAATTACCCTCCACGAGGGACGCAAACACCAGGTTAAACGGATGTGCGCATACATCGGACACCCCGTAATGCGTCTTAAAAGAATCAGGTTTGGGGACCTGAGAATTGATGATCTCAAACCGGGACAGTATCGCCACCTCACTGGGGAAGAGTTAAAAAAGCTGAAAGAAAAATCCGGGCTGGAGAAATAATAATGTGTGAATTATTTTTCCGAATCCGGCCCAGGCAGCAGGCAATGGCGGCGAAATTAAGAAGGAATTCCTTCCCCAGAATAGAATTATTACAATACCTGGCATAATATTTGGCCCCTAATGATGATGGGAGGGATTCTATTGTCGGATAGCCAGACATCAGACATTATACCTGACAGGGATGGAATTTTATTTAAGGTCCGCCTTGACTTTACTGGCGCCGGTAAGCCGGGGCGGTTTTTGTTTGGCGGCAAGCCCACTGACAAGGCTGCGGAAGAGGCGAGGGAACAGCAGGTGACCATATTTCGCAACGTGCCGCTGCAGGGTATGCAGATTATAGATATCGATGTGTCCGCTGATGTGTATACCGTCTATGATGACTTGAACAACAGCGACATTGCCTATGCCCCCTTAATTCTTACCATAAAGGCGGACGCCATTGAAGGTATAATCCGTTTTATCGCCAGGGATGATTTCAGGAAAGTTGAAATACTGGATCCGGCGTTTATTTCATTGAACCATACGGAAATAGAGAGATTTCTTTTTAAGATCCATGTTGAAATGAAGGAATCACTGGCAAGGCTGGAAAGGAAATACAACCTCAGATAAACTACATACTATTTCCCTGTAGGAATACTTTGCCAACACAATTCATACAATTTTACTGGTAAATATTTTACAGGGGGGCTTAATGTGAGAATGCCGCCGGGCAAATCATGGGACAAAATACTGGATACCATTATGATCAGAATGGTTGCAGCCGCGGCATTGCTGGTGCTGGCGGCGCAGCTTTTTTTGACCGGAAATCCGTACCGCTCCCACGATTATATGGCGCCGCAGCAGGCTATTGCCGGTATGGATTTGCATAAACCCGCTGTCACCTTCAGGTTGAAAGGATTTGTTTCGCTGCCGCGGGCCAGGTTGCTGGTAAACGGTGAGGCTGCCGGGGTTTTCAATGACCGTTATGTTACGGTATTTGTGGACGAAGGGGATACCCTGCTGGTTGACGGGACGAGGTATCAGCGGCCGTTTGAGATCGAAGTGCTGGATGTCAGCCGGGAGGTGGCAGAGCCGCGAGCCGGGTCCAGTGTTAAGGTTAATGGAGGCCTGGGTCATATCGCTGTGGTGCGTTTGTCCAAATAATGGCTGGTTTGCTTTTAAAGGGCCTTTAAAGTATAATATTTCTGGCAGGCGCCCGAAAACGCCTGCACTCCGGCTAAAGACAAAGGTGATATGCAATGACACTGTATGGCAGCCGCAGGACGGCAAGTGTGGCGATAGAGATGGCCCTTACCGGCAGCAGGGAACAGGAAAAAGAATATAAACAGCGTTTTGCCAGAGAAGGTTTCAGGACAGCGGCTGTTGATTATGGCGGCGACTTTATTTCATCGGTTAATAAAATCATCGAGCGGGCTGTTGTCGCATCAAAAAGAGAAGGCGTAATCAAAGAGCAGCATGCCGACGAGGGGGCCGTGGCCGGCGCTACACGGGAGGCTCTGTCGCAGATAATGCCCAAAGCACTGGGTTTTAACGTGGGCGGGAAGATTGGTATCGCCAGGAAAGAGGACCATATCAGTGTGGCGATTTTTTTTGGGGTGGGACTGTTGCACCTGGACGAGGTGGCCATCGGGCTGGGCCATCGGGCAGTTCACTCTTCAATATGACGACTGCCGGAAAGGCATGTTGGCGGCATACAACCGGGGGGAGCGGCTTGGTTGAAAGGACCTTAAGAGGCGTTCGCGGCGCCACTACTGTAGAGCAGAATTCGGCAGAGGGGATCCTGGACGCAACCGGGGAATTGCTGGACGCGATAATAAGAGAAAACGATATTGCCTCTGAAGATATCGCCAGCATTATTTTTACTATGACAGCAGACCTTGACGCCTGTTTCCCGGCTCAGGCCGCCCGGGAAAGGGGTTTTAAGTATGTGCCTCTCCTTGACGCCCTGGAGCTAAGCGTTCCCGGCAGTTTGGCCAGGTGCGTTAGGATATTGATTCATGTTAACACCGCCAAACCGCAAAAAGAGATCAGGCATATTTACCTTAAAGGCGCCGCCCGCCTGCGGCAGGATTTGCCGGCCGGGTGGCGGCGGCAATCGTAGGTGCGGCTTCAGCCGCGTGCCTTTGTCGGGTTAAAACCCGGGTCATATATTGCCTCAGGCCGCGGTGTATGCTAGAATAAAAAAGGTTACCGCAGGTGGCGGGCCGTGTTGTTTTTGATCAGTTGGAGACGGCGTGAACATGCGGGGCAGTACGGTAGAACAGCAGGATTGGTTTTCTGTCGGGGAAAAGGCCTTACGGAATTTTCCCGGCAAGGGCAAAACTGAAGAACGGCAGCACGGCAGGGGGGCGATAAGATGTTCATTTATGGTCTAGTTTAACACTCCTCTTTGAGTGTTTTTTTGTTTTAATGGTAAAATTAATAAGGACGACTTGTTAAACGAAGGGGTGTTTAAATTGATCATCGTTATGGGCCATCGCGCCAGTGATGGTGAGATAGAAGACGTACTTGCCCGTCTGAAGAAAATTGGGTTTCAAATTCATCTTTCACATGGGGTTGAACGGACCATCATCGGGGCCATCGGGGACAGGAGCATTTTGTGTGATATCAACCTGGCATCCATGCCTGGTGTGGAAAAGGTGGTACCCATCCTGCAGCCTTATAAACTTGCCAGCAGGACATTCCAGGAGGAGGATACGGTGGTCAGGGTGGGGGATCTGGAAATAGGCGGCGGCACAATCCATGTTATGGCCGGACCCTGCGCTGTGGAAAGCAGGGAGCAGTTGCTGCAGGCGGCCAGAATGGTGCGTGAGGCCGGCGGCGCCATTTTGCGCGGCGGCGCTTTCAAACCAAGGACTTCGCCATACTCCTTCCAGGGTTTGGAGGAGGAGGGCCTGAAGATGCTGGCCGAGGCACGTGAGGAAACCGGCCTGCTAATTGTTACCGAGGTAATGGATGTGCGCGATGTGTCCATGGTAGCGCATTACACTGATATTTTACAAATTGGGGCCCGCAATATGCAGAATTTTTTTCTGCTGCGCGAGGTGGCCAAGGTTGACAAACCGGTTGTCCTGAAGAGGGGACCGTCCAGCACCATAGAAGAATGGTTGATGGCGGCGGAATACATCATTTCCGGCGGCAATTACAATGTGATCCTTTGTGAACGGGGCATCCGCAGTTTTGAAAACTACACCCGCAATACCCTGGATTTAACGGCGGTGCCGGTGGTCAAGCACCTGTCGCACCTGCCGGTGATCGTTGATCCCAGCCACGCCATCGGCATGTGGCGGTTTGTGCCGCCGATGGCCAGAGCGGCCATTGCCGCCGGGGCCGACGGGCTGATCGTGGAGATGCACCCCAACCCGGCGGAGGCCCTCTGCGATGGGCCACAATCCCTTACCCCGGAAAATTTTAAGGCGATGATGGATGATCTGAAAAAAACTGCCGGTTTCATGGGAAGGAAAATGCCATGATCCCCGCCTTTAAAAAGGTGGCAATAATCGGTGTCGGCCTGATTGGCGGTTCTCTGGGCATGTCCCTGCGCAGCAGGGGCCTGGCTGAAGAGGTGCTGGGGTGGGGATCCGCCCTGGAAGATTTGCGCCTGGCAGTGGAACTGGGAGCAGTGGATCTTTATGCCGCCTCGCCGGCGGAAGGGGTGGCTGCGGCGGACTTGGTGATCATCGCTACCCCGGTGAGCGCTACATTGCCGGTGCTGTGTGAAATACTGCCGCACCTGGCGCCGGGGACAGTAGTGACTGATGTGGGCAGTACCAAGGCTGCCGTAGTGCGGGCGGCGGAAAATATGTTGCCGCCGGGAATAAGCTTTGTAGGCGGCCATCCGTTGGCCGGCTCCGAGCATCACGGGGTCGGCGGGGCCGACCCTTATTTGTTTGAAAACGCCTTTTATTTGATTACCCCAACCCCTAATACTGAAAAATATGCCCTGGAGAAGGTTGGAAAACTGGCTATGGGGGTTGGCGCCAGGGTTGTCCAAATCGAACCGGATCGGCATGACCTGGCTGTAGCGGCGGTCAGCCACCTGCCCCACCTGCTGGCGGCGACCCTGGTCAATACTGTGGCCCATATGCCTGAAAGTGATGCTGTTTTGCCTTTCACCGCCGGCGGGTTCCGTGATACCACCCGGATAGCGGCCGGCAACCCGCTGATGTGGCGGGATATTTTTGAGACGAACCGTGATCAGGTCCTTAAAATGGTCCGGGACTTCAGAGGTGAACTGGACCTTTTTGAAAGGTTGCTCCAGAAGGGGGATATGGATGCGGTTCAGTCGCGCCTTGCGGATGCCAGGGACGTGCGGGTTTCCCTGCCGGGCGGGATTAAGGGCTACCTGCCCGCGCTTTTTGAAATAATTCTAACCGTCCCGGATCAGCCGGGTATTATCGCCGGTTTCACCGCCTGCCTGGCTGAAAACGGCGTTAATATTACTAATATTGAAATTCTAAGAGTGCGCGAGGGCGAGGGCGGTACGATTAGGGTGGCTTTTGCCACCGGGCAGGAACAAGAAAACGCCATTCGGGTGCTCCGGGGAAAAGGCTACACCGCAAGAAAAAAATAACCGTATCACCGGGAGTTTTGCAGCAGTTTTTGTGT
>CAYMJG010000023.1:5876-26992 GCA_964390855.1 uncultured Eubacteriales bacterium | reverse complement strand
CATTATCGATAAAAGGATGGTTTGGTTTTGGATCTACGTATTGAGCAGGCCCGCTGCCTGCGTGGCGATATCAGGGTGCCGGGCGATAAATCCATATCCCACCGGGCGATTATGATTGGCGCGCTGGCCGAAGGTGATACCATTGTAGAAAATTTCCTGACGGGTGACGACTGCCTGTCAACGATTGATTGCTATAGAAAGCTGGGCATTGGGATTACAGATCCGCAGGGCGGCGTGGTTAAGGTTGCCGGTCGCGGGCTCGGTGGGCTGAGGGAGCCTAAGGACATACTGGACGCGGGAAATTCAGGCACTACCATGCGGCTTTCCCTTGGCATCCTGGCCGGGCAGCCTTTTTTCAGCGTAATCACCGGCGATAATTCCCTGCGCCGTAGACCCATGGCCAGGGTGACGGATCCATTGAAAAGGATGGGGGCCGTCATTGAAGGGAGGAAGGGCGGCAGCAGCGCCCCCCTGGCGGTACGCGGCGGTTTTTTAAAACCAGTGGCGTATACTTCCCCGGTGGCCAGCGCGCAGGTGAAATCTGCCGTACTGCTGGCGGGCCTTTTCGCAGAGGGCCGGACATCGGTCACAGAACCGCACCGTTCCAGAGACCATACGGAAGGGATGCTGGCTCATTTTGGGGCCGACGTAGGCATTGAGGGAAATACTGTGTATATTAACGGGCTTCCCCGTCTGGAGGGAAAAAGGATCAGGGTTCCCGGGGATATATCATCTGCCGCGTTTCTGCTGACGGCTGCCGCCATGGCGCCCGGTTCGGACCTGACTATCAGAGGCCTGGGGGTAAACCCGACCAGGAGCGGCATTATTGATGCGCTGTCAATGATGGGCGCTGATATCAAGAAATTTAACCTGAGGGAAGCCGGCGGGGAGCCTGTTGCGGACCTCCGGGTGCGTTACGCGGGCAGACTGCGCGGTGTCAGCATCGGGGGGGAAATAATCCCCCGCCTGATAGATGAAATACCGGCGCTGGCGGTTGCCGCCGCGGCAGCGGAAGGACGAACAGAGATACGCGACGCTGCCGAGCTAAAGATAAAAGAGAGTAACCGTATTGCTGCCGTAGCCTGTCTGTTGTCCGGGTTAGGAGCCGATGTGGCGGAACTGGAGGATGGGCTGGAGATCAGGGGATGCCGCTCCCTAGAGGGATGTTCTTGCGACAGCGGCGGCGATCACCGCATTGCCATGGCCGCGGCGGTGGCTGGTTTAACGGCGGGCGGCACAACCCTGGTACGCGGTGCAGAGTGCATAGAAATCTCTTTCCCTGGATTTGGTGAATTATTAAGAAGCATTACGATCTGCTAGCAGTGTGCCGGGGGACTGTTTCCTGGTACACGACCCACGACCAAACAGGCAGGTGTGCTTAAGCCGCACAGCTTTGTCGGGCTAAAGCCGGCCTGCGGAGGAATGGGGATATCCCGGCTAATGGGCATTCAATTGGGTTCAAGATATCCCCGATGGTATGCGTGGGATGTTTCTGTAGGGTTGTCTGGCTATATGATGCATGTTTTACGGAATTGAATCACTAGTGACCAGGGTAGAATAATAAAAAAGGGAATTATTAACCACCCGTTTGCTATGAAAATAAAGGAAAATAGCTTGTTCTGTCGAAGGTAAATAATTGAAGGTAAACAATTGGTCGAAAACAAGAAAAGGGTGAAACCTGGGATCAGGTTAATAGCAGGTGTGCTTTTTGATGACGGCAAAACCATACATAGCCATAGATGGGCCGGCGGGAGCGGGCAAGAGTACCGTTGCCAGGGCGCTGGCAGAAAAACTGGGCTACACTTATATCGACACGGGGGCCATGTACCGCGCCGTGACTTTGATGGCGCTGCGCAAAGGTATAGACTTACGGGATCGGGAATCTTTGACTCAGATGGCCCGCACTGTGTCAATCGAGCTCATTCCTGGCTGCCACGGCGGGCCCAAGGTGCTGCTCAACGGAACAGATGTATCGGAAGATATCCGCAACCAGCGGGTATCACAAAATGTATCCCTGGTGGCCATGGCGCCGGGGGTAAGAAAACACCTTGTTGAACTGCAGCGGGCCATGGCTTCCCGGGGCGGGGTGGTAATGGAGGGGCGTGACATCGGGACAGTGGTATTGCCGGATGCTCCCGTTAAGATATTTCTCACAGCCAGCCACCAGGAGAGGGCCAGGAGGCGCAGGGAAGAACTGGCTGCCAAAGGTAATATAATTGCTCAGGAGCAAATGGAAAAGGAGATCATAACCAGGGATCAGCTCGACTCAACGCGGGCTGCTGATCCGCTCATTCAAGCTGCCGGGGCGGTGCAGATCGACAGCACCTTTTTTTCGGTAGATGAAGTAGTGGCCATGATCATGGCGCTTATCACAACGGACGAGGGACCGTCATGATTTACAGACTGCTCAAGTTCATAGCCACCCTGATATTGAGGATTGTCAGGCGCTGGGACGTGCAGGGCAGAGAAAACCTGCCCGCCGTTGGAGGCTTCCTGCTGGTGGCCAACCACACCAGCTACTGGGATCCGGTTGTTGTTATCTGCGCCTTTAAAGAGAAGGTGCATTATATGGCTAAATCAGAACTTTTCAATATACCTGTGATTGGCTATGTTTTGAGAATTTCCGGATCCTTTCCCGTGCGGCGGGATAAATCAGATCGGGAAGCGATTAGGACCGCCTTGAGACTCCTGGCCGAAGGACGGATGGTGGGCGTTTTTCCCGAGGGCACCAGGAGCCACACGGGGGACTTGCTCAGGCCCCATCTCGGCGCGGCGATGCTGGCCGCCAGGGCAAAGGTCCCCATGGTTCCCATTGCTCTGATTGGCACCAGGGGTGTTTTTGGCCGGGTGCGGATGGTCATCGGCGCTCCCGTTGCCGGTTGGGCGCCGGGCAGGGTCAGCAAAGCGGATCTGGAAAAAACCAGTGATACGGTAATGGACCGGATAGCGTTTCTAATGAACAGGTATTAAAATTGGATAAATAACAATAAAGATAAAATTCCTGCAGAATTAAGCAATATAAGCAGGAAAACATGCGTTATTAAGCGAATCCTTTTTTGATAATAATAAAAAGGTGATGATATGGAAGTCAGGTTGGCTTCTAAAGCCGGTTTCTGTTCCGGGGTAAAAAAAGCCATAGATCTGGCCATGGATGCCCTAAAAGACAGCAAAGGCTCCGTTTTCACCCTGGGACCGCTGGTCCATAACCCGCAGGTTGTGGCGTCCCTGGCGGAAATGGGCATATGTGTGATTGACGACGTTTGCGACATAAAGGAAGGCGCCCTGGTGATTAGATCCCATGGGGTGCACCCGGATGTGCTAGTTCAAGCCAGAGAACAGGGTATAGATATTGTCGATGCTACCTGCCCTAATGTGCGCAGGGCGCAGGAGTTGGCCGGCGAACTTACAGCTCAGGGCTACCAGGTTGTGGTTGTGGGCGACAGGGGACACCCCGAGGTGCGGGGGATTGTTGGTTGGACGAGGGGCAAGGCTGTGGTTGTGGAGAACCCGGAAGAAGCGGCTCTTTTAGATAGTGAAGCCAGGTTGGGGATTATAGCGCAGACAACTCAAATGCAGGAAAATTTCGACGCCGTTATCGAGATTTTCCGAAAAAAAGGCGTTGGTTACAAGGCCTGCAACACGATATGCAGCGCTACAAGCCAGCGGCAGGCTGCCGCCCTGAGGCTTGCTGGGAAAGTCGGCGTGATGGTTGTGGTTGGCGGCGCAAACAGCGCCAACACAAAAAAACTGGCCGGCATCTGCCGCAAGTGCGGCACGGCTACACACCTTATTGAAACAGCGGATGAACTAGATCCGGCCTGGTTTAAGGGAGTTGGGACAGCGGGGTTGACAGCGGGCGCATCCACACCCGACTGGATTATAGAGGAGGTAAGGAGACGTATGGACGAATTAGAAGAGTTGAACGCTCAGGAAGAGGAACAGGAACTGGAACTGGATCAAGGTCAGGAAGAGGGACAGAACCCGGATCCGGAACAAGCACAGGATCCTGATCAGGATCCGGAACAGGGAACGGATCAGGACCTGGAAGAAAAAATGAAGGACACTGTTGAGGTGAAAGCTGTTCGCCCCGGCGAAATTGTCAGGGGTATGGTTGTCCACGTTGGCCCTGATGAGGTAATGGTGGATATAGGGGCCAAATCCGAGGGCGTCGTGCCGATTAGGGAGCTTTCATGCTGTGAGGTTAATTCACCCCAGGATATTGTAAAAGTTGGGGATGAAATAGATGTCTATGTTTTAAAGGCGGAAGACAATGAAGGCAGGCTAGTCCTGTCAAAAGAGAAGGCAGATACTGAAAAATCCTGGGGCAGCCTGGAGGAAGCGATGGAGACTGCCGCGCCTGTCGAGGGTGTTGTCAGGGATGTGGTCAAGGGCGGGCTGATCGTGGACATCGGGGTAAGGGCATTTCTCCCGGCTTCTCTGGTAGAAAGGGGTTATGTGGAAGACCTTACAAAATACCTGGGCCGGGCGATTACCTGCAGGGTTATCGAAATGAACCGGGGCCGAAAAAAGGTAATCCTGTCCCGTAAGGCGCTGCTGGAGGAAGACTATGCCAGGCTGCGCCAGGAAATGCTGGAAAATTTGCAGGAAAACCAGGTGGTCAATGGGGTAGTTCGCCGGTTGACCAATTTTGGCGCCTTTGTGGATATAGGCGGTGTTGACGGTCTGTTGCACATTTCCGAGATGTCCTGGCACCGGATCAACCACCCCTCTGAGGTGGTCAGGGTCAATGACGAGATTGAAGTGATGGTCCTGCGGATCGATCGGGAAAAGGAAAAGATATCTCTCGGCTTGAAACAAGTTTTGCCCAATCCTTGGGACACAGTGGAGCAGAAATATCCTGTTGACTCTATTATCACGGCTAAAGTCGTCCGGCTGGCGCCGTTCGGGGCTTTTGTGCAACTGGAGCCCGGTGTGGAAGGGTTGGTGCATATATCGCACCTGGCTGACAGGCATATTGCCAAGCCGGACGAAGTGGTTACCGAGGGAGAGGAGATCCAGGTCAAGGTTTTAAACATAGACACCGCTGAAAAACGCATACGCCTCTCGATTCGGGAGGTTGACAAGGGTAAACAGCATCGCGATTTCCGGGAAAGCACCGCCATCGTGGCGCAAGAGCCTTCCGACGTGATAACGATAGGCGATATGGTCGGCGATCTCTTCGAGAAAAAAGAAGAAGAATAACCCTTGAGCATATCATTGTAGGTCGGGCCTTTAGCCCGCCATTTCAATCGGGGACATACCTCGGCTGCAAAGTCAGTCCCGAAATAGAGGTGTGTCCCCGTTCCCTATTTGGGCGGGCTTTTTAGCCCGCCATTACAATCGGGGATAGACCCCGGCTGCAAAACCGGGCCCAAAATAGAGTTGTCCTCCGTTCTGCATCGGCAGCTTTTTTTTTGCATATTTTTAGCTGGATTGGACAGCCTATTTATGAAATTTTGATGTTAAGGAGGCAGAAATTTGGATCAGAACGCCATAGGAATTATAGTTTTAATTGCCGTATCAATACTTATTTACCTCGGACTAGCCCACAGGGTCCTGGACCGGATGAGGCTGACAGACCGGGGCGCTTTGCTGGTAATTGGCCTGATTATACTTGGAGGATTTATCAACATCCCGCTGCCTTTTCTTCCCTTTAACTCGGCGGTAAACGTTGGGGGAGCACTGGTCCCGGTCGGGTTGGCTATTTATCTCCTGGCTAGAGCGGGTACAAGCAAGGAGTGGATTCGGGCCCTGGTCGGGACAGTAGCCACGGCTGTTGTTGTATTTGTGATCGGGTCCATGATTAATACCGGTTCCACAATGGAGCCCGCCGGCCGCGGAGCGGTTATTGACGCCATCTATCTTTATCCACTGGTAGGCGGCCTGGTCGCTTATCTCTTCGGCAGATCCAGGCGGGGGGCGTTTATTTCAGCCACTCTTGGTGTCCTATTGGTGGATATATTTCAATATGCCTGGCTGATCAATCAGGGCGCACCAGCCAGCTATACCATGCTCATCGGGGGCGCCGGCGCCTTTGACGCCATTGTGCTGGCAGGCATATTTGCGGTTCTTCTGGCTGAATTAATTGGGGAATCATTTGAAAGGCTTTCGGGCGGCCCAAAAGCTGAGGGACGGCCGCCGGAACTGGTTAAGGGGTTGAAAAAACCTGTGCCAGATATTCCCGCGGGTACTGGCGGCGATATAGAAAGCCGCAGGGGCGGCAATGAAAAGGAGGGAAAAAACAGATGAAAAAACAAGGGCGAAGGTTAAGCATATACACGGTGGCCCTGCTCGCGGGCCTGGCCCTTCTGGTCTACAGCTCCAACAAGGATATGCGGCACTGGCCCGTCATAAATACAGTAGGAATTTTCAACAACGAAACACCTGACCACATCGGCGGCACATTTACCACAATCACCGACGAACAGGGGAATATGCTGAGCATGATGTCCCGCAATATCCATGTAGGTGATGAACTGTACACCTCGGAAGGCAAAGGTTATAGAATAAATAAGGTGACGGGCGAAACGGCGGAGGCGGAATTTACCGGCATGGATTCCCAGATAGTCGCCTATAACGATTTTTTTATTTCCCAGGGAATACCGGTAGTCACAAACATTGCTGAGAAAAAAGGGAGCATTGCCATTTATCACTCCCATACCGATGAATCCTATGTGCCGTCGGACGGCAAGGAGGCCATACCTTTCAAGGGCGGTATTTATCAAGTGGGCAAAGCGATGGTGGATAAACTGCAGGGCCGGGGGGTCACGGTAAATTATGATCAGACCGCTCACGACCCCCATGATAACAACGCTTATGTCCGTTCCAGAAGGACAGCCGCCAATTTAATGAAAAACAAACCCTCGGCCATTTTTGACGTGCACCGCGACGGTGTGCCGGATCCTTCATATTACCACGCGCAAATAGACGGCAAGGATTTGGCCAGGCTGCGCCTGGTTGTCGGCAGGGAAAACCCTCACATGGACACAAACATGGACTTTGCCAAACGGATGATGACGGCGGCCAACAATATGCACCCTAAGGTAGTAAAGGAAATATTCGTGGGCAAGGGCGACTATAACCAGGATCTTTCACCGACAGCCCTGCTGATTGAAGCCGGTACGCACACCAACAGCAAGGAACAGGCCGAAAGGGGCATTGCCCTTTTTACCGACGCTGTCCCGGTTGCCCTGGGTATCAGCGGCGCCCCAACGGCAGCCGCGCCGACACAGCCGGGCAAAACCACGGGAACAGGTGGGGGATGGAAGGCAGCCGGATGGATAGTAGGAATTACGCTGGTCCTGGGACTGGGCTTTATTCTTGTGAACTCAGGCACTTTGGGCAACGCCGGGGGCAAGATGGCGGACTTTACCAGAGAGATTACCGCCTTGTTCCCGCGCCGCGCTGCGCGCAAACCCGGTACGCCTGAGGATGGCCGGGAGGAAGAAAAATAATTTGGATCCACATTTTAAGAAAGGACGCCGGTAATATGCCTGGATATCTTGTTGTTATCGCTGCCGGTGTCCTTGCCGGCACCTTATCCCGGATGATCCTGCTTAGGATCGATTACAAACAGTTCCCGGGCTACCCGCATGGTTACATTTCACACCTGTTCCTGGGTTTTATAGCTTCGGCGCTGGGGGCGGTGGCGATCCCGGCCGTGATGGCGCCGGAATTTACCGCGGTCACTTTTCTGGCCCTGGCAGCCCAACAATTCCGCGAAATTAGGAATATGGAACGCCGCACCCTGGAAAGTCTGGAAAGGACTGAATTAGTCAAAAGGGGGCTGGATTACATCGAAGGTATAGCCCGCACCTTTGAGGCGAGAAACTTTTTGGCGATGGCGACCGCGTTTGTTACCAGCCTGGCGACCCAGTTCGGCGGCCTGCCGGCGGGAGGGATTGCGGCTGTGATTGCAATTCTGCTCAGCCGCGGTTTCATGTCCGGCAGGATACTGGGTGATATCTGCGATGTCGTGCCGGCCAGGTTAAGTTTTGACGGACCAATTTTGATGGTCGATGAAATTGGACTAATTAATGTCGGCCTGAAGGATATGCGTGAAGATATATTAAAAAATGGCCTGGCCGTCAAAATAAAACCAAAAGACGGCAACGCCCGCGCAATTATCCATGACATGGGCCAGCGAAAAGCTGCGGCCTTTACAGCGGCAACCCTTCTCGGCAGCAGGAAAGACGTGGATATCCCCGAGTACACGCCGCTGGTGCGCAAGGACCCGGATACAGGTGAGGCCGGCCTATATATCATGCCTGTGGAGAAGGACATGGATCGGCTGATTGCGGCAGTTAAGTTAACGCCTGTCCTGGAAAGCGCCAGCAGCAAACCGCTTTCAGGCAATTCCTCAATTAGAGACTTCAACTAGAGACTTCAACAGGTAGGTGGATTGGCCAGTGGAAAATGAGATAAGCGGCATCCTGGCGGTAATCTCCCTGAATAGGGAACTGGTAGGCGGGGGAGCGCCCATTTTTTTTGTCCGGGACGAAGAGGAACTAGAAAGATTAGCGGGATACCTGTCAAAAATACTCGATGCTATGGTGCACGACCTGGGCAATGGGTGTTTTTTGGTGGTAAGGCATTAAGACATAAATGAAGATTATTTATCACTGTTACGGTGGAAGCCATTCCTCTGTAACCGCCGCCGCAATTCATTTAGGACTGTTGCCCGAGGATCGTGTTCCCAATCGGGAAATGTTCTGGAGGTTGCCGCTTTTCGACCGCCAGGAGGCCGATCGGCACGGGTATATTTATTACATGGGCAAAGACGAATACGGCCATGATGTCTGCCTGGCGGCACGCCGGGGCAAGCCGCAGGTATTGGAAAAGGTTTTTACCGGCCTGGCGGATATTTTTGCCATACCCCGGCAGGACTACATGTTTATCAACGTTATGCATAATGTCAACCTGCTCATGAAGCTAGGCGGATTTCTGTCCCGTCGCTGTGGATTTACCAGTATAGGGCGGCCGATCGTCACAGCCGGTACGCAGATTGCCTATTTTAACCTGGTGAACCTTGTCAGGGGGGTTAAGGACGCGATAAAGGATGAATGCCGTGAAAATTCTTTACTTCAGCGACAGCAGGTTTCCACTGGCGGCGCTGGCCGGGGCGATCCACACCGGCAGGCTGCGGGCGGGAGAATTGCCGGACCGGCGGCAGTTACGGGAGCTGCTGTCTTTGAATATCAAAGGCGGAAAAAATAGGATAATTCCTTTAGGCGAAGATCGGGCTGGAAATAAGGTTTATGCCCTTTCCATTAAAGGTGAGCGGGGTATGGCCCATCGTCTTGTGGAGAGCTTTCTGCGCATTTATGATTTTCAAAAGGATGAAGTGAGGATGGCGGACAATAGGTTAACAGATAATGTATTTCTCTGGTCCGGCAAACTGCTGTACTCTTTTGCCCCTTTGACCACCCTTGGCTGCCTGCTGATTAGAATAGGTGTAAAACAATTGTACGGTGAACTGACCGGGTGGGCCCTGGCTGTCAAAGCAGCCGGGGCAAATCATCCTTGACTATATAATGGGAATTATAGATAATTGTTAGAGTACGGACGGGAGGCCAGGCCATGAAGCGCAACGGGCTGAAGGTACATACGGTGGAGGGCGGCAGCATCGCCGAAGAACTGGGCGTGGCTGCGGGCGATTATGTAACGGCAATTAACGGGGCGCCTGTGCGTGATCTAATAGACTACCGCTATCTGGCAGCTGACGATTTGCTGTTTATTGACATCAAGAAGGCTGATGGAGAAGAATGGGCTCTCGAGGTAGAAAAGGATTTTGACCAGGGACTGGGTCTGGATTTCGGTCCGGGCGGCCTGGGACCAGTAAAAAAATGTGCAAACAAATGCATATTTTGTTTTGTGGATCAAATGCCGTCCGGTATGCGCCGCTCCCTCTATGTGAAAGACGATGATTTCCGGCTTTCTTTTTGGCACGGTAATTTTATAACATTAACAAACCTCAGTAAAAGCGAGCTGAACAGGATCGCCCGGCAAAGGCTCAGCCCGCTTTACATTTCAGTCCACACCACAAACCCGGCTCTCAGGGAAATGATGCTTGGGAGCAGCAAGGCCGGCGCTATTATGGACAAGCTGCGTTTTTTAGCCGGCGCCGGTATCGAAATGCACACCCAGGTGGTGCTGTGTCCGGGGTTAAATGACGCGGCAGAGCTTGAGAGAACCGCCGGTGATCTTTTTTCCCTATGGCCGGCCGTAAAATCGCTGGCTGTGGTGCCCGTTGGACTGACCAATTTTAGGGAAAAACTGTACCCCATTGCCCCATTTACCCCGGAAAAAGCCCGCGCTCTTGTCCGCTGGGTCCATGCCGGTCAGAAGGAATACCTGGCGGGTATTAAACATCCCTTTATTTTTGCTTCTGATGAATTTTATCTGCTGGCCGGGGAACCGCTGCCCGGGGCGGAAAGGTATGACGGTTTTCCCCAGCTGGAAAACGGTGTTGGCCTAGTCCGGCTTTTTTTAGATGAATGGGCAGAGGCGGCGGGTGGTTTGCCGGATGCAGTGGGAATATCCTCCGGCGCGGCGATCAGTTTTCCCGATGAGGCCGGGCAACAAAAGGTTGTCCTGGTGACGGGTGTTTTGGGAAATAAGGTACTAAGGCCTGTGGCGGCCAGGTTGAATAAAATTGCCGGGCTTCAGGTAACGGTTAAAATAATAGAGAATAATTTTTTCGGCAGGCAGGTTACGGCCACCGGTCTGATTACCGGCCGGGATATTCTGGCCCAAACGGCGCCCGGTTCTACAAACGGCCTGCTGGTGCTTCCGTCCGTAATGCTAAAAGAGGGCGAAAGGGTGTTTTTGGACGACGTCAGTCCGCAAGAGCTGGCTGAGAGATTGAAGGCAGCGGTCGCCGTAGTCTCCGGACCGCGCCAACTGGTTGATATCATCACCAGCGGCCCGGCCGGGGCGGAGATATTTATTGATCGAAGATAGCTGGGGGTTGGTTTCATTGGAATTTTGGGTAGAATATAGAGATATCTATAACAAATGGACAGCATTCAACTTGACTTTTTGGAGGATAACAGAGTGGCTAAACCTGTAGTGGCCATAGTCGGGCGGCCGAATGTGGGCAAATCAACCCTTTTTAATCGAATAGTGGGCGGCAGGGTGGCCATAGTGGAAAGCCGGCCGGGTGTGACCAGGGACCGCCTTTACCAGGATGCTGAATGGGCCGGCCGCGGCTTTGTGCTTATTGACACCGGCGGTTTAGATTTCCAAGATTGCGGTGAAATTATTTCCGGGATCCATCGCCAGGTGGAACTGGCCATTGCCGAGGCTGATGCGGTTCTCTTTGTGGTGGACGCCCGTGCCGGTCTTAATCCCAATGATCAAGAGGTTGCCTCTGTAATCAGGCGTTCCGGCAAGCCAGCCATAGTTGTGGCCAATAAGGTAGAAAATTTTGATTATAAAACTGACGCTTTTGACTTCTACCGGCTTGGCCTGGGTGATCCAGTGCCTGTTTCAGCTGCTGAAGGGCTGAATACCGGCGACCTGCTGGACAGACTTGTTGAGCTGCTGCCGGAAAATAGCGGGGAAGACTACCCGCCTGACGTAATTAAAATAGCTGTGATTGGCCGTCCCAATGTAGGCAAATCATCCATTGTCAACGCCATCCTCGGTGAGGAGAGGGTTATTGTCAGCGATGTTCCCGGCACAACCAGGGATGCTGTGGATACGCAGTTTCAACTGGAAGAAAAGCATTACGTGATTATTGACACAGCGGGTATCCGGCGCAAAAGCAAGATCGCCATGCCCACGGAAAAATACAGTGTAATCCGTACGCTGCGGGCTGTGGACAGGTGTGATGTGGTCTTGATCATGCTGGATGCTTCGGCTGGGGTAACTGAGCAGGATAAGCGCATTGCCGGCTATGCCCACGAAGCGGGCCGGGCGGTGGTGCTGGTGGTAAACAAATGGGATCTGGTGGAAAAAGATGACCGGACCATGAACCGCTACACCGAAAATATTCGCCGGGAACTGGGATTTATGAAATATGCCCCGGTAATTTTCATCTCGGCTATTACCGGCAGGCGTGTGCCAAAGGTGCTGGAACTGGTGGATTTTGTTGCTGAACAGCATGCGACGCGTATCGCTACCGCGGATTTAAACAACCTCTTCAGGGAAGCGGTAATGCAGACCCCGCCGCCGACTGATAAAACCAGGCGGCTGAAAATTCTTTACGTGACCCAGGGCGGAGTAAAGCCGCCGCGATTTATAATATTTGTAAATGATCCGGAACTAATGCATTTTTCTTACCTGCGTTATCTGGAAAACCAGCTGCGGTCGGCTTACGGTTTTGAAGGCACCCCGCTCCGTTTTATCCTGCGCAAAAGGGCCCGGGAGAAAGAATAGATAGGGGGTTGGGGCGGCAGGTTGAAGCCCGACCCGCGGCGGAACACACGATTCCCGTGTGCGATATTCAGGGAGAGGACTAATGTTCAACTACTGGCTGATTATTGTTAGTTATTTTATCGGATCCATACCGTTCAGTTACCTTGTGGGCCGCCTGTGGGCGGGGATTGATATCCGCAGGTGCGGCAGCGGCAATGTAGGTATGACCAACGTCTGGCGTAACGCCGGGCCTGTGGCCGGTATAACAGCCTTGAGCCTTGATCTCGGTAAGGGTATGCTGGCGGTGTGGTTGGCCGGACAATATGGAAACGAACTGGCTGTTGCACTGTCGGGAATCGCAGTGCTAATCGGTCACAGTTGGCCTGTTTTTCTGGGGTTTAAAGGGGGCAAGCTGGTTGCTACCGGTGTTGGGGTGATCACGGCTATATCCCCGCCGGTCGGTATCATTGCCATGCTCACCTGGATAGTGATCACCGGTGTTACCAGATATGTATCCGTAGGCTCTATTGTAGCAATTGTTTCAATACCATTTTTAATGTTTGCCTTTAACTTGGGGCCTCCCTTTCTTGTATTGGGTGTGTTTGCCGCGATTTTTGCCGTATATAAACATATTCCGAATATTAAACGGCTCCTTGCCGGCAAGGAACCCAGGGTAGTTTTTAAAAAATATTAAAGGGGGTCTGGCAGGTGGTAAAAAAAATAGGAATCCTTGGCGCCGGAAGCTGGGCGACAGCAATTTCCTTACTACTGGCTCAAAAGGGCCACAGAGTCAAACTATGGTCAATTATACCTGAACAGATTAATGAAATAAACGAAACTAGGGAAAACAGCGCCTTTTTGCCCGGTGTAATAATTCCTCAAGGGGTGGAGGCTGTCGGCGACCTAGGCCGTACGGTCAGTGAGGCTGAAGCAGTCATCTTTGCTGTTCCTTCACACGCATTTCGAGCGGTCCTTCGCCAGGCGCTGCCGTATTTACCGGACGGCGCCATATTGATTAACCTGGCCAAAGGCATCGAAGAGGACAGCCTTTGCCGCATGTCGCAGGTTTTTACCATGGAAGCGGGCGTAGCAATAACCTGGCGGTATGTCGTCCTTTCGGGACCGAGCCACGCGGAAGAGGTGGGCCGGGCGGTCCCAACAGCTGTGGTTGCCGCCTCTTCCAGCATGGAAAGCGCCGAGTACGTCCAGGATTTATTTATGTGTGATTATTTCAGGGTTTATACCAGCCCGGATGTCACCGGGGTTGAACTGGGCGGAGCCCTGAAAAATATAATCGCGCTGGGGACCGGCATTGCGGACGGCCTCGGTTACGGGGACAACAGCAAGGCGGCCCTGATGACCAGGGGCCTTAGCGAAATTTCCCGCATGGGCCTAGCCATGGGCGCCAACCCGCTGACGTTCGCAGGTCTGGCCGGGGTGGGGGACCTGATTGTCACCTGCACCAGCATGCACAGCCGCAACCGTCGCGCCGGGATAGCGCTGGGCCGGGGAAAATCACTTGATGAGGCTCTAGCTGAAGTGAAAATGGTGGTCGAGGGTGTGCGCACCACAAGGGCTGCCGGACGTCTGGCGCAGGGTTTATCTGTGGAAATGCCAATCACCGAACAGATACACCAGGTGCTTTTTGAAGGGTTAACCCCTGCCGTAGCAGTAAAAAGGCTGATGACCAGAGGGAAAACCCGCGAAATGTAGCGAGACAGGCCTCTGAAACAGGCGGCTATTCCTCTTTGTTTAGGAAAGTATACTTTGTGGATAAGTGACCTGCAGGCCGCCCGAAGGGCGAATTTGTTTTCTAGCGGTATGGGGACACATCCCTTCCAGGGATATTCCTTTGGGGTTAGGGCTGGGCGGCGGGCTAAAGCCCGCCCTACAGCTGAAAATAACATTGCCGGCCAAGATCCCCCCGCCTCCTCCTACCCCTTCCACCCCCGCCGCCCCACAAAAAATCAATAGTTGGGTCCTAACCCCGCCACCTCAGCGGGAATCTACAGCTTGAGCCCAACCCTGCTACCCCACCGAAAAACCCCGATCACTCATAAACCATTTTTTAGGAATTTTAATTTACCAGGGAATATTCGTTCAACACTCTCATATATATATAATGTTATTGTATGCAACTGGAAAAAAATAACGTGAACTGATGTTCACGGAGGGATTATGATATTGAACTTTTTTGTATGCGGGGAGGGATGCAATCTATTATATAGATCACCTCGTCAAACTTTTTTAAGGAGGGAGTGTGTATATGGAGTCGAACGATCTTTTCCGCGATATTGCGGAGCGTACCGGGGGGGATCTGTATCTTGGCGTGGTCGGTGGTGTGCGCACCGGCAAATCAACCTTCATCAAACGGTTTATGGAATTAATGGTACTCCCCAACATGCAAAATGTTTATGACCGGGAGCGGGCAAAAGACGAGCTGCCCCAAAGCGCCGCAGGGCGGACAGTGATGACGACCGAACCCAAATTTATCCCGAATGAAGCTGTTGAAATCCAGGTTACTGAAAATTTAAATATAAAAATACGCATGGTTGATTGCGTTGGCTACAGGGTAGAGGGGGCGCTTGGCTACGACGAGGAAGACGGTCCCCGCATGGTCTCCACACCCTGGTTTGAAGAACCAATCCCGTTTCAAGAGGCGGCGGAGGTAGGCACAAGAAAGGTTATTTCCGAACATTCAACGATGGGTCTGGTTGTCACGACGGATGGTTCGGTCACGGATATTGAAAGGGAAAACTATCTAGAGGCTGAGGAAAGGGTCGTTGAAGAGTTGAAAAGCATCAACCGGCCTTTCCTGATGCTGCTGAACAGTACGAACGCTGCGGGACAGGAAGCCGTCGATCTGGCCGCCGAGCTTAGCGAGAAGTATGACATTCCGGTACTTCCGGTCGACTGTGCCCAGATGGCCCAGGCGGATATCCTGAATATACTGGAAAAACTGCTGTATGAATTCCCGGTAAACGAGGTAAATATCAACCTGCCGCCGTGGGTGGAGGAGTTGGAAATCAAGCACTGGCTGCGCGATAAATTTGAAATATCAATCCAGGAAACCATTAAAAACGTGCGGCGCCTTAGGGATATCAACGGTGCGGTAGAGTCACTGGCCGATCATGATTTTGTTGAGCAGGTCAGGTTAAACAGCATCGATGCCGGTACCGGATCGGCGGATATCAGTATTACCTCCAGTACATCACTATTCTATCAGGTGTTGAGTGAACAGTCTGGTTTTGATATCGAAGGGGAAAAAGAACTATTTCGTATTGTCAGGGATTTAAGCGTGGCTAAAAGAGAATATGACAAAGTGTCCGACGGTCTGGATGAGGTAAGGGAAAACGGTTACGGCGTTGTTACCCCGACCCTTGACGAGTTGATTCTGGAGGAACCGGAACTGATTCGCCAGGGCAGCCGCTTCGGAATCAAACTTAAGGCCAGCGCCCCGTCACTGCATCTGATCAAAGCGGATATTACCACGGAGATCACGCCGATTATCGGTACGGAGAAGCAGTGTGAAGAACTCGTACAGTATATGCTCAGGGAGTTTGAAGACAACCCGCAAAAAATTTGGAACTCGGAAATCTTCGGCAAGTCCGTGCATGACCTGGTCCGGGAAGGTATCCAGAACAAGCTCCACCGCATGCCCGAAAATGCCCAGGTTAAGCTGCAGGAAACCCTCCAGCGGATTGTTAACGAGGGTTCGGGGGGCTTGATTTGTATAATAATCTAACCAGTGTAACCGGTCTGCTGGCCGGTTTTACTTTTTATACCTGAATCCATTTTGGCCGAAATGGTCGCAGCCCCAGCGGTAGAAGGCGATAAAAACCCTGGAGGACAGGAAGGTGATGGTCAGGGTGTAGAGGGTGGTAAACCAGCTCCATTGTTTATACCTGATCAAGTCGGTATATAGCTCCAGAGGATATTCTATCGCCGTCATACCGGCGCTGAAGAGCACAGCGCAGTACAGGATTGGCCAGATGCCGGCTTTCCTGGTAACCTGGTTGTACAATATGCACAGAATGGGAAAAACCCAGAATTCAAAAAGCAGGCTGGTGTCATAAAAATGAGGTAACTGCCGGAAAGGATAATCCAATCTGCCCGAGTTAACGACCGCACTGCCCCAGAGCGCATCTAGAACACATTTATAGAGAAATACAACCACCCAGTCCCGGAAATAACGCCAGTCGACGGCGAATATCAGCGCTAACAGGGCCGGCACCGCCGCAGTGACGGATATAATCAGTTCCACATTTAATCCCATTTATTTTTCAACTCCAGACGTAGTGCAAAATTGATCGGATACATCCCGTTATTCCTTAGTATCTCCTACAACGCCATTTTTTGATGAAGCCTGTTTATATTTTTTCATATTACCGGCATTATAATACTGTGTTGTTTTTTTTCGGGAGGGATACGGGACTGTGGCCGGCAAAGAGCAAATTAATGATAAAAAAATTGAGGCCCTTTTATGGAGCATTGCCTTCCCGGGATTCGGACAATTTTTAAACAGGCAATATTTTAAAGGCGCCGTTCTGCTTTTTCTTGAGATACTATTTAATGTCAAAGCTAATTTAAACCTGGCGATAGTTTCCAGTTTCAAAGGAGAAATAGAGTCAGCTATTGAGCTAACGCATTTTCAATGGCTGATGTTTTACCCCTGCCTGTATATGTTTGTCATATGGGACGCCTACAGGGACGTGGCAGGCAATAGCCGTCCCTTTGCTTTTATGCCGTTTGTTTTTGCCGCTTTCCTCGGCACTGTCGGAGTAATTTATGCGGCCGATTTCAGATTTATGGGGAGGCTGCTCGGGCCTATCTTTTTGCCGATTATTTTTATTTTTGTTGGAGTCGGGCTGGGCCTGCCTTTTATGTTTTTTCTAAACCGGAAACAGCAGGTTTAATCCCGCGCCGGCGCATTTATTTTGGCGTTGCCCGCTTGTAACGCCAATGCTATAATGTCAAACAGAGGATAAAATCCGTTAGTACATGCTAATGAAGGGTTTACATAAAAGGGGGAAATCCATTGGCGGCTAAAAAAGAAATCGGTGTGGGCTTACTGGGCATGGGCACCGTCGGGCGCGGTGTCTATCGTATTCTACATGACAACAAGGCGGGTATTGAACAAAAAGTCGGGGCGCCCATTGTGATAAAAAAAATACTGGTGCGGGACGTTTCAAAGGACCGTGGCCTGGCAGTAGGCGAGGGCCTGCTGACCACAAATATCAATGACCTCCTTGATCACCCTGAAATTGACATTATCGTTGAGGTGCTGGGCGGTATAAACCCGGCGTTGGAATATTCACTTGGCGCCCTGGCTAAAGGGAAAAGCCTGGTCACAGCCAACAAAGACATGATTGCGCTGCATGGTAAAGAGCTTTTTGCGGCGGCGGAGGCGGGAAAAAGGGATTTGTTTTTTGAAGCCGGCGTAGCCGGCGGCATCCCGATCATCAGGCCGCTCAAACAGTGCCTGGCCGCCAACCGGATCTCCCAGGTGATTGGTATAATTAACGGAACTACTAATTATATGTTGACGAGAATGAACGAGGATGGCCTTGGTTTTGAACAGGCACTTGCTGAGGCGCAGTCTGCGGGTTACGCCGAGGCGGATCCCAGCGCCGACGTGGAGGGTTACGACGCTGCGCGCAAACTGGCGATCCTGGCCTCCATCGCGTTTAATACCAGGGTTTCCCTCGATCAGGTTTATGTTGAAGGAATTACCCGGATCACCGCCACAGACATTGCCTATGCCGCCAATCTCAATTATGTGATCAAACTGCTGGGCATCGCCAGGGAAGGCGCGGAGGGTATCGAGGTCAGGGTCCATCCGGCCCTGTTGCCGAAAAACCACCCCCTGGCATCAGTAAATGATGTCTTTAACGCTATATTTGTCACCGGTGACGCTGTGGGGGACGTAATGTTTTACGGCCGGGGCGCCGGTGAACTGCCGACGGCAAGCGCAATAACAGCTGATGTAATGAATGCCGCCCGCAACCTGAAGCATAGTTGTACGGGCATGATCGGCTGCACCTGTTTTGCAGAAAAACAGGTGAAATCTATGGGGCTTACCTCCACTGAATACTATATTCGCCTTGGTGTGGCAGACCGTCCGGGTGTCCTGGCCAGCATCGCTTATATATTCGGCAAAAACGACGTCAGTCTGGCCTCGGTGATCCAGCATACCTCGGGTGAAGCGGCCGAGCTTATTTTAATCACCCACAAGGTCCTGGAAAAAAACCTGCAGGAAGCGCTGAAAGGTATCAAAGAACTGCCGGTGGTAAATGAAGTGTCCAACATGATCAGGGTGGAAGGACACTGACACAGGAGGGTGACCTGTAATGATCCGAGTGCAGGTGCCTGCTACAACAGCAAATATGGGGCCTGGTTTTGATTGCCTGGGCATGGCCCTGGAACTCCATAATGTGGTTGAAATGGTTCCGGTTTCACGTGGGGTAACGATTGAGGTGAACGGTGAGGGCGCGGCGGATATCCCCAGGAATGAAAGCAACCTGGTTTACCAGTCGGCCAGGCGTGTTTTTCTTCAGGCCGGCTACACTGTGGCGGGTCTGAAAATCCGTCTTTTTAACCAGATCCCCGTGGCCCGGGGATTGGGCAGCAGCACCGCAGCCATTGTCGGCGGCATAATTGCCGCAAACATACTCTCCGGCGGAAAACTATCCGTCAGAGATATGGTTACCCTGGCCGCCTCAATCGAGGGACATCCCGACAATGTAGCGCCGGCGATACTGGGCGGTATTGTGGTGTCCGTTAATGACGGAGGGGAAATAAGGTATTTAAAAATAGAACCGCCGATCAGGTTAAAGGGTGTTGTGGCTATACCGGACTTTAACCTTGTTACTAAAACCTCCAGAGATGCTATCCCGGCCCAGGTGCCGTTTCAGGACGCCGTTTTTAATGTGGGGCGTGTGGCGCTGCTTGTGGCAGCCCTGCACCAGGGGGACCTGGGCATGTTGAGTGCGGCCATGGAGGATCGGCTTCATCAGTCTTTCCGCTCGCCTCTTATCCCCGGGCTGAAAAAAGTGATTGCGGCAGCCAGGCTGGCAGGCGCCCGCGGTGTGACACTGAGCGGGTCGGGGCCTTCGGTGATCGCTTATGCCGATGCAAATTTTGAACTTATTGCCCGGGTGATGGGTGAAACCTTCCGTCAAAACGGCATAAAGTCCCGGGTGCTGGTGCTGAAACCAAGCCCAATCGGCGCCAGGGCGCTGGAAATTAAATAAATGCGGCACTAGGTTTTTTTGTTTGGCTGCTTGACTGTTTAAATTATTGAATTTATTATTAAACATGTAAAAAAACAGGTATAAGTCATAACCAAAGGAGATTATCATGTTAGTAGTGCAAAAATATGGGGGCAGTTCAGTTGCCGACCCCGGACGGATCCGCCGTGTGGCCGGGCGGGTGGCCGCTGTTCGGGCGGAAGGTCACGACATAGCGGTGGTTGTTTCAGCTATGGGTGATACCACAGACGATTTAATCGGCTTGGTTAAAGAAATAACAGATTCCCCGCCAGACAGAGAAATGGATATGCTCCTGTCCACCGGCGAACAAGTTTCCATTGCATTGCTGGCTATGGCTATCAGGGAGCTGGGCCTTCCCGTTATCTCTTTAACCGGTCCGCAGGCGGGGATTACAACGGATGGCGTCCATACTAAAGCAAGGATCTTAAATATCGACAACAAACGCCTCAAAAAGGAATTTTCCCAGGGAAATATCGTTGTTGTAGCTGGTTTCCAGGGTATCGATCAGGCCGCAGGTGATATCACCACCCTGGGCCGGGGCGGTTCCGACACTACCGCTGTAGCCCTGGCGGCGGCGCTGCAGGCCGATCTGTGTGAAATCTATACTGACGTCGACGGAGTTTATACCACAGACCCGCGTGTTGTCCCCGAGGCGCGCAAGCTTAATGTGATCTCATATGAGGAGATGCTGGAGCTGGCCAACCTGGGCGCGGCAGTCCTGCATCCCCGCGCTGTGGAGCTGGCCATGGATTATAAAATACCGCTGCATGTCCGCTCCAGCTTTAATACAAATCCGGGGACTTTGGTAAAGGGGGAAGAAAACTTGGAAAGAGAACTTTTGGTAACCGGTGTTGTTTGTGATCATAATGTAGCCAAAATCGGGCTGTTTAATGTTATGGACAAGCCCGGTATTGCTTTTACAATATTTAAGGCCCTGGCCGATAAAAAAATTAATGTGGATATGATCATCCAAAGCGCCATGCGGGACGAGAGGAATGACATTTCTTTTACCTGCTCCACGAGCGACCTGAAGAAAGCGCTGGCCGTTGTGGACGGGCTGCAGGCGGACATCGGCGCCGACGGCTACACCCATAGCGACAGCGTGGCCAAGGTGTCTATTGTAGGCGCGGGCATGATCAGCAATCCCGGCGTGGCGGCCAAGATGTTCGAGGCCCTTTATGGGGAAGGGATAAACCTGGAAATGATCAGCACCTCGGAGATCAGGATCTCCTGTGTGATCAGGGACGAGGACACGGTAAAAGCCGTCAAAGCCCTGCACAAAGCATTCAACCTGGCCTAAAAATTGTTGGTCGGGCTTCAGCCCGACAAAAACGTGCGGCAAAAGCCGCACCTACATATCAAATACCCGACCCCCGGATAACCGGGCGCCGGACGTAGGTCGGGCTTCAGCCCGACAAAAACGTGCGGCTAAAGCCGCACCTACATATCAAATACCCGACCCCCGGATAACCGGGCGCCGGACGT
>CAYMJG010000023.1:0-5776 GCA_964390855.1 uncultured Eubacteriales bacterium | reverse complement strand
AGGTCGGGCTTCAGCCCGACAAAAACGTGCGGCTAAACCAACACCTGCAATTTAACGGTGCAGGTGTTTCATAGCGATACATTAAAGCCATATCGCATCCCATAATGGATAATCACCGATATTCTCAACCAACCCCGCACGTAATGGATTTGCAACCATATAACGTGAAATTTCCTTAATATCCTCACCCTTCCTCAAGGCATGATCATAATATGCCCTCTGCCAAAAAGGTCCCCTCAGATTCATAACCTCATTTACCCGTTTTGCAGAACGACCTTTAAAAAGTCCCATTACTGAAGGCAAGTCTTGTTTTTCCGCAAGCTGAAATATCCAATGCAAATGATCCGGCATAAGAACCCATGCAATTGAGTGCAGGTAGTCCTCATCATGCATATATTTCATTTCCTTTATTACCTTTCTAGCAACATAAATATTATTAAAATATTTAGTCCTATTGTTTACAACCGTAGTGATGAAGTAAATTTGATTGACGGAGGAAAAACGCCCTTTTGCCAAATCATTGTAAGCCATAGCATCCCCCTTACGCCCTGTGCGGCTAAAGCCGCACCTACAGATTAGTACCCGGTCGCCGGATAACCCGATGTCAGACGTAGTCAGACGTAGGTCGGGCTTTAGCCCGACAAAAGGCGTGTGGCTAAAGCCCGCTACCTTTACCCGCGGATAAAATAATCCATTAGCTTGTGCCCTTCAGGGAAAGCCAGGCCGCTTTCCGCGGCGGCTTCCTCGTCGTACATGCCGTTGGCGTTTTGATTATCCCGGCCGCTGGTATAAATAATAAACGGCACGGGTTTGTCTGTGTGGGTCATGATGCTCAGCGGCGTCGGGTGGTCCGGCAGTACCATTACTTTGTAATCGCCAAACCTTGGCAGTCCCTCCAAAAGCAGGCCCAGCATCTGATCCACCATTTCTATGGCCTTGATTTTCGTTGCCGTTTCCCCCCTGTGCGACGCAGCGTCCGGCGCTTCCACATGGAGGTAAACAAAATCCCGTCCCCTGGCCAGCTCATCCAGAGCCGCCGCCACTTTTCCTTCGAAATTTGTTTCTACCGTACCAGTGACATTTTCTACAGGAACGATATCCAGCCCGGCACACATACCGATCCCCTTAATCAGGTCAACCGCGGAAATCACTGAGCCCTTAAGGCCGTATTTTTCATGGAAACTTGTCAGGGAGGGTTTTTTCCCCTGCCCCCAGAACCAGACAGAGTTGGCCGGCCTGAGGGCCCGGCCGGTTCTTTTTATATTCACGGGATGTCCCGACAGTAGCTTATAGCTTTCTTCCATCAGTTTCAGCAAGGTAGCGCCGCCTTCACCACGCGGCAGGTATTCGCCAATCAGCCGTCCGGATATGTCGTGAGGCGGCGTTAGTTTGCATCCAGTGGAGCCGCCCTTCCAGACCATCAGGTGTCTGAAGCGGAAACCGGTATGAAAAACTATATCCTCTGTGCCAAGCATTTTATCTATTTGCCCAATCAATTCTGCAGATTCGGGTGTTGTTACTTCGTCGGCGCTATAGTCGACCATTGTTTTTTCCGGGTACGAGCCATCTTCTGAAAGGGTTACCAGGTTGCAGCGAAAAGCGACGTCATCAGTTCTCAGCTCCACACCCATGCTCACTGCCTCCAGTGGGGAGCGCCCGGTGTAATATTCAGCCGGATCATAACCCATTACCGAAAGGTTGGCCACGTCGCTGCCGGGCGGATATCCCGCAGGAACGGTGGTGACAGTCCCAATCACGCCTTTTGCGGCGAGCAGGTCCATGTAGGGGGTTTTGGCTGATTGCAACGGTGTTTTATTGTTTAGCTCCTCTAGTTTATGGTCGGCCATGCCGTCGCCGAGCAAAATTAGATATTTCATATTATTCTCCCTTTATTAAATGGTCTAAAAAGGTATTCTCCTACCAGGGGTAGAATCCTGCACTGATGGCTAAAAAGCTGTCAGTATTATAACCTCAATACAGCAACATGATTATTTAAATACTCGCTGGACGCCCTTCCACCATTTCCGTAAAAATAAGGGGGACGTTTCTTTGAAAAATTTCCTAGTCTTATCCCCCACAGCCATATTGGGCTATGGATTTCCTTTGTGTTCTTTTAAGAGGGGTTTGAGCTGCCAACCCAACGCTATTGCTGTGGACGCGGGATCTACTGACCCCGGGCCTTATTACCTTGGCGCGGGGGTCTCATTTACCAGCAGGGAAGCGTCGCAAAGAGACCTATCCTACCTGCTGGAGGCCGCCGCGGAGCACAGGATCCCCCTGCTGATCGGCAGCGCGGGGGGAAGCGGTGGGGAACCACATTTAAAAAGAGATGTGGATCTAATCATGGAAATAGCCAGGGAAAAGGGCCTGCATTTTAAAATGGCGGTAATACACGCCGAAGTCGACATAGAAAAGGTGAGGCATGCACTGTGTCTGAATAAGGTAAAGCCCCTGGGGCCGGTGCCGTTGCTGCAAGAGAAGGATCTGGACGAGGCAGTCAGGATTGTCGGCCAGATGGGTATTGAACCCCTGGTGGGAGCGCTGGAAACGGGAGCGCAGGTAGTGGTTGCCGGGCGTGCTTATGATCCCTCTGTTTTTGCCGCCCCGGCTGTCCGGTCGGGCTACAGGCCCGGCCCGGCGATCCATATGGGTAAAATTCTGGAATGCGGCGCCATTGCCGCCACACCGGGCAGCGGCAGCGACTGTCTACTGGGACGTATAGGTGTGGGCTATTTTGAAGTAGAATCATTAAACCCGGTTCGTGCCTGTACTGTCACTTCGGTGGCCGCTCACACATTATATGAAAAATCCGATCCGGTATACCTTCCGCTACCCGGTGGCTGCCTGGATTTGAAAAGGACAAGGTTTGAGCAAGTCACAGAAAACCGGGTAAGGGTAACAGGCAGCAGGTTTTTCCCGGCGCAAAAATATACGGTGAAACTGGAAGGGGTAAAGAAGGCCGGTTTTAGGACGGTAACCATCGCCGGTTGCCGGGACCCGCAGATGATCAGGGAAATTGATAGGGTAGTCGGGATTGTCAGGAGTAAGACTGAAGACAATTTTGCCGGCGCAGCAGATGATTATTCTTTAAATTTTAGGATTTATGGCAAAGACGGTGTAATGGGGACAATGGAACTGATACGGAACGCAGTCCCGCATGAAATCGGCATTGTTATTGAGGTGATAGGCAAAACCCAGGAAATAGCAGACGCCATCTGCGGCTATGCGCGTTCTACCATGCTGCACTGTAGTTATCCGGGCCGGACGGCAACAGCGGGCAACCTTGCTTTTCCGTTCTCCCCGGCGGAATTCAGGGGCGGTGAGGTCTTTAATTTTAATATTTATCACCTGATGGAGGTGGCTGATCCCTTTGAGCTTTTCCCCATGGAAACCATTAATATTTAAGAAATGTACTGTGCCCCGGCTGGCGAAAGGAATGGTATAAAATATGCGGAAAATCAAGATTACTGAAATGGCTGGAGTGATCCGCAGCAAAAACGCGGGCCCTTTCGAGCTAACCTTCGATATTATTTTTAAAGATCGGGAAAAATTCGAGCTGGCCCGGCGCTCCGGTGTTTTCACAAAAAATCTCTTTGCCGACCTATATAATATCGGGCTGGATCAGGTAATTGACGTAATCGAATTTGACCGGGCCAACGCCATTAAGGCGACAATCGTTCGCCCCGTCGTATCGGGCGGCGCCGGCGATCGTGACATATACGGGGCGCAGCAGCACGCGCCGCTGCTGAACATAAAAGTGCCGGTTGAATAGCTATTATCCGCCGGATGTGTGCGGATAAGGCCGCAGCTAAAAAATAGGCGACTACCACGCCTGCACTGCTCCTGTTTAATAAAGTTTCTTAATAATACCTTATACTACCTTTTTTAACTGAGCTAATTTATGTTAAAGTATATATAAAAGATCAATACAGGGGAGGTGTGCCGGGTTTCAACAGTGCACCAATTGTTGGCTAACCGATTAAATATTTTATCCGGAGGGACAAGTATGAAAAAAACCAGATATCTTTTGTTTGCGCTCACCCTAGTCCTATGTTTGGGCATGGCCTTTTCGGCCAGCGCGGCCGGGCAGTTGACAGCCAAGCAAATAATGCTTGACAGGCTGCAAAGCGCCGATCTGATTCCCATGGGGGATATTAACAAAACATCTTCCGGTACCGCTCATTATCAGATAAAAACATTGAGCGGCGCTCTGGCCGCGACAATGGAACCAGTGGCGAAGTTAGCGGGGGCGGATCTCCAGTTAAACTACAAGCTGGATCAACCAAATAACAAAATGGTCGTGGATTATCTAGTTAAATATGACGGCAGCAAATATTCAGGGGGCATGTTTATTGACAATAGCAGGTTTATCCTGACCACGGAAATCCTGTCTTTGTTGAATAATGTGCCAGGGGGCTTGATACCGGCAGATCGGGCACTGCCGGAGTACGTTTTTATGGACAACCCGGCCTATGCGAATATGTGGACAAATATGAGCAAAGGCCAATATTTTCCACCGGAATTAAAGGAATTGGTCCTTTTCTTTGCCGAAGCTGTGCCTGAAAAATATTTTACTGTATCGCTGGCTAACCAGCGGGTCAGCTTCGCCCTGGACCAGGACGGTCTGGAGGATGTAATTTCGGCTGCATTAAACAAAGTGGCCAATGAAAAAGAAAGATTTGCTTCCCTGGTGGCGGACTATATGGCCGCAGCTGGCGGACAGCAGCAGGATGTTGATGTAATCAAGGACGGGATATTGAACAGTATTGAACAAAGCGTCAACGACGGCACCTATCCGGACACCGCTGCGGAAATAAAGGATATGATGTCGGGTATTATCGCATTAAAAGAGCTGAAGTATGAAGCCTCAATTATTTCACCGGGACAACACAGCTTTAACATGACCATGGATTTGGGCGGCGGGCCCGGGTTTAGCGGCCAGCTCGTTGTCAAAGCAGATTTTACCGGCGGCAAGGATCAATTAAAAGGTACGTACACAGTAGATGCCAAGGCAAAAATGGGCGAACAAAATTTAAGCGTGACCGGTTTGATGCAGGGGGAATTTAACCAGACCGGCCTATCTTCACAGTCCAATGATACAATCAAGGTGAATGTGCAGGACTACAGTACCGGGACAACCATGCTTGACCTGTTAATTGAAGGTGAAGCGAAAGCTGCGGCCGACAAAAATGTCCAGGTCAGCATCCCTGTTTTAACCCCAACCAACAGTATGGATCTGATGCAGATGATCATGGATTCTGAAACAGCGGTAGTCGTCGGACCAAATTCACCAAGGGTGATATTAAACGGCGTGCCGGTTATATTTGATGTCGCTCCCTACATCGTCGAGGTGGAAAATGGCGGCAGGGTAATGGTTCCCGTTAGAGCCCTGGCGGAGTCCCTCGGGTGCGAGGTAAACTGGAATGCACCGGACCGGCTCGATATTGTAAGCGGCGACAAAACTATCAGCATGTTGATCAATAAGACAGCGTACTCAGTAAACGGGGTGGAAAAGCAACTTGACGCGCCACCGCTGATCGCGGGTGACAGAACCACGGTACCGTTGAGATTTATTGCCGAGGAGCTTGGCTGTACAGTCCAGTATGACGGGGCAACAAACACGGTGATCATTTATTCAAACTAGCCTGTATTCTGTTGGAAACCAGGATCCATTCATATGTCGTCCTGCTAAGGCGCTTTTACAAAGCGCCTTAGCCTTTTGATAATAATAAAATAATAAGAAATCGGTTAGGAAAGATTAATATTATTAACGGAT
>CAYMJG010000022.1:0-32983 GCA_964390855.1 uncultured Eubacteriales bacterium | reverse complement strand
AGGGCGCCGACAACAGAAACCGCCATCGTGCCGCCGCAGGCGGGCTTTTACGCCCGCCATTTCAATCGGGGACATTCCTCCGACCCCAAAGGAATACCCAAAAGAGAGGTGTGTCCCCGTTCCGCTTATCCAGCGCAGCCCGGCGGATAAAAGTTGTCAACAACCCCGTCCCCTTGACAGCATTGACAACCCCCATCCATATTTTACAAACCCTTGCCTATGTAGTATAATATTTGACATATCGTTAACTTCCAATGGAGGCAGATTACATGCTTGACTTGAAATTTGTACGCGGTAACACACAAAAAGTGCAGGAAGCCCTGGTAAACCGCGGGGCAAAACTTTCACTTGCTGAGTTTCTCCAGCTCGATGAACAGCGCCGCGAAAGGCTCTTTGTTGTGGAGCAGATGAAAAACCGGCGCAATGTGGTTTCAGAGGAAATCGGGCGGCTAAAAAAATCCGGCAAGGACGCGCCGGATATGGTTGTGGAAATGCGCGATCTTTCCCGCTCAATTAAGGAAAAAGATGAAGAGATCAAAGAAGTGGAAGGCAGACTGCAGGAGATCCTGCTGGACATTCCAAATATACCGCACGAGTCAGTGCCTGTGGGAAAGGACGCTGCTGATAACCCGGTTGTGCGCGACTGGGGGAAACCGAGGGATTTTGGCTTTGAGCCCCGGCCCCACTGGGAGATTGGGGAAGGCTTGAATATACTTGATTTTGAACGGGGCGGCAAGGTTACCGGGGCCAGGTTCTGTTTTTACAAGGGACTGGGCGCCAGGCTGGAGCGTGCTGTAATCAGCTTTATGCTGGACCTGCACACCGGTGAACATGGTTATACGGAAATATTTCCGCCTTTCATGGTCAACCGCGACAGCATGATCGGCACCGGTCAGCTGCCTAAGTTTGCCGAAGACATGTTTAAAATAGAAGGAACAGAATATTATCTGATCCCGACTGCGGAGGTGCCGGTGACCAACCTCTACCGCAACGAGATCCTGGAGGGTGAGAAACTGCCCATTTCCCATTGTGCTTACAGCGCTTGTTTCAGGGCCGAGGCAGGCGCGGCCGGCCGGGATACCAGGGGGCTGATCCGGCTGCACCAGTTCAACAAGGTGGAACTGGTCAAATTCTGCAAACCGGAGGATTCTTACGCGGAATTGGAAAAACTGACCGGGAACGCGGAAAAGGTGCTCCGGATCCTGGGGTTGCCCTACCGGGTTGTGGTCCTGTGCACCGGCGACATGGGCTTTTCATCGGCCAAAACATACGACCTGGAGGTCTGGCTGCCCAGCTACCGGGACTACAAGGAGATTTCCTCCTGCAGCAACTTCGGCGACTTTCAGGCGCGCCGGGCAGGCATCAGGTACAGAAATGACAGAGGCAGGGCCGAGTTGGCCCATACCCTGAACGGTTCGGGCCTGGCAGTGGGCCGGACGGTAGCCGCGATTATGGAAAACTGCCAGGAGGCTGACGGAACGATAACCATACCGGAGGTACTGCGGCCATATATGGGCGGCCTGGATAGGATTAGCTGACGGGCAAAACGGCTGAACGAGGTTTAATGCCCGGTTTATTGACAGTGTATTTATTCTATGTTAGACTTGATCATGCCTCTGGGTGTATCTGACATGAATATCAGTGATAAACCCCGGGCAACCAAATTAAATTAAGGGAATTCGCGGGGCGGTTTCTTGCAAGCAGCCCTGCTGACGACCAACAACCAAAACCGGAGGGGTGTCCGAGCGGTTGAAGGAGGCGGTCTTGAAAACCGTTGGTCCTTGACGGGTCCCGTGGGTTCGAATCCCACCCCCTCCGCCAACGCACTGGATGTTAGAAGCAGGGGGTTGGGGTTGGAAAAAGAATAAGGAATAAGGCGTGGAGAGTTGGCCGAGTAGGTTGAAGGCGCTCGCCTGCTAAGCGAGTATACGGGCATAAACCTGTATCGAGGGTTCGAATCCCTCACTCTCCGCCATTTTAGGTCAAAAAAGATACCATGCAGCCAAAGCCGCATGGTATCAGCATTTTCAGGGGCTAATGACCCCTATTTTTTTATACTTCAAAGGTTGACAATGCAGCTATGGTGGCCCTCCGGCGGCTGGGTTACACAATTCCCCACATTTGTCAAGTGCTAGTATCGCTGGATAATCAAACCTATAATACCTCTTCAAAATTTTAGACTGAAATACCTGATCAGGATAAGTCTAATATTTTTACCAAATATAACTTTTCCGTAATAATTTTTAAGCATTCTGTAAAGCAATTTCGCAAAAATAATGGTATCGTGTAGAAAAAGGTCGCACCCGGATCCACCAAAAGAGATGATCATTTTTAACTGGGACGGAGCGTGAAACTAACAAATGGCATGGGATGAAAAGCCGGGACCAGTGGAGCGTTACGGACAGGTTTCGCTTGAGGCCAGACGTTATATGCCGGGGCTGGACGGCTTGAGGGCCCTAGCGGTGGCGGCGGTGATCGCCTACCACCTGGATCTTCCCTGGGCCCAGGGGGGGCTGCTGGGCGTATGCCTCTTTTTTGTGCTGTCCGGTTATCTGATCACAGATATTTTAGCCACCCAATGGAAATCTCCAAAGGGCATAAGCCTGAAAGGATTCTGGATGGGCCGGGCGCGGCGGTTGCTGCCGGCCCTGTTTGCCATGCTGATCGGGGTGATCGCCTGGATTTACCTGTACGATCCGGTCCGGCTGCCTTCCTTGTGGGACGACGTCCTGGCCGCGTTGTTTTATTCGAACAACTGGTGGCAAATTTTTCATCAGGTCTCCTACTTTGCCAGCTTTGGGCCGCCCGAACCCCTGGCCCACCTGTGGTCTTTGGCCGTGGAAGAACAGTTTTATCTGATCTGGCCCTTGCTTTTGATGCTGGGTTTGCATTATATTAAACAGCGGGGCCGCCTGGCCGCGCTGATATTGGTCCCGGCTATGATATCAGCGGCCGCGATGGCGATTATTTATACGCCGGGGCTGGATCCCAGCCGCGTCTATTACGGCACCGATACGCGCGCTTTTTCTTTGCTCATCGGCGCCGCGCTGGCGCTGATCTGGCCCAGCAGGCAACTGAGCGTCAATATATCCGCCGGGGGCCGTCTGGCGCTTGACGCCGCCGGGGTGGCCGCGCTGCTGGCTGTGTTATGGATGATCAGGAGCAGCAACCAATACCATTCATTTTTATACTACGGTGGAATCCTGCTTTTTTCTGTCGCTTCGGCTGTGGTCATAGCTGTGTTAGCCCATCCCGCCAGCCGCCTGGGCGGAATTTTCGGTGTCAGGCCCCTGCGCTTTTTGGGTGTTTGCTCATATGGGATCTATCTGTGGCATTACCCGGTGATCGCCCTGACCAGCCCCACCGTTAATACCGGGGGGCTGAACGTCCAGCTGGCGCTTGGACAGACGGCCCTCAGCGTGGCCCTGGCGGTATTCTCCTGGTTTTTCATCGAGTCGCCGATTCGCCGCGGCTCCTGGAAACAGTGGAAGGAATTTTTGCCGGGCTTATTATACTATTTCAAGAGGAGGCAAAAACCTTTGGTGAACCCTGGAAGGAGCGCCGCAACAGTATTTTTAAGCGTCCTGATCCTCGCGGTAAGCGGGTGCGCAATGATCGGCCAGACGAAACATCCAAATCTGGAACCGGGGATAGCCGCGGCCTTGGAGCAAACAAAACCTGCGGAAACCGAGCCGCTGGATGAGCAGGAGAATAGCGCCGGCGATAAAGCCGGTTTAGGGGAAGCGGCATTGGGGAATGAGGAAGATGACTGCGGCGGAACGCCCGTTCCCGGTTATACGGCCCCGGCAGCCGGTAAAAAAATTTCCTGTGATGGCGAATGCGTGACTGTTATTGGGGATTCGGTGATGATCAACGTCGGCCCCGAATTGGAAAAAATTTTCCCCGAAATTGTCGTAGACGCGGAACTTGGCCGGCAAATGATCCAGGCGCCGCAGGTAATAGAGAATCTGGAGGAACAAGGCGCCCTGGGGAAGAAGATCGTTATTGCGCTGGGTTCAAATGGATCATTTACAGAGGGGCAGTTTATGGATATACTGAACCTGCTCGGACCGGATAGAGATGTCGTGCTGGTGAATACCCGCGTACCAAAACCGTGGGAAGACGTGGTCAACCAGATAATGGCCCGGGTTGCGTCAACCCATCCGGAAATAAGACTAGTTGACTGGCATGCGGCAAGCAGCGGTCATGACGAATATTTTTACCCGGATGGAGTGCACCTCAAACAGGAGGGGATCCAGGCTTACGCCGCGCTTGTTTCGGGCGCCTTCGTTTTATAAATTACCTGCAGGCTGTCCGTGGGCAATAGCCTTTGATCCGGCAATGGTGAAGTTTGATGAACGATCCTAAAAATAAAATTTTAGTTGTGGAAGATGAGGAATCAATCAGGCGTTTTATCACCCTTAACCTCAATGCGGTGGGATTTGAGGTGGAAGAGGCGGGGAGCGGGGAGGAGGCCCTGGCGATGCTGGGGCGCTTTGCGCCCGATGTTATTGTGCTGGATCTGATGCTGCCGGGGATCGGCGGCTTCGAGGTGTGCAAGCGGATCCGCGAAATAATGCCTGAAACATTTGTGATCATACTCACGGCGAAGGGGCAGGATACCGATAAAATCCTTGGCTTTGAACTGGGCGCGGATGATTATATGGTCAAACCATTTAACCCTTTTGAACTGATTGCGCGGATTAAAGCCATGCTCAGGCGCAAAACGCATTTTCGGGCCGATATAAAGACTGTCCTGCAAAGCGGCCATTTGTGTTTGGATATTATCGCGCACAAGTTTTTTAAAAAGGGTATGGAAATTGAGTTGACACCGACAGAATTTGCCCTGCTCAAGATGTTTATGGAAAACCAGGGAAAAGCGCTTAAACGGAACGAAATACTTAATGCGGTCTGGGGGGAAAATTATTTTGGGGATACGAAAACCCTGGACGTACATATCAGGCGGCTTAGGGAAAAGATTGAAAGCAACCCGTCCGTGCCCGAGTATATAAAAACAGTTTGGGGTTCCGGGTACCGGTTGCAGGTGGATCCGGGCTGGAGCGAACGATGAGTGGGAAAGGAATCAGGGTCAGGTTAACCGCCAATTTTGTGCTGGTGATTATTTTCACGGTGGCGATCCTGGAGTCCCTTCTTATTTATATCGTCCGCCAGAACTACTATAGCAGTCTGGAGGGCAGCCTGGACAACCAGATAAAAATTTGCGCGGAGATGTATACGAAATATTTTTCGGACACGTCCCTGCAGGACAACGTGCTCTATAATGTGGATGCCTTTTGGAACCAGAGCAATGCAGAGGTGCAGATTGTCGACAGAAACGGCAACATTATCATGGATTCGCAAGGCGTCATTCTGCAGGAAGTGGCGGGCAAGGATATCGGGGAAGCCCTGGCCGGCAAAAAGGGTGTCTGGGTCGGGCGTTTGAACGGCCAAAAGGTCCTGGCCGTCGCCCACCCGCTTGTAGCGGACGGGCAAATAGCGGGCGCCCTGCGGTTTATCGCTTCCTTAAGTGCCGTCGATCAGGATATTGTTAAAACCGAGCAGATTTTTATTTTAATCGGCTTTTTTGTGATCCTCGCCGTGGGTTCGATCAGTGTTTTTTTTGCCAACACCATTGTTGTCCCCTTGCAGGAAGTCACGGCGGTGGCGCAAAGAATGGCAACGGGCAATTTTCAAATTAAGAGCAGGAAAACAAGGGATGATGAAATTGGCGAACTGTCTGATACCTTGAATTACCTGGCTGATGAAATTGTAAAAAAAGAACAGCTTAAAAACGATTTTATTTCATCCGTGTCCCATGAACTGCGCACTCCCTTGACTTCCATCAGGGGTTGGGCGATCACCCTGCAAAATGAAAATTTTCAACAGAAGGAAACGCTCAAGGACGGCCTTAGCATCATTTCCAAGGAAAGCGAACGGCTCACCCACATGGTCGAGGAGCTTCTTGATTTTTCCAGGTTTGTTTCCGGGCACATCAGACTTAGCCCCAGGAGCGTGGACCTGGTTAATCTATTTGAGCACTTACATAAACAGTTAATCCCGCGGGCAGTAAGAGAAAACATTGATTTCACAGTTGATTACCCGGAAAACATGCCGAACATTTATGCCGATGCGGATCGATTAAAACAGTTGTTTATAAATATTCTGGATAATGCTTTTAACTTCAACCGCCCTGGGGGTTACGTGCATTTTAGGGTGGAACAGTGCGAAAAGGGTTTTAAGTTTACTATTTCCGATAACGGTTGTGGGATAGCCGCAGATGAACTGCCCATGGTCAAGGAAAAATTTTATAAGGGAAAAGGCTCATGTTCCAAAAGCGGCATCGGGCTTTCCATTTGTGAGGAGATCGTCGGCCTGATGGGCGGAAAAATGGAAATCAGCAGTGAGCTGAATAAAAGGACGGACGTGGTGGTAATCCTGCCCAAAGGGGAGCATGCTGATGCTCAACAGTCATAAACTCATACTTTTAGCGGTGTTGCTACTCCTTCTCTTGCCCGGCAGCGGCTGCGGCAATTCCGCATGGACCGCTGCGGGTAAAATTGTCCCGCCGGTATATGACGTTTGCCCATTGGAAGGGAAATGGACGGTGTTGGAAAACCTGGCGCCCGAAGAATATCAAGGCGCCGGTGGGGCGAGTCTTTCGGCAGAGGGGCGCGCAGCCCAGTTTACCAGGGGATTTGCCGTACTGGGCGATTATGTTTGGAACAAGCCCTCCTATAAGGTAAAGAAGGTAAATTCATCTGATTACTTAATGACCAGATATATTGCGCTTAATGACTATCCGCCCGTGAATCAGGAGGTCGATGTGGTTACCATCTTCGCCAACGCCAGGTTCCTGGGCGATTTTATGAAAATTGACGATGCCACTGCGGTGGCTTTCGTACAGAACGGGGCGCTGTTGCTGCAGAAAATATCCGATCGGGCGGATAGCCGCCGGCCGGATGCCAAGATACACACCAGCGACATAGATGGCGAAGAGGATCCGGACGCCTCCGGTATTTTCATCGGGCTGAAAATACCGGAGGGCAACGGCTTTGTATATGAAACCCTGTGGGTTGCCGCCGATGATAAAAAGCTCCGCCCGATCCTGAGCGGAGACAATATTTTTTTCCCGCGCATCAGCGGCTTCTGGGAACTGCAGGTGAGAAACGACGCGGACAGCGGTACGGGTGAAATATTCGCGCGGGATGTAGCGGTAAAGGATTTGGCAACGCAAAGGACGCCTGAAGAAATGTCCTTAACGCGGGATCAAAAGGTTGGTACGGCTGTGGCTATAAATTATATCGGAAACGACTATGTCGCTGTAGAAAATAATGACGGCGCCACAAGCAGCTTTCTGGTATTACCGGTAGACAAACTGTCTTCCCAGACGGGGATCAATGTCGCTGATTTGCTGGGTCCCAGGGGCCTGACGGCTTATCTCAGCGCACAAGAACAGGCGCTGCAGTCATTGCGTGACGAAGGCGTTGTGATCGATCAGGTCGCGGACGGGGAGAACCTGGGGCTGACACGAAAAAACGGGCACTGGTACCTGTGGGGCAGGATAAACTATTACAGCGGCGGAGTGCCGGGTGTGAAGGATTTTAATATCAATTTCATCCCGCCCGCCGGCTTGATCCCTTATGATACCTTATATCTGGGCTGGCGAAATATTAAAGACCGGGTGCCCGGCGCCCTGGACGCCTTTACATCCCCGAACAGGGATATAGCGATCATTGAAACGAAAAACAAGCTATATGTCTACGGCATCAGCGACGATCAGCTGGACAGCCAGCCCCTGGGGGAAATAGCCATGCGGGAAGGCGAAAGCGTGGTTATGGCTGAATGGGCGACGGGGTTTTATGTAGACGATTGGGAGCGGGCTTTTCTGGCCAACGAAGCACAGGTTTTTACTAATTAACAAAAAACGGTTGCTGATATGGCGCCTGCCTTATTGTTAGTCCGCCCCCCTTATTTTAAAACGGCACGCCGAATTTCCCCATAAACCAATCATCATCATATTTGCGCCGGGCAAAATATTCAAGGCGCTGCCTTATGGCGCCGCCGCCCAAGACACGCCTGTTTATTTTTTTGGCGTTACCCGCCTGCCCGATAAGGGCCAGGACTTTTCCGATCCGTTCCTCGTTAAAATGCGAATAAGCCAGCCGCAGCATATTGTAAAGAAAATGGTCCATCCTTACTGGGTAAGGATGTTTTTTACGGAAAAGGTGCAGGATTTTGACCTCCGGCGCAACAGCCGGGTGGTACCCAAAAAGCCATAGTTTGAGGGAAAATTCCACATCCTCGTGGCCCCAGGAGATAAAGCCGGGATCAAACCCCCCCACTTGTTGGAAGACCTCCCCGCGGACGGCCACGCAGCCACCCGGCAGCAGGGGAACGGGATCGGTTTTCATCCCCGGCGGCGGAGGCAGCCAAACAACCTGGAGGCGCTCGTTCCAGGTCTGGCCGTATCCCGTGGCGTCAGGGTAACCCAGCGAGCCGATGGCCGGTGAAACAGCGTCCACCCGGTCAAGGTTAAAGGCGTCCAGCAGGCCGTCCGGCCAGCCCGCCGGAACTGTGATATGAGCGTCACAGAAGATTAAATACCGGCCCCGGGCGCCGGCGGCGCCCATGTTTCTGGCCCGGGCGGCGCCCAACCCGGCAGATGAAATAAGCTTCACACTGCCGTACCTGTTGTCTTCTTTAATAAAATCGCAGCAGCCGTCCGCGGACCCGTCGTCTACAACAATATGCTCCACCCGGCTAACCGGTGCGGCGGCAAAGAGCGACTCCAGCGTCATTCGGACGTTTTGCCCTTCGTTTTTGCAAGGGATAATTATCGACGCGTCCGTTTGATCAATATGGATCAATATCAACACCTGCCCAAAAAAGGTTATAAAACATCTTATTAGGCAGGGTAGGGATAACGTCCCATATAAATAAAATAAATATTCAGGGCTGTTTTTTTGTTTTATTTTTTGGCTTTATAATAAGAAATACAGGAGGGTTTGAACAGGTACGGCGCGGCGCGCGCTCCGGGATGCCTTGACGAGCGGGAATGATTTTGTTACAATGAAACTTGCCACGGGAACGGACAACTAAAAAATGCGCCTGTAGCTCAGCTGGATAGAGCGTCTGACTACGGATCAGAAGGCCGGGGGTTCGAATCTCTCCAGGCGCGCCAGTGAAACCAAGGCTTCCAGGATTTTACCGGGAAGCTGTTTTTTTTATTTATTCTACCCCTAAAAGGATTTTTTCAATTTTAGAAGAATTCTGTTGCTATATGACTAATAGGATAGCCTTTTGGTACCTGACCAATTTATATATATAAAAATTTAAGGAGGTTTGGGAATGGAAAAACGGATCACAAAACTACTGGTGCTTCTTTTGACCCTGGTTATGCTTGTGATTGCCGGCTGTAACCAGCAGGAAGGAGCAAATAAGGCAGGTGTTAAGCCCGCCGGCGCTGTTGATGTAATCCTGGCCACCACTACCAGCACCCAGGATAGCGGTTTGCTGGATGTGCTGAAGCCCGAATTTGAGAAAAAAACCGGCTACAACTTGAAAATTATTGCCGTTGGCACCGGCGCGGCCCTGAGTATGGGTGAAAAGGGCGAGGCGGATGTTCTGCTGACCCACGCCGAAAAATCGGAAAAACCATTGGTGGATAGTGGTGTTGGCATTAACTACGCGCTTGTTATGCATAATGATTTTATTATCGTGGGACCCGAAAATGATCCTGCCGGCGTTAAAGACGCCGTGACAACCCCCGAGGCCATGCAAAAAATTGCTGCCAAAGGCTCAATTTTTGTTTCCCGTGGCGATGACTCCGGCACCCATAAAAAGGAACTGGATCTTTGGAAGGAAGCGGGGATTGAGCAAAAGGGCCAAAAATGGTACCAGGAAGCCGGCAGCGGTATGGGCGCCACTTTGAACATCGCCTCTGAGAAAGAAGGCTATACCCTTACCGACCGGGCCACCTATCTGGCCCAGAATGAAAAATTAAAGCTGGCTATCGTATCCGAGGGCGATAAATCGTTGCTCAATATCTACCATGTTATGAACGTTAACCCGGAAAAATTCGATAAAGTTAACGCAGAGGGCGGCAAAGCCTTTGTAGATTTTATGATTGCTCCCGAAACCCAGGAAATAATCAGCAAATTCGGCGTGGCCGAATACGGTGAACCGCTGTTCTTTGCCGATGCCGGGAAACAGCTGTAAGCTGTTGGCCCAAGCTGTTGGCCCGCGATTTAATTATCGCCGGCGATGTGGTTCTCTTTTTTAAAACATAGTGGTGGTGACTAGTCTGTGGAGGTATTTTGGGAAGGCTCGAAAATCGCATTACAGCTTTTATTTTCGGGCGATCAAGAAGTAATCGGAATTGCCATATTTACCTTGAAGGTTTCCTGTACCGCCACACTAATAGCCGTCTCCATAGGGGTTCCCATCGGTTTTCTCCTGGCCCTGATTTCTTTTAGGGGACGCAACTTTTTGGTCAGCGTGGTTAACTTCGGCATGGGACTGCCGCCGGTGGTGGTGGGCCTGGTGGTCTGGCTGCTTTTAAGCAGGTATGGCCCCCTGGGTTTTTTCGGCCTGATATACACCCCCTATGCAATGATTATAGCGCAAGGAATTATTGCTGCCCCCATTGTTACCGGCTTTACTCTGGCAGCCTTCCAACAGTTGCATCCCAAGTTAAAATTGCAAATACTTTCTCTTGGCGCGTCAAAGGTTGAGCTCTTATGGCTAATGGCCCGGGAGGCTCGTCTCGGGCTATTGGCCGCCATTATTGCGGGCTTCGGCGGGGCCGTGTCGGAAATCGGCGCCTCCATGATGGTGGGCGGCAACCTGGTGGGCTATACCAGGACCCTTACCACAGCCACTGTTTTAGCGGTAAATAAAGGTCAACAAGAACTTGGCATGGCCTTGAGCATAATATTATTGATGATTGCCTTTGTCATAACAGCAGTTTTAACATCAGCACAACAACGCGGGAGGGCCCCCGAGTGGTAGCACTTGAGGCAAAGGACATAAAATATGTCAAGAACAAAAAAGAAATATTGGCCATTGATTCTTTTGACCTGCACGCGGGAGAAGTAACAGCCCTAATCGGGGTGAACGGCGCCGGAAAAACCAGCTTGATGTTAATTTTGGCCCTGCTGCAAACGCCCACCTGCGGCAGGGTGTATTTTAGGGGCCAGCCTGCCAATAAAAAAAATTATATGGCCCTCAGGCGAAAAATGGCCTTTGTTTTTCAAAACCCATTGCTTTTGGATATGTCTGTAAGAAAAAATATTGAAATGGGCCTGCGGTTACGGAAATTTCCCCGACATGGAATGGAACAAAGGGTTGATTTATGGTTGGAGCGGTTGGGTATCAAACACTTGGCGGGCGATCCGGTGCATCATCTTTCAGGCGGGGAAGCCCAAAGGGTGAGTATCGCCAGGGCTTTGGCCCTGGACCCCGAGGTGCTGTTTTTGGACGAGCCTTTTACCGGCTTGGACAGCCCCACCAGGGGGAAAATGCTTCTTGATTTGGCCGGCCTGCTGCACGGAACGGATATTGCAGTATTATTTGTAACTCATGATTATGCGGAAATCCCATATCTGGCCCACCGGCTGGCAGTAATTGATCAGGGAAGTATCATCCAAGAAGGCGAGCCACAGGAAATATACGTAAACCCCAAAAATGAGGCGGTCCGGCAACTTCTCCAGTGGATGCCTGAGTCAATAAACTCCGGGTCCGGGTAGGGGGACAAAGGGGTAGATTACTTACAAGAGCTTCAGCATGATGAAACCTACCTTTTTTCGGCTGAAACCCGCAGATTTTCCCCGTCTGTTGTGAAGACGATACTTCCGTCCAGGTCGGTCCTGAATATCTGCGTCCCGCTCAACTTCCGCAGGGTTTCCGCGTGGGGATGTCCGTAATCGTTGCCGGCCCCGCATGAAATAACCGCGTATTTTGGGCTAACCGCATCTAAAAAAGCGGTTGAGGTGGAAGAGCTGCTGCCATGGTGCCCTACCTTGAGCACGTCCACCGCAAGGCTGACTCCGCTTGCCAGCATCTCTTTTTCGGATTGTTCTTCCGCGTCCCCCGTTAAAAGGAAAGCAACCTGGCCGAAGGAAAGTTTTATAACTGTGGAATAATTATTAACCTCCGCATATGAGGCCTTGTTGGGGGCTATTAATTCTGCCCGCAGCTCCCCGGAATTAATGATTTCCACGCCCGCCACGGCTTTCTTTATCTTCAGCCCCCTGGCCTGGATGGATTTCAGCAAATCCTCGTATGTTTTAGTGCTGTGTGTCACTTTGGGCATATAAATCCGATCAATTTCAAACTCCTGCACCACGGCAGTCATGCCGCCAATATGGTCCTCATGCGGGTGGGTGGCGACAAGGTAATCGATCTTCCTCACTCCGGCTTTTTTCAGGTAGTTTACAACATTTTTACCCATGGATCTTGTGCCCGCGTCCACCAGCATTATTTCTCCGCTGGGCAGCTGTACAAAAATACTGTCTCCCTGACCGACGTCCAGGAAATGCACAACCATATTTCCCGGTTGGTTCCCCGTGGGTTGGCCGGCAGGCGGTTGGCTCGGCCCGGTAAGGCTGGGATTGCCGCAGTAAGTGGCCGTCAGAAAAAAAACAATCAGGAGAAAGGCGCCCGTTAATTTTCTAATCAAATTTAATCCCTAGTCTTCAAATAATTTATCGGCCAATTTTTCCACAGATTGCTTGCGCTGCCTGGTGGCTTCCTGATCGACGGTGATTTGCATCGTGATCACGTCCCCTTCCCTGGCGCTTTTAGGCAACAGGACCTTTGGAATGTGAAAAATCCTACGTTTCATTTCTATCAAGGCGTATTCGCCCTCAAAACGATCAATGATCAGCATTGTTTTTGCCCCCTTAATTGTGGATTTAAGTTAGAATTACCTATTGCTAAAATCCTTTTCCCCGGTAGTTTCCGGTTTTATTAATTCTCCTTTTATTTTTGTTAGCCTGCATGGCTGAAAACATTTTATTTATGACAGGCGCAAATTTTATAATGTTGGCCACGATTTGTGTTAAATGCGGCAAGATCCTTGACAAAGGAATCATAACTCCGCTATACTATAATGTGTTCAAAAATGAGATTTATCAGCAGGCGCCCGTAGCTCAGGCGGATAGAGCAGCGGTTTCCTAAACCGCGTGCCGGGGGTTCGAGTCCCTCCGGGCGCGCCAGAAATATCAAACCCTTCGGGGTTTTTATTTTTTTTGGCCCCGCCGTAGAAAATAATATTAGCAAAGGATGGATATTATAATATGGAAATGTTCCCAAGCTAAATTAAACAGAAGGAGTGCTTAGAAAAATGCAGGTATTGAGTCCGAGCCCCGTTTTCTCACCAATTTCTATCGGCAACGTCAAATTAAAAAACAGACTGGCCGTCGCGCCTATGGTATCAGTCTTTTGTGACACCGACGGCATGGCCACAGAGCGATTTATCGCCTATCACGAAACCAAAGCAAAAGGCGGCTGGGGTCTGATCATTGTAGAAGATTACGCGGTAGACCCTCTGGGCCGGGGATTCTGGACGGCAGGTCTGTGGAAAGATGAACAAATCCAGTCACATGCCGCATTGACTGAGCGGGTGCACCGGGCCGGCGCCAAAATTGTCGCCCAGATTTACCATTGCGGCAGACAAACGACTTCGGCCGTGATCGGCGAGCAGCCTGTTTCTTCTTCATCCCTGGCCGACCCGGTTCTCGGGTCCATTCCCCGGGAACTAACCATACCGGAGATCAAAAAAATCGTTTCCCAATTCGGCGACACCGCCTTGCGGGCCAAGAAAGCGGGTTTTGACGGCGTGCAGGTGCACGGCGCGCACGGTTACCTGATTGCCCAGTTCATGTCCAAGTATTCCAATAAACGCTGCGACGCCTATGGCGGGGCCCTGGCAAACCGTTTGCGCTTCCCGCTGGAAATAGTCGCGGATATACGTAAAAAATGCGGGCCGGATTTTCTGCTGGATTTTCGTATTTCAGGCGATGAGCATGTCCCCGGCGGGCGCACCATCGAAGAAACGAAAGCTATTGCAGTCCAACTGGAGGAAGAGGGCGTTGATATGCTCAATGTCTCCGCAGGGGTCTACGAGAGCACCTGGTCGATTATTCCCCCGATGAATATCAGCCCCGGCTGGATTGCGGATTATGCCGCGGAGGTCAAGGAGGTTGTGGGGGTTCCTGTGGCCATCGTCGGGCGGATTAACGACCCGTTTATCGCGGAGAGCATCCTGCTGTCGGGCAAGGCGGATTTGATTGTGATGGGCAGGGCTTCACTGGCCGATCCGGAATTGCCGAATAAATTCGCCGCCGGTGAATATGAAGACATCCGGCCCTGCATCGGCTGCCAGCAGGGTTGCCTGGACATCCTCTTTAAAAATGAACCGATCCGCTGCCTGTCCAATCCCACCCTCGGTTTTGAGTATTTAAACGAGTTTAAGAAGGCCGAAAAACCCAAGAAAATAACTGTCGTCGGGGCCGGCCCGGCCGGGTTGGAGGCGGCCAGGACGGCGGCCTTGGCCGGTCACAAGGTGACGCTCTATGAGGAAGGCGGGCATATCGGCGGGCAATTTGCCACAGCGGCAATACCGCCGAACAAGGGAGACATTTCCTCAATCATTGCCTGGCTGGGCAAACAGGCAGAGAAAAATGGCGTCGACATCAAGCTTAATACAAAATATACCGCCGGCCTCTGCAGCAAGGAAAACCCGGACCTGGTGATAGTGGCCACGGGCGCCACACCCACTAAACCGCCGATACCCGGTATTGACGGCGAAAACGTGGTCACTGTAGTGGATCTGTTGACAAACAGGGTTTCCGCCAAACAAAAGGTGGTCATTGCCGGCGGCGGCCTGGCAGGGTCCGAAACGGCCTTATATCTGGCTTCTTTAGGCAGACAGGTGACAATCATTGAAGCGCTGGCTGACATCGCCACCGATGAGGAGTTCACACGCCGCGGGCTGCTGCTGAAAAACATCCAGGCGCAGCATATCGAGGTGATCACAAACGCCAAAATTACCAGTATCAAGGGAAATGCTGTGGAGATAGAAAAAAACAATGAAACCAGGAGTATCGGGGCGGATACCGTTGTCCTGGCTATGGGCGTGGAGTCCAACAAGGCCCTGGTCAAGGAATTGGAAGGTAAGGTTCCCCTCAAGGTGATCGGTGACGCAGAAAACCCAAGAAATGCCCTGGAAGCGATCCGGGAAGGGTTTTTGGCTGCCGTGCAGGCCTGAGGTGGGGGTGCGTCCGCCGTTTACAGGGGTTGAAAAAGACATGGTATCCGTTATTAGCCAAAGCCGGGCGCAGGCCCGGCTTTTTAGTCGTATGGGGGATTGCTCGATAATTTTATGCTCTTGTTTAATCAGTGTCAATCCGCCCAGGGGGTTTCTACACCATGCAGATGGGTTGGCAAATTAGCAGGCGATACCTTATAATATAGTCGTATGAAAATTCTATTCCAGCCGATTTGATATCTGATATCCCAAGAATTCTACTGCAAGGGAAGGGTGCGTTATGGCTAAATGCCTGGTCCTGAAAACAGAGGATATTTGTGATAACAATTGTGTCAGGTCAAAGCTGATATACTATTATCAGCATTATGCCTTATTGAATGAGGAATTTTTCCGTGAGTCGGAACCCCGGACAGTTGCCGCTTCTTTGGATGCCTGCCGGGATCTTGCGGTGTTACCGGGGATCTATGACTTGATTTTTACTCAAGAAAAGGGAGGCCAACCGGATTTGGCCTCGATAAAATTTGTTAAGCCGGTTGACATGTGGGAAACAAAGGAAGCAGAGAATGAACAAGCAACGCATCGTTGTTCTTGCTCTTAGGAGTAAAGGACTAACTATACTATGTGTAGTATGAGCATTGCCTGAAGTTTAAATCCCCAGGTATTAGCAATATTGAGCCATACGCAGGGGTTATTCCCCCTAACAGCGCACCCTAAGCCGGGCCTTATCTTGCTTGACACGCCTTGCGGGGTTATGCTAAGCTAACTTAGCGCTTGATGCAAAGGGGAAAGCTATGCGGGATCATGCCGGCTATATGCGCCAGGCCCTGGTGGAGGCCGAAAAAGCCTGCGCCCTCGGCGAGGTGCCCGTCGGCGCCGTTGTGGCGCTGGACGGGGAAATAATCGGGCGGGGGCACAATATGCGCGAAACCTTGAAGGACAGTTCCGCCCACGCCGAATTGCTGGCCCTGCGGGAAGCCGCCGGACGTTTGGGGGACTGGCGGCTCTGCGGCGCGGTTCTGTATTCGACCCTGGAGCCCTGTCCGATGTGCGCCGGGGCGCTGGTGCAGTTCAGGGTGTCGACGCTGGTCTACGGGGCCGCCGATCCAAAAGCAGGCGCCATAGACTCGGTGATTGATGTGGTCCGGCAGCCCCGCTTTAACCACCGGGTAGAGGTGGTCGCCGGAGTGCTGGAAGAGGACTGCCGCCATATTTTGCAGAGGTTTTTTCGGGAATTAAGAGAAAAGAAAACAGCTGGAGAGATGGCCGAGTTGGTCGAAGGCGCTCGACTCGAAATCGAGTAGGCCGTGATGAGCGGTCTCCAGGGTTCGAATCCCTGTCTCTCCGCCAGGTTAAAAAGCCACATTTTCTTGTGAGAAGCGCATAAGGAAATGTGGCTTATTTATATTTATCGATCTTTTTTCCGCGAATATCTTTAACGCATTTGGGGTTAGCAACTACAATATAAGCATAAACACATCCCCACATAAGTTTATAACCTCCCGAAGCAAGTATAACCAAATAATAGACATACACAAGGGCAGTCCAGAAATGGGCTGCCTTTTGCTATGTAAAGGAGAAAATGAAATAGGAGGAACATCATATTTGAATTCTTTGACAGAAAAAGCAATCGGCAGGACTTTGGGACAAGGGACCTGTCCCCCTGTCCCCTGTTACTTTGCTTTTACGGGTACATATATTTTTGTTTCTTCGCCGTGATAGAACTCAAAACACAGCTTGCTTTCATCGAAAAGGTATGCGTTTGCATCCAGCCATTCCTTGAAAATGTACTTCCATGTCTTGCGTATTTCCAGAGCGAGCTTTTCGCCGCCGTGAATATCATGGGGAACGGGCGGCACGTCAAAAACAGCGTATTCGGCAGCCGGTACATTAATTTGCAAGAATCCCTTGGGAACTTCATCTGCGGCGGAAACATAACCGAAGAAATATCGAAGTTCACCGCTTACATCGTCAGGGTGCATCCAAGCACCGATTTCTCCATTTGCAGAGTTGTCTACATGATATTTTGCATAATCCTTGAAGTTGATCCCACACCAGTAGGCTCCGGATTCAAGAATGTCAACCTTTTCGCCGTCCTTCGGGGGAATATTGTAGCCAATGGACGAGAAAGCTTCTTTCTTAACAAATTTCGGTTCCATGTTAGCACTTCTCCTTTTTGTGAAATATTGACGGTATTCCGTGGCGCTCATGCCAAATTGTTTTTTAAACGCCTTTGAAAAGCCTGCCGAGGTGTTGAAGCCGGCGTCAAGGGACGCCTCAATGATAGGCTTTCCACAAAGGATATCCGATGCCGCCTTGCGCAATGCTGCTTTGCGAACATACGCGCCGATAGACATATCAAAATAAGCACGGAACACATGACAGAAGTGATAAAGGGAGTAGCCTGTCATGTCCGCCAGCTCCTGTGCGGTAATCGACTTGTCCGAATGCTCGGCTACGTATTTTTCGCAGAGCTCCATTGCAGCATGATAGTCCAATCGCTGCACCTCCTTGTACAGGAATATATCAAAAATACGGAGCGCTGTCTTTTCCTGTGTTGCTGAGTTTAAAAGGGCAAGGGGACAGGCCCCTTGTCCCTTTTTATAGAAGACGCCACAAAATAATGAATGTTGAAGAAGCGGCAGATTTTTTTCATGTCGGCGACCAGCTATAATATGCTCAGGGGGGATAGCAGCTGCAAACTTGATATTTCAAGCAGCGCATGGTACTATTAGGCAAATTAACCTGGGGACTATTGTCGGATATCTTCCCGGGCAGCTTCGCGCCTTTTAGAGTATAGGAGAATCTATTATGGAGATACGTTCGTCTGCGGAGGACTATTTAGAAACTATTTATTTATTATCAAAGAAAACGGGTGCGGTGCGCTCCATCGACATTGTTGAAGAAATGGGATTTTCCAGGCCGAGCGTCAGCGTGGCTATGAAAAAGCTGCGTGAAAAAGAGTTGATTCACATGGATGGGGACGGCTATATCACGTTGACCGAAAAAGGCGTACAGGCCGCGGAAAAGGTGTATGATCGCCATTCAACGCTCTATGACTGGCTCATAAGTATCGGCGTCAGCAAAAGGATTGCCGCGGCGGACGCTTGCCGCATGGAGCATGTGTTAAGCGAGGATACCTTCCTCGCGATAAAGAAGCTGTGTAAAGAAAACCCGAAAAAATAACGTCTGCCCGTACCGCCGCCCGGAAAAATATTTTTCCATTTAATGTTGCTAGATTTTTTAGAAATATTTACTCAGAACTTCTTGACAGACAATTACCAGACAGATAGAATAAAAGCAGTTAGTCACGGCTAACTGCTTTTATTTAAGCCGGTGTTAGTCATAACTTACTCATATCGCGGGCAGGAAGGTGTATTATGATGATGCCTTTGACAATGGCCAGGCTTGGAGAGGAAAGCTCAATCAAAAAAGTGGGCGGCAAAGAAGAAACGCGCCGGTTTCTCGCCAATCTTGGATTTGTCCCCGGCGCTTATGTCACAATCATCACGGAAATCAGCGGCAACGTGATTGTGAATATAAAAGAATCCCGCGTGGCTATCAGCCGCGAAATGGCGTCGAAAATAATGGTATGAACAGGATGAGGCATATTCCATAAATTTGAAAGGAGATCGGGCCATGCGGACACTCAAAGAAACCAAACCAGGCGTGACTGTGCGGGTGACGAAAATCGGGGGCGGGGGACCCGTCAAACGACGGATTATGGAGATGGGTATTACCAAAGGCGTGGATGTCTTTGTCCGCAAGGTCGCCCCTCTCGGCGACCCGGTGGAGGTTACGGTGCGAGGCTATGAGCTTTCCTTGCGGAAATCCGACGCTCAACTCATTGAGGTGGAATAGCTTTTAAGCTGTGCGGAGAGATGTGAACTGAATTCTCCGCACATTTAAGGGCTCGTTGTTAGTCATGTCTAACCAGAATCCGGCATATTTGAAGGAGGAAAATTATCATGTCTATTAAGATCGCCCTGGCCGGGAACCCCAACAGCGGCAAGACAACACTTTTCAATGCTCTCACCGGTTCGAACCAGTTTGTCGGGAACTGGCCGGGCGTCACGGTGGAGAAGAAAGAGGGCAAGCTCAAAGGCCGCAAGGATGTGACCGTCACCGACCTGCCGGGGATTTACTCTCTGTCGCCTTATACGCTGGAGGAAGTTATTGCCCGGAATTATCTGATTGACGAACGTCCCGACGCCATCCTGAATATTGTCGACGGAACGAATATGGAGCGCAACCTGTTTCTGACCACACAGCTTACCGAGCTTGGCATCCCTGTTGTTGTCGCTATCAATATGATGGACATGGTGAACAAAAACGGTGACAAAATCGATACCGCCCGCCTGGCCAAAGAGCTGGGCTGCAAGGTGGTTGAAATTTCGGCGCTCAAGGGGGCGGGCGTCATGCTTGCGGCCGAAGCCGCGATTAAAGCGGCAAGCGGCGCAAAGACCGTACCCCAGCACAGCTTTTCGGGCGGCGTGGAGCATACTCTGGCGCACATTGAGGAAGCGGTGCTGCATGATCTGCCCCAGGAGCGGCAGCGCTTCTTCGCGATCAAATTGTTCGAGCGGGATAAGAAAATCATTGCCAAACTGGGGCTTAAACCGGAGCAGGTGGCTCATATCGACGACGACATCAAACGGCGGGAAGAAGAACTGGAGGACGACAGTGAGAGTATTGTCACCGCCGAACGCTATGCTTACATTGATTCGATAATCAAGTACTGCGTGAAAATCGGGAACAAAGGCAAACTGTCCGTTTCCGATAAAATTGACAGGGTGGTTACCAACCGCCTTCTGGCTTTGCCGATTTTCGCGGCGGTGATGTATATCGTCTATTACGTCTCCATAACAACGGTAGGCGCTTGGGTAACCGATTGGGCCAACGACGTGCTCTTCGGCGGGATAATCCCTCCCGCGATTGAGAGCGTCCTCGTTTCCGTCAACACGGCCGACTGGCTGCGGAGCCTGATCCTCGACGGCATTGTCGCCGGCGTCGGCGCTGTGCTCGGATTTGTGCCGCAGATGCTTGTCTTGTTCTTATTCCTTGCGTTCCTCGAAGGCTGCGGATATATGGCGCGTATCGCTTTTATCATGGACAGGATTTTCCGCCGCTTTGGGCTTTCCGGCAAATCTTTTATCCCGATTCTGATCGGTACCGGCTGCGGCGTCCCGGGCATAATGGCCTCCAGGACGATTGAGAACGAGCGGGACCGCCGTCTGACGATAATGACCACAACGTTTATCCCATGCGGCGCAAAGCTGCCGATTATCGCCCTGATTGCGGGCGCGATCTTTAACGGTGCGGCGTGGGTTGCCACCAGCGCTTATTTTGTCGGTATCGCGGCGATTATCTGCTCCGGCGTAATTTTGAAGAAAACGAGGCTGTTCGCCGGGGACGTAGCGCCGTTTATTATGGAGCTTCCCGCGTATCACTGGCCGACCGTGGGGAATGTCCTGCGGAGCATGTGGGAGCGCGGCTGGTCGTTTGTCAAAAAGGCCGGAACGATTATCCTGTTGGCAGCGATTGTCATTTGGTTTACGGCCAACTTTGGCTGGGACGGGAACGGCTTCGGCATGGTGGACATGACCGGCAGTATCCTTGCTAAAATCGGCGGCATCTTTGCGCCAATTTTTGCGCCGCTGGGCTGGGGGGACTGGAAAGCCGCCGTCGCCGCTATCACCGGTTTGATCGCCAAAGAAAACGTGGTCGGCACATTTGGCGTTTTGTATGGCTTTGCGGAAGTGGCCGGGGACGGCGCGGAGGTTTGGGCGGAGCTCGCCGCCGCCTATACCATGCTGTCCGCTTACTCTTTCCTGCTGTTTAACCTGCTCTGCGCTCCTTGCGTTGCCGCGATGGGGGCAATCAAGCGGGAGATGAACAACGCTAAATGGTTTTGGGCCGCCATCGGATATCAGTTCGTATTCGCCTATATTGTAGCGCTGTGCGTTTATCAGCTCGGCATGCTGTTCACGGCTGGAACCTGCGGAATCGGAACGGCAGCGGCGTTCTTGCTGGTGGCGGGGTTCCTGTTCCTGCTGCTCCGTCCGGCAAAGGAATACAGGCAATCCGGCGGAATGTCAGGCAGGATGCTGAGCGTGAAAAGCTGACGCCGGAAAGGAAGGGTTTTATATGTTCGCGTTTTTAACTGAAAATCTCGGAACAATTATAGTCGGTCTTATCGTTGCGGGAATTGTGGCGGCGATTATCGTAAAACTTATTCGCGATAAAAGAAAAGGAAAGCATGCCGGGTGCGATTGCGGCTGCGCAGGATGCGCCGCCGGCTCGTTCTCCTGCGATACGAAACAGTGAGGTTGTCTGCGCGGGGCGCGGGCTTGTACCCGCGCCCCGGCCGATATTTCCTGCATAGCGTTAACATTCAGGACTACATTTGTTTCCCCAGAATGGCAATCCGCCCCAATCACCCTCCTTTTTTTCTTATTTTTTCTTTTGCTCTTTTAAAATCGGCAAAGCCTTTTTGCGCCGGTCCGTTCAGTTTAAAATATTCAAGCAGATCACTTAGTTTAGAAACGGTGGAAGGGCTAAGAGAATGCTCAATCAGCTCTGTTTCTTTTAACGGATTGGGACTGCCAATCAGCGTTAAAAAACTTTCCACCGTTGCATGCCGGTTTAGAAGGTACTCGCCAATTTTGCTGCCGCTGTCCGTGAGCTGAACAATTCCGTAACGGCCGTATTTTAAATAGCCGAGATTGCCCAGTTTGAAAATTGCTTTGGAGGCGGACGGCGGTTTTACATGCAAAAACTCGGAAAGTTTCCCCACGCGGGTGTAACCGTTTTCCAGGCAAAGCCTGTAGGCCATTTCCAGGTAGTCTTCCAGGGCAGGCGTCAACTGGCCTTTCCGCCTATTTATCAGTTGATACCCCCGCACCGTCCGAAAGCCCGAATTTTTGTTGTCATTCATAAAATTAAACCCTTTTTTTAATTATTTTTTAATACAGTATATTCGTAACAGAATTAGTTTAGGAACCATATATTAGCGTTGGGAAAGTTTTTGCCCACGCTAATTTTTATGGGGGGGCCTGGCGTTGAACAGCAATCGGATAACGCTAAACCAGCTGCCTATCGGCAAAAAAGCAATTGTTGCCGCATTGAAGTCCACCGGTATAACCAGAAGACGCATACTCGATTTGGGTATCATCAACGGCACTGAAATCAAACCGCTCTTCAAAAGCCCGTCCGGCGACCCGGTGGCCTTTTTAATCAGGGGCGCCGTGATCGCCCTGCGCTCCGATGTATCAGAGCGGATTATGGTTTCGATTTCCTAGATTTACCGGGCGCGGTATCAAAAAGGGTTTAAAGGCTGCACAAAACATTGAAAGTATGGGAGGCGTAAGACAGAATAACCATGGGGTTGACAAATACCTCGAGAGAAGCGGAAGCACCGGCCTATTGCGGCCTGCACATTGAAAAAGAAACACAGCAGGATAAAGTCGTGGCCCTGGCCGGTAACCCAAACGTTGGGAAAAGTACGGTATTCAACAGCTTGACGGGTTTGCGCCAGCACACGGGCAACTGGCCGGGAAAAACTGTGGTTAACGCCCTAGGCAAATACCGGCATGAGGGCAAGGGCTACATTTTGGTTGATATACCGGGCGCTTATTCGTTAGTGGCAAATTCAGCGGAAGAAGAGACTGCCCGGGATTTCATTTGTTTCGGTGGAGCGGACGTAGTAGTAGTTGTCGCCGATGCCACCTGCCTGGAGCGGAACCTGAACCTGGTCCTGCAGACGATGGAGATCACCGAAAAAGTGGTGCTGTGTGTAAATCTAATAGATGAGGCCGCCAAAAAGAAAATACGCATCAATTTGGACCTGCTGGCCTCCTGTTTGGGTATTCCCGTCGTCGGGACCAGCGCCAGGAGCGGTTGGGGTCTTGATCGTTTAATTAGCGTGGTGTGTTCCCTGACGGAAAACCGTTTAAGCGTTAACCCACTGCGTATTACTTATGGCGACGCAATTGAAGAAGCGATTTCTATGGTGGAACCCCTGGCAGAAGGTATGCTTAACGGCCGGGTTAGCGCCCGCTGGGTGTCGCTCAAGTTATTAGAAGGCGACGAAAGCCTGTTGCTGTCAATGAAGGGGCATCTTGGTTGCAACCTGATGCAAAATAAAAAAATTCGGCAAAAGTTAAACAGTGCCAGACTTTCCCTGGCACGGGCCGGGATCCCGCATGATCGGTTCAGGGATCATGTCGTAACGAGGATTGTCCAAACATGTGAGGATATCTGCCGCCAGGCGATCACCTTTGAAAAAAAGGAATATGCGGAACGGGATCGGCGGATTGATCAAGTCCTCACCTCTAAGCTAACGGGCATCCCGATTATGATCATCCTGCTTTTTGGTGTGTTCTGGTTGACCATAACAGGCGCCAATTATCCGTCCGGCTTGATTGCCTATGGGTTGTTTGCCCTGGGGGATCAGCTCACGGCGTTTTTTGCGTGGATTTCCGCTCCCGCCTGGCTGACCGGGCTGCTGATTGAAGGCATGTACAGGACGCTGGCCTGGGTCGTTTCAGTGATGCTGCCGCCCATGGCCATCTTTTTCCCGCTATTTACCCTGCTTGAGGACTCGGGATACCTGCCCCGCATAGCCTTCAATCTGGACAATTTTTTCCGCAAGGCTCAGGCGCACGGCAAGCAGGCGCTGACCATGTGTATGGGCTTCGGTTGCAACGCCGCCGGGATTATCAGTTGCCGGATCATTGATTCGCCGCGTGAGCGGTTGATTGCAGTCATTACGAATAATTTTGTGCCCTGCAACGGCAGGTTCCCCACCCTGATTGCGATTATCATCATGTTTTTCGCGGGGGCCGCGGGAGGGGCCTTCCAGTCTGTTGTCTCCACACTGATGCTGACAGGGGTAATTATCCTCGGTGTCGCTGCTACAGTGCTAATCTCCAAGCTGTTGTCCAAAACTATACTCAAGGGGGCTCCTTCCTCCTTCAACCTGGAACTGCCGCCCTACAGGCGGCCGCAGATCGGCAGGGTCATCGTACGCTCCATCCTGGACAGGACGCTTTTTGTGCTGGGCCGGGCGGTGGTTGTGGCGGCGCCTGCCGGACTGATCATTTGGATCCTGGCCAACACCCATGTGGGCGATATCACTCTGTTGGCCGGTTGCGCCGGGTTCCTGGATCCCTTTGCCAAACTAATCGGTTTGGACGGCTATATCCTGCTGGCCTTTATCCTTGGTTTCCCGGCCAATGAAATTGTTGTGCCGATTATCATCATGAGTTACATGGCGGCCGGTTCCCTTACCGATATAGCTGGTTTGTCCCAACTGCGCATGTTGTTTGTCGATCACGGCTGGACCTGGCTCACCGCCGTCTGTACCATGCTGTTCTCGCTGATGCACTGGCCCTGTGGAACAACCTGCCTGACGATCAAAAAGGAGACGCAAAGTCTTAAATGGGCGCTGGTTTCCTTTGTTGTTCCAACAGTAACCGGCATTATTGTCTGCCTGGTCGTAGCCGGCATCGCCCGCCTGCTGGGACTGGGGTAAAAATGCGGGTAGCGCGGCATAATCGCTCGAAGATGAAATATAAGGCAGAAGTAGAAAAAATGTTTATAGGTAGCCGGACTACCTCTGGTTATTGATTAACCGCCCGGATCGGCTTATAATTTAGTGGTGACAATTTTGCAAAATTTTTGATGGTAGAACGGGAGGAATGTAAAATGCCGATCACGGAAATGCTGGCGCGCAACGCCAGGCTCTTTGGCCAGGAGTTATGCCTGACGGAGATTAATATGGACCTGCAGGAAAGACATAACGTTACCTGGAAAGAGTACGAACTAATTGAGAACAACCCCGCCGGTGAATATCGCCGGGATATGACCTGGCAGGTTTTTGACGAGAAGGCCAACCGCCTGGCCAACCTGCTGCTCAAAAGGGGGATTAAAAAAGGGGACAAGGTAGCCATACTGCTGATGAACTGCCTGGAGTGGCTGCCGATTTATTTCGGTATCCTAAAGACCGGCGCCATCGCGGTGCCGCTGAATTTCCGCTACACCGCTGAAGAAATAAAATATTGTTTGGACTTATCCGACACTGCGGCCTTGATTTTCGGGCCCGAATTCATCGGCCGGGTAGAAATAATTTACGATCAGATACCTGATGTTAAAATGCTGTTTTTTGCCGGTGAAAACCGCCCTTCTTTCGCTGAAAATTACGACCGGCTTACAGCCAATTGTTCCTCTGAGGCTCCGCGGATTAGGCTTACTGACGACGACGACGCGGCAGTATATTTTTCCTCGGGGACTACCGGGTTTCCCAAAGCAATTCTGCATACGCACGGCAGTCTGGTGTCGGCCTGTTATACGGAAAATGAACACCACGGCCAGGGGCGGGGGGATAACTTCCTGTGCATCCCGCCCCTTTACCACACCGGGGCCAAGATGCACTGGTTCGGCAGCCTGCTTTCGGGAAGCAAAGCCGTATTGCTGCGCGGGGTCAGGCCGGAGTGGATCCTTAAAACAGTCTCGGAAGAAAAAATCACCATTGTCTGGCTGCTGGTCCCCTGGGCCCAGGACATCCTGGACGCCATTGAAAGGGGGGACGTGCGGCTGGAGGATTATCAACTCGACCAATGGCGGTTGATGCACATCGGGGCGCAGCCGGTGCCGCCCAGCTTGATCCACCGCTGGAAAAAATATTTTCCGAACCACCTTTATGATACTAACTATGGCTTGAGTGAGTCCACCGGTCCCGGATGCGTCCACCTGGGCGTTGAGAACATCCACAAGGTAGGCGCCATCGGTATTCCGGGCTACAAGTGGGAAACTAAAATTATCGATGACCAAGGGCGTCCTGTGGACGGGGGGCAGGTGGGCGAACTGGCCGTCAGGGGACCGGGCGTAATGAAATGCTACTACAACGACCCGGAGGCGACTGCGGCGGTAATCAAAAACGGCTGGCTGTTTACCGGAGATATGGCCCGTGCCGACGAGGACGGTTTTATTTATCTGGTAGACCGGAAAAAAGACGTGATCATCAGCGGCGGGGAGAATATTTACCCGGTGCAGATTGAGGATTTTCTACGCGCGCACGCCGCCGTCAAGGACGTGGCGGTGATCGGCCTGCTGGATGAGCGCGTGGGCGAAATAGCGGCGGCGGTCATTGAAATAAAACCGGGTCACGGCTGCACCGAAGAGGAAATAAATACATTTTGCGCCGCGCTGCCCCGGTACAAGCGCCCGCGAAAAATTATTTTCGACAAGGTGCCCCGCAACCCCACCGGTAAGATTGAGAAACCGCGCCTGAGGGAAAAATACGGCGCTGAAGGCCTGGTGGCGGCTCAAACGGAAGGTTAAACAGAATTATGGCGGATAAGGGGTTCTTGCCGATACGGTTGAGGATCCCTTATTTTATTGTATAGGTAAGTATATTTTGTGGATAAGTGACCTGCAGGCCGCCCGAAGGGCGAATTTGTTCTGAACCCGTCTCAATGCCGGGGCGTCAGATAGTATAATGGGAGCTTTAGAAAATTGTAGATTTATCTTATTTTTAACCTGGCGGGGGATAAACCTTGTCCCGGCAAAAGTTAATATATATACTTGAAATATAAGATTTTTGGCGAATAGAGGTTTAAATAATTTGTTTTTTACCAATGCCGGGGAGGTGTTTTATGCCCGCATGCTGTAAATATTAGTTAAGCAGTTAAAAAATTAGCGAAGGAGTTGGCGAAGATGAAGAAAAAAGCTATAATCGCGCTTTTGACGGCAGCCCTGACGCTGACACTTGTTGGGACGGCCTACACCACCACAGGCGAAAAATTGATTGAAGCTACATACCGCGGGATTGTAATTATGGTGAACGGCAATACGCTCACCCCGGAGCCCGGTATGGGTGAGCCGTTCATTGTGACCAGCGAGGGCCGGACATATGTGCCGATCAGGATGGCGGCGGAGGCCTTGGGGCTGAATGTCGAATGGGTGGACTGGCTCAACGCGGTGCAGATCACCGGATCGACCTCCTCATCTGAACTGGAAGCCCTTAAGGCTGAGAACACCCGTTTGAAAGCCGACCTGCAGGCTTACAAGGACAAGGAAAAAGGGATGAATCTGGGCGACCTGGAAGACGATCTGTTCTACGACTACGGCAAACTGAAAGACGTTAAGATTAAAGATATCATCCTCGACGGCGATAAAGACGACGTCGGTGTGCAGATCAAAGTCGACCTGTATGATTACGCGGCCAAGTGGAAAAAATTAACCGACAGCGACATCCAGTACTGGCTTGAAGACCTGGTTGACGACATTCAGTATGAATTATCCAAGAGCGCCTATGTCAGCGGCAAAATAACGGATATCGACAGCGGCGATGTTTTAGTCAAATTCAGCAAGGACGGCAGCTCTAAACTAAAAACAACCTTTTATGACGATCGTTACCGCACCGGCGGCCAAACCGCGGACGATGTTATTAAAGGTATTAAGGGCGACGGTTATGATGTCGGCGGCATAGATTTTACCGTGTCTGACATTTCCTACGATAAAGATGCAAAAGAAGCCTCCGTAACACTCAAAGCTGATTACAATGCGTCAAGCAGTTGGGCCGGCCTGGACTACCGCTACGACATTAAGCCGGACCTGACCGATGTTTGCGAGGACATTGCGGACATCTTCGCCGATGAAGGCTTCAGCCTTAAAACCATGCTCATTGACATCCGGAACAATAACAATAGCAGGCTGGACAGCTACGATTATGACGTGGATCGCGGCAGGCTGCTCTAGCAGCGCCAGCGCCGGGCGGGGAACAGTCGGGACATAAAAAGCTAAAGCCCCGGCGGTGTTAGCCGGGGCAGAGGCCAGGCAATGAAAATGAATGTGGATGTTATATAAGCATTTTTGACCACACATTCATATCCTCAAAATCCCCGCTGATGTTACAGTTGTTGATTAATACCCCGTTAAAGCTGTACCCGGAGGCGGCGAACACCTTGTTCATCGCTATCGAGCTGCTGCGGGCCAGGGTATAAAGACACTTGTATCCTTCGTCTAACAGGCGGGACTCCATCCGGGAGAGGAGATGGTTTGCCAGGCCGCGCCCCCTCCATGCGGGAAGTGTGGCAAAGTCAGTCATCTCCGCATTTTTCTGCGGTTTGTTGGTCTCCGCTGAAGAGGCGGCTGCCAGTTCACTGTTATACCAGGCCGTTATATAGCAGGTACCGTTGTCCATCGTATGCTTAATGTAGTCGGGGTCGGAAACAGGGAAAGGATATGTGGGGAAAACCCTGCTGAACAACCTGGCTAAATCCGCACAGTGCTCTTGTTGCGCCCATTTAAATGTTATCCTGTCCGGCGGGGGTTTTTTCCCGGTTCCCGTGACGGGACAGCAGGTTAATTTCCCTATCAGCCCGGCCCCCCTGCTGTTTGCAGGGGTTTGTCTTCCGGCGCGCAGAAATTTAGCAAAGACCAGGGCCGGCTCTTTGCCCAGATAATACCCGGGAATGGAAGCCTCCAACTTCATTCCGGCCTGCAAAAAATTTTTCTCCCATTTGGGAGCGGACTTGAGCCAGATCTTGTCCAGGTTTTGCGCCCCTGCTTTTTCTGTCAGGGCCCGCAGCATTTGATCCGCGCCACAGCCCCGGTTCAAATTGAACTTGTAAACGGTTATACGCTTGTTGAACGGAGATACAAGGACGCGGCAGTTGAAGCCGACTCCTGTGATAACCTCCCAGCTATCCCGGTGCGGCATGGCCAAATTTCTTTTAACAGCCATGGGCCTTGCCCTGATGAACGGCGTGGCGGGCCTTGCGCAGGTTTCCTTCCGGTATCAGGCTGATTACCCGTTTTTTTGGATCAAAGAGCTTTTGCAGCCCCACCGGTTCCCGCGTCACATTGGGGTCGTCGCATATTGTACAGCCCTCCGGGCAAACAAATTCAGCATTTTTAGGTTCTTCATAAACGCAGATCACACCCTCGTAATTACGCAGCACTGTTTTTGTACTGTTCATGGACAACTGGTAATTAGGCAGGACAGGGATCTTGCCGCCCCCGCCGGGCGCGTCCACTACATAAGTGGGAACGCAAAAGCCGGAGGTATGTCCGACCAGGGATTCCATGATCTCTATTCCTTTGGCTACCGGGGTGCGGAAATGTTCAATGCCGCGTGACAAATCGCACTGATATAGATAGTACGGGCGCACACGGTTTTTGACCAGGAGGTGTACGAGTTTTTTAATCACCGCCGGGCAGTCGTTGACGCCCTTGAGCAAAACTGTTTGGTTGCCCAGGGGGATTCCGGCGTCGGCCAGCCTGGCCAGAGCGCTCACGGAATCGGGTGTGAATTCACGCGGGTGGTTGAAATGGGTATTGATCCAGACCGGATGATATTTTTTGATCATATTAACCAGTTCGCAAGTGACACGCTGGGGCATAACTACCGGAATACGCGTGCCGATGCGGATTACCTGGACATGAGGGATCTCCCTTACCTTGCGCAGGATCCGTTCCAAATGGCTGGCGGAGAGCATGAAGGGATCCCCGCCCGAGAGCAGGACGTCGCGGATTTCCGGGTGTTTTTTAATGTAGTCTATCCCCAGGCCAATATTCCCATCACCAATACAGGTGTTGTTATCACCCACCTTGCGTTTGCGGGTACAGTGACGGCAGTACATAGCGCATTCATTGGTTACCAGGAGCAGCACCCGGTCGGGATAGCGGTGAGTCAGCCCCGGTACGGGTGAATCGGAGTCCTCGTGCAAGGGATCCTCCAGATCACAGCGCCCTTTGATTAACTCCCGGGAATCTGGAACGCATTGCTTGCGGATGGGGCATTCGGGGTCTTTTTTGTCGATCAGGGACGCATAGTAAGGAGTAATGGCCATGGGAAAAACATTACCGGCCCTTTGCACGCCCTGTTTTTCCTTATCGCTTAAATCAATGTGCCTGGACAGTTCGTCCACCGACCGGATCCTGTTCCGTAATTGCCCGCGCCAATCTAACCGGCCCGCGCGCTCCCCCGGCTTAAACGACAAGTGTTGTGTGCCGATACTCATGTGTTGCCACCTCCAATTCGATTTTGGATAACTGGTTGTAATAACATTGATAAATATGGATAAAAAGGAAGAAAGGCAAAAAATAAATGGCCGGAAGGATCCGGCCATGATATAGCAAGCCCAATTCTCCTCTTATACGCCTACGAGGTTAGCTGACGGATTCGGGCCAGAGATAGCCCTACGATTTCTAAAGGCCGGTTGCCGGAGGCCGGATTTATGACTTGCTAAATTTCCACCTAAAAACCCCTGTTACCGGACCTATGGTTCCTAAAATCGATTCACCCCTAAAAAATGGGTCCCCCGCTTCTTAACATAAGAATTAGGCGTCGAAATAATATGCTATTGTAATCACCTGCAACTCATTATAGCATATGGAGTTGTCTGTTGCAAAATGCCAAATGCCGGTTGCACAGCTCTCTAAACCCCCTTTCAAGGGTTTTTTGGCAAATTGCCTTTTGGTGACGGCCAATATTTGGTTTTATCCTTCACATACTAGGGAATCTAATGATTTTTATGATATAATAACCGGCAACGTTATTGCGTGAGGTGAACGGCAATTATTGGCAAACAAATAGAATTGTTCCTAGAGGGGATCCGAAAGTGGTTTGAACGTGGACGCCTGGAAAACCTGTTGGGTGACCTGGTCCTGTCCCTGGCGGTATTGATCCTGACTTACGTACTGATAAAAATATTATCCCGCCTGATTGGCCGGCTGCTCAGGGACGGCAGGATAGACACCGGCGAACAGGCTGCCGGAAAGGGGGTTATCCCCGACAGTTTTGTCCGGTCCACGCGCATTTTGCTGCAGACACTTCTACTCTACGGCGGTTATTTTATTGCCGCTGTGGTTATCCTGGATATCTTTGACTTTAAAATTATTTCGTCCGCCCGGTTGGAGTTTATTGGGATTAAGGTGATACAAATTATCGGCGTGGCGGTTGGGGCGAAACTGATCATCAACTTAGGGCGGCTGGCGGTCAAGCAGTTTTTTGAAAAACATAAACACGAATATGACGACGCTGCCTCTATTGGAAGCCGCCGCAGCGAAACCCTGAAAAAATTGCTGCAGAGTATAATTACCTATATAATATCCTTTATTGCCTTTATTATGGTGCTGCAAATATTCAACGTCAATACCAGCGCCATCCTGGCCAGCGCCGGCATTTTGGGACTGGCGGTGGGGTTCGGCGCCCAGAACCTGGTCAAGGACGTGATCAGCGGGTTTTTTATACTATTTGAGAACCAGTTTAACGTTGGCGACTATGTGATCATCGATACGGTAGAAGGCACAGTGGAAGAAATCGGCCTGCGCACCTGTAAAATCCGCCAGTGGACCGGCCAGCTTGATATTATCCCCAACGGGGAAATCACCCGGGTGACCAATTACAACCGGGGGCCGATGCTGGCTCTGGTTACGGTGGGTATCGCCTACGAAGAGGACGTCGATGAGGCGATAGCGGTTTTGACCCGGGAGTGTGAGGAGGCTTTCCGGGAAATAGAGGCCATTATTGATCCGCCCCAGGTGCAGGGCGTTATAGGTTCAGACGACTCCTCTATAAACATCCGGGTGGTCGCACCCGCTTTGGCGGGGAATTATTCCGCCGTCGAAAGGGAACTGCGCAGGCGTTTTAAAAACGCCCTGGAGCAGGCGGGCATCAAGGCCCCTTACCCCAGGCGGGTGGTTTACCGGCAAGACGCGGCGCGGGGTGACAAATGAGGCTGCTTTTGGCCGGCAGCATCACCCTGGGGGGCGGGCCGCCGTGAAACGGTAGGCGAGGCCGCCCGATACGGGATCACCATTCTGGCAGGTGGGGTTGCGGAAGGCATATTGGGCCTTTACAAAATTCGAAACCAGTCGCGTCTCGCATACAGGATTCTTTCGATATTGACTGTCTCTAACTGTTCATCGATTGTAAAAAAAACAATATAATTTTTCACCGCTAGTTTATGATACCCCATTGATGCCAAACGCTTGTCCGTTACGATAGAGCACTTCTGCGGCATGTCCGCCAGACCGGTGATAGCATCCTCAAGGGCGTCCATCATTTTTGTCGCCGTCAGTGGCGCCGATAGCTGCGAGGAAATATAGCGGACGATGTCGCGCAGGTCGTTTTCCGCAGGCTCCGACACATCCACCCTATATTTCGCCATTTGCTATTTCCTGCCGGATGTCCCGCATAACATCCGTTAGAGGACGTTTACGTCCCCCCTTTACAGCAGATCTGCCCTCGTCAAGCAAGCGGTATAATTCGAGTTTACCGTTCAGCATTTCATAGGTTTCGATGCTCATCACAGCCAGGTCTCCCTGACCGTTTCTGGTAATAAACACAGGTTCCCGGTTTTCGCGGCAAAACCTGGATATTTCATTGTAGTTATTTCTTAAATCAGTGCTTGATCTAATGTTTGGCATATTTGCCACCCCCCTCATCTCCTAAAGATATTATACAATTATTTCTCTAGGTCAACAATATAATAGTTTTATTAATCGGCGTGCCGAAGAAGAATAGCCGCATTTATTTACGATATTTCGTCACGCTGATAAATTTTATCTCATTTCCATGTGGCTATATTGTGTATAATATAGCTTTTTTTATTTTTATGTGACAGGATGCCGCCGGGCCGGTAGGTTAAGCTTAAATATAAATCACTGTTTTGAAGGGAGGTATTCTGAAAAAAGGAAATTTGG
>CAYMJG010000021.1:0-34186 GCA_964390855.1 uncultured Eubacteriales bacterium | reverse complement strand
GCCAGTCCGAGGTGGTCAGACAGATGCTGGCCAAATTTAAACTGAGGCGGCAGGACGCCGGACCCGCGACAGCAGGGCATTACAATACGGGGCGTTTGCAGCCGGCCTATAAAAAATCCGCACGGGCCGTTAAGAGAATGGCGGCGGCAACATCAGACGGGGGTAGAATAAGGCCCAGGGATATAATTTCACTGGATGACGCGGATTACGGCAACTTCTAAGAATTGCGTTGGACAAGAAAGTGGGACATTCCCTTCTGTAGGCGCGGCTTCAGCCGCACATGGCGGGCTAAAGCCCGCCCTACAGCGGGGCGCAATGAATGGGAACCCGGAGTAGGCGCGGCTTCAGCCGCACATGGCGGGCTAAAGCCCGCCCTACAGCGGGGCGCAATGAATGGGAACCCGGAGTAGGCGCGGCTTCAGCCGCACATGGCGGGCTAAAGCCCGCCCTACAGCGGGGCGCAATGAATGGGAACCCGGAGTAGGCGCGGCTTCAGCCGCACATCCGGCACCCGCAGACTGGCGGCTGGGCAGCGCGGCTTCAGCCGCGCAGTGGAACTGTAGGGGGTGGTGATTTGATGGAGGCGTTGAGGCTTAATGATGAAGAATTCAACCTGATCAGCCGCCTTGTGTATGATAAATTTGGCATCAATCTTGGTGAACAGAAAAGAGCCTTGATTATCGGCCGCTTGCAAAAGGTCCTGCATGCCGGAGGGTTTCTCAGCTTTAAGGATTACTATCAGCATGTTGTCAGTGAGCCGAGCGGGAAGGCCTTGCTTACCCTGGTGGATAAGATATCCACCAACCACACCTTTTTTTTCCGCGAAAATGAGCATTTTGAATTCCTGTCTAACAATATTTTGCCGGATATTATCGCCGCGGCACAGGGCCGGCGAAAGCCGGCGGTAAGAATCTGGTGCGCAGGTTGTTCATCGGGTGAGGAGCCTTATACTGTTGCCATAGTAATCAGCGAATTCCTTAAAAATCACATTGATGATCTTGATATCGGCATCCTGGCAACGGATATTTCCACAAGCGCCTTGGAAAAAGCGGAGGCCGGCATATATCCGCCGGATCGGATGGAACTGGTCCCCATGTATTACAGGCATAAATATTTTGAACCTTCAGAAGGTGGAAATTGGAGGGTTAAATCAAACATAAAAAAGATGATCCTTTTCCGGCGTTTGAACCTGATCCGGCAGGATTTTCCCTTTAAAGGTCTCTTCCAGTTGATATTTTGCCGGAATGTAATGATTTACTTTGATAAGGACACACAGCGGGCCCTGGTCGGCAGGTTTCACCGGTATACGGAACCGGGTGGATATCTTTTTATCGGGCACTCCGAGACGCTTGATCGTTCATCGGGGTTGTATAAGTATGTAAAACCCTCCATATACCGGAAGCGGCGGCATGCATGATGCAATAATAAATAGTGGAAAAAGGGTATTTACGGACAGCAAGAGATTTGCTAGTATTAGCCGGGTGGTGATGCCTCAAGTGAGAAAGATTAAGGTGCTGGTTGTTGATGATTCCGCACTGGTCAGAGAAATTCTATCCCGGGGTCTGGCTGCGGATCCGCAAATCGAGGTGGTGGGTACAGCCTCCGATCCTTATGCGGCAAGGGATAAGATAGTCCAGCTTCAGCCGGATGTGCTAACCCTCGATGTAGAGATGCCCAGGATGGACGGTGTTGAATTCTTGCGCAGGTTGATGCCTCAGTACCCCTTGCCGGTGGTTATGGTCAGCGCCCTGACCAAAAAAGGGGCGGAGATCACCATGGCGGCTCTGGAGGCGGGGGCTGTTGAGGTAGTGGCCAAACCCAGTTCCGATATTGCTCGCGGATTAAGCGCCATGCTGGGTGATTTGCGGGATAAGGTCAAAATAGCGGCGTCAGTCAATGTCAGCGCCTGGAAAAAAAACCAGCGTACTGCCATTATACCAGCAAAAATTGACAGCCACGCCCTGGCGGAGTCAACAGATAAAGTTATTGCCATTGGCGCCTCAACTGGAGGGACCCAGGCCATACGCCGGATTATACAGAGTTTTCCCTCAACCATGCCCGGTGTTGTCATAGTGCAGCATATGCCCGCCAGTTTTACACGGCATTTTGCTGAAAGCCTGGACGCTGTCAGCAGGATGGAAGTAAGGGAAGCGAAAACAGGGGACAGGGTTATGCCCGGCCGGGTATTGATTGCGCCGGGCGGTCTGCACATGAAAGTGCGCCGGTCCGGGGGGATATATCAGGTGGACTGCCGGAAGGGTGAAAACGTCAACGGGCACTGCCCCTCCGTTGAGGTGCTTTTCCAGTCGGTGGCAAAGTATGTGGGAGCCAACGCCATTGGGGTAATGCTTACAGGAATGGGTGGGGACGGCGCCGAGGGTATGCTGGCCATGCGCCAAACCGGCGCCAGGACTTTGGCCCAGGACGAGGCCACCTCAGTCGTATTCGGCATGCCGAAGGTGGCTTACCAGTTGGGTGGAGCGGAATGTCTTGTGCCCCTTGGAGGCATTCCGAGCAGGATAATGACCCTTCTTAGCGCAAAACCCTAAAAGCGCTCCGTGGCATAGGGCCACAAAATTATTAGCGCTGAACCGGCCGGGATCCTTTGCCCATAAGGTTTAGAAATTGATTATAGAGGGGCAGTTCCGACCTGTCAAAATAGGTGATCGAGTGGCCGCTGTAGACGCAGCCCGCGAGCAGGTTTTTGCCCCGGTAATTGTAGGGGCCATATACCCGGCAGAAATACGGGCGCGCAGCATAAATTGAACAACGATTCCCATCCTGGAAAGGACACTGTCCCTCTACATCCCCCCAGATTTTAACTATCTTGTTTTTTGTGAAGTCAATGAACTTCTTCATTAAATAATCATTTTTAACAAATTTTCCGATGTTCTGCAGTTCCAGAGGAAAAACCTGCAGCCTGGAAGCTTTCCGGCAGCACTCGCCGCAAGCCCCGCAGGTTTTTTTAAAAGGTTGCAGCGCTTGATCAAGAATATTATAAAATACCGCCAGATCATCCAGCATTGATTCCATGCGCTGCCACCTCCATGTGCCGCCTTCTTTCTTTTATGGTACCACATGGTGGACAATATTGAAATGATTGACAATGCAGAATTATCTGATATATTGCGCCGATAGGATTTTTCTAGTGCAGCGTGCCGTTTTTGTTCCCGGTGTGCTGCAGCAGGTTTTTTTCTATTTGTTCCAGCACCTCACCGATCAGTCCTGCGGTTGTCACCCTGAATTCACCCGGCCTGTACTCCGGTGGTTTCAGCCCTTCTTTTGCATTGTCCTGATTTGCATCGCCGGTTTGGGAAAACATCCCCGGATAAACAACAGGTTTTATGGTTTCTTCCCCTGTAAAGGAGCTTGCCGTCAACCCGCCAAGTTTGTCAAAACATTCTGCAGGCGGCCGCTCTAATAATTCCAGGGCCGCAAAAACATCCCTGGCCGTCCGGCAGGTGATGATGCATGATTTTGTTTCCATGGTATCCTCAACCCCGCCATTTTCCACCCAGCCGTTAAAGCCGGCCCATTGGACGAGCCGGGCGGGTATTGCGTTCAAAACAGTGTTAATTGCCGCAAGGGTGATTTGTTGGATCAGGGCCAGATAGAATGAATCATATTCCTGGTCAGACATGACAATTGGCGCCATTGTCGTGTTATCCTTGTTGTATTGGTAGCGAACGGCGCGGGGTAAGTCGTAATAGGCCGGCAGCAAACAATCAATAACCAGCTGTTTTTCCCCCGGCAGGTAGACAGCGTCAAAATAAATGTTGAAAGTGTCCGGCATTTCCATGCTGTTCAGGGCTATCCTGGCAAAACTTTCGACGGCGGCCGGCTGTCCCCCGGCAAAATTAAACTGCAATTCCTCAACCTTGCTGTTATAGGCTGACTGTCCGGTTATGTAAGCTTCTCTCTCCTTTTCGTGGACGACCCGCCGCGCTGTTTTTTCCTGCTCATATTGCTCCGACCTAAGGTTATAAGCAGTTCTAGCTTCATTTTCTTTTTTTAGGCGCTCTTTTTTTACAGAAGGGAAAAATAGTTCAAAAAGAAATTTCTTTTTCGGCACCCCTTTTTCACTGGCGATCCTATTGTATCGGGGAGCGGGATTTTTGTATACAAAAGGGGGAAAGGGTTGATCATTATATAGGGAGGCCCAGTCTATTTTAACGCCTGCTATCAGATTGTCCTTGAGGATGTTGTTACACTTGCCCAGGAAAATCTTCGCTTGTTTGGTTTCAAACACGGCTAGCTCCTCCAGGTCCGCGAAACTGTCTCTTTTCTGTTGGATACCGGCCAGCCTTTCCCGGCGGGCCTGCTCCGCCTTTGCCCTGACGTAAGCCTCCGGCGGGGTTTCACCCGCAATTCCTTTTGTCACCAGGATATCAAGATTATTATCTTTGTGCACAATCCCCTCCGCCTTTCGCCTGGAATCCACTATTAAGATATAACACATCCTTATTGTTGGCAAATCATTTCCACCTAAACCATTGTTTGCGGCATCCCCTTTTTTTGTTGACATCAGAGTTGCACAACATTAAAATACGACTATGTGCAAAAATGAAGAGCAACCTCGGGCCCTGGGCGCGGCAGGAAAAACATACTATCTTTGGTTGATCGGGCTGGTAAATTTTTTAATCAGTTTTGCTACCCAGGGTTCGATAATTTTTATACCGCTGCTGGGAGCCGACATGGGCGCCTCAGATTTTCAGATCGGTCTGGTCGGGGCTGTTTACGGGACCGCTTTTTTATCTTCATCCCTTTATTCAGGCTGGAAGTCCGATCGGCAGGGCAGGCTGCCCTTTGTGCGCTGGGGATTATTAATCAGCAGCGCCGCTTTTGCCAGTCAGCTTCTAGCCGACAACGTCCAGATCCTGATGCTGGTGCGGGCTTTGGTGGGATTATCTCTGGGCATAGCCACCGCCGCAATAATCGCCTATGCCTTTGAGGCCGGCATAGACATGGGCAAATATAGTTCATACGGGTCCCTGGGCTGGATTTTCGGCGCCCTGGGGGGCGCCCTGGTGGCTGACATCAAGCTGCTTTTCTGGCTCAGCTTTATATTCTGCTTGCTGGGATTTCTGATATCGCTGTCTTTCCCACAAAAACCAAGCTACAGTTTTACCCGTCCGCCCAACCTGTTGCAGGTCCTGCAGAGGGATTACAAGGTTTACCTGTCTGTGTTCCTGCGCCACCTGGGGGCTACCGCTGTGTGGATCATATTGCCCCTGTATTTGGCTTCATTGGGTATGGATAAGTTCTGGATCGGCCTTTTATGGGGGATCAATTTTGCTGTGCAGTTTCTAGTTATGCGTATCCTGGATGGTTTTTCCGAGTACAAGATATTTTTCTACGGCCAGCTGCTATCTGTGCTGGTGTTTTCCGCCATGGCCTTTTTTACCGGGCGGACACATCTGGTGATCATTATGGCGCTTTTGGGTGTGGCCTGGTCTTGCCTTTATGTCGGCGCCTTGCTGATTGTCCTGCGCAGCGGTGAAGAGAAAGGGACAGCGGGGGGCATATTTCAGGCCACCCTTAACTTGTGCAGCGCCCTGGGGCCTTTTCTGGGCGGCGCTATCGCCCAGGGTTTCGGTTACAAAGGGGTGCTGTATTTTGCCGCGGCGCTTAGCGTGACCGGGTTGTTTACCGCCGCCCCCGCCCGGCAGAGTAAACCGGGTGTCAGTAGTGGAGGCTAAAAATTGTCGCGGGATTTATCTTGTGAAATAACTATTCGGGGACTTGGCCCGAATCAAATCCCTCCAGCATCGCCCTGACGTTTTTGCCCAGCACATGGTGGTTATAACCGCCCTCAAGCGCCGCGAAAAACCTGCCGTTGCAGTATTTGCGGGCATGGTTGGCAATCATGCCGCCCATGGTGTGAAAGTCCCCGGTTGAATAGATCAATCCCCAATCATGCATATGCTTGTCAAAGCCGGCTGAAACCGCGATTAAATCGCATTCTTTATGAATGCTGAGAAACTGCGCCAGGCCCTCTATGTTGTAGACATGATAATAGCTGACGTCTTCATTTTCCTCGAAAATATTGTCCGTGCCGTCACCGAAATGCAGGTCGGTATCTACAATGATTATCTTTTTTACCTTACCCTCCCGGCGGACTTTCTCCACCGCTACGGCGACATTGTTGAACCAGCAAAAACCCCAACTGGTGTCCTTGCCGGCGTGGTGGCCCGGTGGCCTAATCAGGGCGAATGCAGGCTCCCCTTGCAGGGCCATTTCCGCCGCCATAATTGCGCCGCCCGCAGAAAACAGGGCTATCTCATAAATTATGCTCCGTTGTTTCACCCAATCGAGATGACTTTGGCTGTGTACCAGCAGGATGTCTTTTTCGGCGGCCGGATGCGGCGCAACAAATTCATAGCGTCCTTGCAGTTGATCAACAATGCACTCCATCCGGCCCGCGGCAGCGGCAGGGTCATAATCATATACACCACGAAATAATTCATGAAAAATTACCTTCATTTTCCCACCCCCTGACTGTGTTGATAATATCACAGGTTGATATAATTTAGGCTTTCTTTTTGCCTGATTTAATATTAAAATATTTAGGCCGGCAATGAAAACGGCTGGAGCAGCCGGCAATGGCGGTTGAAATGGGGGCGGAAATGTATAAATACAAAGTGGTAGCGAAGATCGTGGAAATCAGGGGCGATGGGATATGCTCATATGGCCACAAGGTCGGCGACATTTTTGAATTCTCAGAGCGCACGCCTGGCGGGCTGTGCCAGTTTGCTTGTGATTCCTTGCGTTCGGCTGTGGCAGCGCTGCTGTACGGGGGCAATTTTCCCTGGATGGATGATAGCAGCGTGACGACCTGGGCCTGCCCCGACCCGGATCGACCGGTTATCTTTGAATTAACAAGGATCCCTGTTTGATTAACGATATTAATTTTATGGGAGGGCCAGATGATGCCAATTTTTGAATACAAATGCAACGATTGCGGAAAGGTCTTTGATATTATCCACTTGCCCGGGCACAACAGCGAAAAAAAATGCGCCTGTGGGAGCGCTAATTTAACCAAGCTGATCTCCGCCCCTTTTTTGCCAAGTTCTGTAGGGAAACCCGCCAATGACACCAGTTGCCCTGGTTGTGACAGCGCCTCCCCCAATACCTGTCCGGGGGCGCACAGCTGCGGTGTGCCGGGTGCTTGCGATTGCAATCAATCTTAGTAAAAGAGGGTGGATAAGGTCCGTCTGCTCAAGGGTACAGCTAACCTGGCCGGAATAAATGTGGCCTATTCATTAAAAATGAGCGCCAGGGCCAGGAACCTCCGGCTCAAAATAGACCCTGAAAACGGTCTGTTGATCACAGCGCCCGAGTATTTTGACCCCGGCGTCCTGGAGATCATTTTAAGGGAAAAGCAAGGCTGGATTTTAGCCCGGCTGGATTATTTTTCCCGTCTGAAACAAGGCTTTTTAACTGGCGGACAGCCTGGCTGGCATGTCCTTTACCGGGGCAGGGAATACCCGGTAGAAATCCGGACTGATGGCGGGAACACGGCCGGCGGCGTACTGGTTGAGGCTGACAAAATAGTAATCACGCTCGGTGGAGGCAACAGAAGGGATGCGGCGACAACCCTGGAGTGTTGGATGAAAGGCATGGCACGCCTGCTGATCAACCAACGGATCGGGGTTGTAAACAATGTGCTGAAACTGCCTTTCAACAGGGTGGCCATCAGGGGGCAGAAGACACGCTGGGGCAGCTGCTCAAGCCTTGGTAATTTAAATTTCAACTGGCGACTGGTGATGGCCCCGCCGCGGGTGCTGGACTATGTTGTGATCCATGAGCTTTTACATCTTGTCGAGCCGAACCACTCCAAAAATTTCTGGACCCTGGTAGCGTCCGTCTGTCCCGATTACAAGGCCTGCCGGGACTGGTTGAAAAAAAACGGCTGCAGGTTAAAGATATAGCCTTTTGGGGAACTAATTGCATTCGAATTGCATTGCTGTCTTTATTCTCAGGACACCTGTAAAACGGTGTTTTTTCTTTTTGCAGGTCTAGCGGCAGGTTTGGTCGAATTGTTCAGTTATTGTTTCCCGGGAAAGGGGGCCTTACAAAGCTATATGCGTGCAATCCCGGCATTCCAAGCAAAAGAGCGCTTGTTTACAGCCGGCTGGTTTTTACTCAAGGCAAGCGCCTGGTTTCTATTTTTTCTATTTCTTGCATTTTTAGCGGGACGGTATTATACCGTTATTAGTTCGGAAATCTACCCCGTGCTGCACATGATCATCGAGTTTGCCATAGTGGCGGTGGCCATATGCGCCGCGATGATGAGCTGGTACGATTATAAATATAAACATGAACTAAAAATGCTGTTATTTTCGTTGACTTTCTGTCTGGTGGCCCCTTTTGAATTTGCGCATGCCCTTTCCTACATTGGTATGCCCGACTTTATTACACCCAACACAGTCAACAAGGCTTCAACCCTATTTATTATGACCAAGCTGGTCCTGGCTATCGGGCTGTTGGCTGCCGTGGTTTACGGCGAAAAAATTGTGGTGATCCACAAGTCTGCTTTGATTCCCGCGTTATCGCTTCTGCTTGGCGCCGGCGTGATTTATCTGGCAGTAACCAACCTGGATGCCCTGCCCCGCATGTACGACGCGGCTGCAGGCAGCCAGACCGCCACCAAGGTTTATTTAGGTTACCTGATAATAGCAATCGAGGCTATTGCCGCGCTCTGGATCCTGGTCAAGAAGTGGGCGCAAAACCAGGGTCTCTATCTGGGCCTGGCGCTGATGATCATCATTATGAGTGATTTGGCCTTTACCTTTTATTTAAGCCCGTATGACACCTATAACCTGCTCGGCCACATATTCCAGGTACTTTCTTTTGCCTTCATATTCAAGGCTGTCATAGATGATGCCGTGGGCATGCTTTACGAAACAAACAGGACGCTGGCCAGGCAATGGGAAATGCTGGCTGAGAAAAACCAGCAGCTGCTGGAGGCGGACCGTTTTAAAGATGAATTCCTGGCCAACACCAACCACGAACTGCGGACACCTCTTTCCGCGATTACCGCTTTTACAGAAATGCTTCTGGATGAGAGTACCGGGACACTGAACGAGATGCAGAAGGATTACCTTAATGAAATCAGCGACAGCGGCAATGAGCTTCTTGTCCGGATCAACGGGTTTCTGGATTTGTCCAAAATCGCCGCAGGCAAAACGGTGTTATATAAAGAAGAGTTAAATGTTTATGAACTGATTGATGAAGTTTCCAACAAGATCAGGCCTATTTTCAATCAAAAGGGCATAACGCTTGAAATACCCCGGGCAGACCCAATGTTGAAGATTTGGGCTGACCGGGAAAAAATAGGGCAGGTATTAACCAACCTGCTTTCCAACGCGCTAAAATTTACTGCCCCGGGCGGGCGGGTTACCCTGGGTGCCGGGCGGGACGAAACCGTTAATGGTGTTTATATATCTGTTACTGATACCGGTATTGGCATAGACTTGACCGACCAGGAAAAAATTTTTCAGCCTTTTCAACAGGTTGACGGCACCACCTCCAGAAAATACAGCGGTACTGGTATCGGTCTGACACTGGCCAAGAAACTTGTCGATTTACATGGCGGCAATATTACTGTCACCAGCGAAATAAATAAAGGCAGTACATTTACCTTTATTTTGCCGGCGAAAGAGATTGAAGAAACAGGAGAGGTGAACTAACTATGTCCAATAAAATTTTAGCAGTGGATGACGATCCCAAAATTTTAAAAATACTGCAGCACACGTTAAGCAGGGAAGGATTTACGGTAACCACGGCGGCGAGCGGTGAAGAGGCGCTGCAGGCAGTCAGGAAGTCCTTTCCCGACCTGGTCTTGCTGGACATTATGATGCCGGGCATGGATGGCTTCGAAACATACCAGAGGCTGAAAGCCATACGTGAAATCCCCGTTATAATATTATCCGCCAGGAGCGATGAAATAGACAAGGTCGTGGGTTTTAGGATGGGGGTAGACGACTACCAGACCAAGCCATTCAGCCCAACTGAATTGGCTTTGCGGGTGAAAGCCGTCTTGCGCCGGATTAGTGAGCAAAAGTTGAAAGGTGAAAACCTTTTGAAATACGGCAGCCTTGTCCTGGATTACGATAAACGTGCAGTGGAAATAAAAGGGCGGAAGGTGGAATTGACCCCCAAGGAGTTTGAACTCCTGTGGCTTATGGCTTCCAACCCGAACCGTGTATTTACTAAGGCGCATTTGTTGGACAAGGTTTGGGACAGTTCCTTTTACGGAGATGATAACACCGTTACGGTGCACATCAGGAAACTGCGGGAAAAAATAGAGAAGGAACCCTCCAAACCGGTGCATATAAAAACGGTTTGGGGGACAGGCTACAAGTTTGAATATATTGAGTAGGAAGACGTTTCTAAAACGTCTTTTTTAATAAATTTTTAAGATTTTTATAATTTGCCCGTAAGCAACTAGAGCTATAATGGCCTGAAAGACAGGGGGTTGAACAACTTGGAAAAAGGAACCCCGCGGGAGATCCATTGTGGATTTTCCAGGGAGTTTTTAGAAGAGCACTATGCGCGCTACCCGGCGGTTCATCAAAACAAAATAAGGGAGATTGAAGCCAGGCTGTTTAAGACTGATATGGCCATGGCCAATACCACCTACTGCCCCCTTCGCTCTATGAAAATTGAGCATACCCAGGCGCTTAACTCGGTGAAACTGCATAAATGCTTTTTTGAAAATATAGCCCGGGGACCGGCAGCGCAGCCCTCTTTAGAAATGTTAAGCCTGCTGGAGCGCGTTTTTGGTTCTTTTCAGGAATGGGAAAGACAATTTTTTGCCCTGGCAATGTGCTCCAGGGGTTGGGTGGTGCTGGGTTTCGACCTGGAGTCAGGGACGCTGCGGAATTATTTTTCAGACAGCCACGCCGAAGGCGTCTGGTCGGTCCTGCCCCTGCTTGTGCTGGATGTATATGAACACGCGTACTGCACAGCCTTCCCCAGCAGGAATGATTATGTCAGGGAGTTCATGAGGCGCGTAGACTGGGAAGAGGTTAGCAGGCGCCTGCGTGTGGCCGTGAACATGTATAAAAATAAATAATCCTTTTAATAGAGGAGGTAGGTAAGCAAGTAAGGTGTTATTCCCCCGGTGTATTAATGACTAAATTTCAAGGAGGCCATGTTTTATGCCCAAGTATCAACTACCGGAACTGCCCTACGCCTATAACGCCCTGGAACCTTATTATGATGAACAGACAGTAAAACTGCACCATGACGCCCATCACAAGTCCTATGTGGACGGTCTCAATAATGCCGTTGCAAAACTGGCGGAAGCCAGGGAAAAGGGTGACTTCAGCCTGGTTAAACACTGGGAGAGGGAACTTGCTTTTCACGGATCGGGGCACATCCTGCATACCTTATTCTGGGAAGGGATGAAACCGGACGGGGGAGGACCGGCCACAGGAAAAATAGCGGAGTTAATCGACAGGGACTTTGGCGGTTTTGAAGATTTCAAGAAACAGTTTTCAGCCGCGGCAGTGGCGGTGGAAGGTTCCGGTTGGGCCCTTTTATGCTGCAACCCTGCTTTTGGCAAGCTGGAAATTCTGACAGCGGAAAAGCACCAGGACCTTACCATATGGGGTGTCGTGCCGATTCTGGCCCTGGACGTCTGGGAGCATGCCTATTATCTTAAATATCAGAATAAACGGGCTGCCTGGGTGGAAGCCTGGTGGAACCTGGTTGACTGGGATGGGGTGAACGGCAGGCGCCAGTGCTCCTGTCAGGGATAGCCGCTGTTTAATTGCCCTTTTGTCCGCGACAACAAAATTCCCCAAAAAAACGGGAATTATATTATAATGAGGGAGGAATAAAAATGCTCAAAAAAAGATACATGCTACGGCCAGTAGCCCATTGCAAAGGCGGTTGCCTACTGTGGTCCCGGGCATGACCTAAAACTGCCCGTTTTTTTTGTTTAGACGCCCTTCGGAAAAAAGCCTGGAAAACTCCTAAAGAAATATTGACCACAATATATAGTTATCTGATATAATTATACCAATATATATTGTATCAATATTTTTTTATGCTTGGGAAACTATTGTTGAAGGTGGTAATTTTATGCGGCAGCTGAATCCGGCCGGCCAAAAGGTATTTGACGCCCGCTACGCCGGAAAAGATGAAAACGGGCAGGTTAATGAAACATTTGCGGAGGCTGTCACGCGTCTGGCCAGGACAGCCGCGGACGCGGAAAAAACAGATCGAAAAACCTGGGAAGAGAAATTCAGTCATGTTATCGGTGAACTGTTGTTCATCCCTTCCACTCCGATCTGGGCCAACATGGGCAAAACTGACCGTCCCTGGCAGCCCGGGGCTTGTTTTGTACTCGAGATTGGGGATACGCTTGAGTCCATGTACGATACCCTTAAGGACACGGCCCTTGTTTTTAAATCAGGCGGCGGTGTGGGCTATAATTTTTCTTCGATCAGGCCCAGGGGCGACCTGGTGTCCACCACCAAGGGAAAAGCGTCCGGGGTAGTCGAATTGCTCAGGCTGTACGATGCCTCCGCCGGCATGGTCAAACAGGGCGGCGTGAGGCGCGGCGCCATAATCGGCATATTGGACATCGCCCATCCCGAGGTGATGGATTTTATTGAAGCCAAAAAAGAAGGCGGACTGACAAACTTCAACCTTTCTGTAGGGGTGCCGGACAAGTTCATGGAGGCGCTGGAGCAAGATCTGCCCTGGCAACTGGTCTTCAACGGCGAAGTGCGCCAGGAACTGCCCGCGCGCCAAATGTGGCGGATGATTATTGAGGCTGCCCACAGCTGCGGGGATCCGGGTGTGATCTTCCTGGACAGGCTGCAGGACGGCAACCCCGTGCCGGAGAACCCGATCAACGCCACCAACCCATGCGGCGAGCAGCCGCTCAGCCCCGGCGAATCCTGCCTTTTGGGCAGCGTCAACCTGGACGGGATGATTGCCGCGGGGGGTGAGTTTAACAAGGAGTTACTTGTGGAAACCGTCACCCTGGCTGTGCGTTTCCTGGACAACCTGATCGACGTGGCGGAATATCCACTGCCCGCGATAGCCGAGGCGACTAGGGCGACCAGGAAAATCGGGCTGGGTTTTACCGGGCTGGCGGACGCGCTAATCAAAGCCGGGCTGGCTTATGATTCACCTGAAGGCAGGGAACTGGCCGGCAACATTGCCGGGCTGATGCGCCAGGCGGCGCATACTGCTTCGGAACAACTGGCGGAAGAAAAAGGGTGCTTTCCTTTGTGGGATAAGAGCGTCTTTTACCCGGACGCCAGGCGCCGCAACGCGGCCTGCATTACCATTGCCCCGACGGGTTCGGTAACTACTATGGCCGGCTGCGAGGGTTACGGGGTAGAGCCGATATTTGCCGTGGCTTATACCAAATCCACCAATGTGGCCGGTGATCTAAAAGTGTTCTCACCTCTTTTCCTGGAAAATATAAAAGGCTATGATATTCCGGAGGAAACACTGAACGGCGTCGCGGAAAAAGGTTCCTGCCAGGGTATGGCGGGGATACCGGCAAGGGTTGCCGGGATCTTTAAAGGGGCGCAGGAAATCGCGCCGGGCGATCACCTGCTGATGCAGGCGGCGGTACAAAAACATGTGGACAACGCGGTATCAAAGACAATAAACTTGCCCGAGGAGGCTTCTGCAGAAGACATCGGCACGTGTTTTAAGGCCGCCTATGATCTGGGTCTCAAGGGGGTTACTGTTTTCAGGGAAGGCTGTAAAAAAGGGACGGTAACGGTAGGCGGACAGTCCGCCGGGCAAGCTGCGGAGCTGCGGCGCGGTGAAATCCTGCCCCGCCCGGTCAGCGCCCAGGGCATGACCCACCGGCTTGACACCGGTTGCGGCAAAATCTACCTGACCATAAACTACCAGCCCGAAAACGGGGAGATACTGGAGACTTTCATTACCACCGGTTCTGACGGCGGATGTCTTGTGTATACCGAGGCCGCCTCCCGGTTAATCAGCCTGGCTATCCGGGGCGGTATCTCCGTTGAAAATATAACCGAGCAGCTGGAAGGCACCCATTCATGCCCGTCGTACATGCTGGCCCGGGGCCAGGGTAAAAAGGTATCTCCAGGCAAATCGTGCGCTTCAGCCATCGCCAAGCAGCTTAACCAGGTCAAGGCGGAGCTGGACCGGCGCTGCGGCGCCGTTCCCTGCAACAAGGGCTCTAATCAGGGAAAAATCTGCGAGGCATGCGGGGAAGCAACCTTGGAAAGGGCGGAAGGCTGTCTGGTGTGCAGAAATTGCGGCGCCTCCAGGTGCTGAAGCAAGGGATGTATAAGCTTTGTTGCCGCTGGTTAAAATATAAAGGTGTAAAGATATGACTTGTATCTTTCCCTATCCAGGTATATAGTTATACCTGTGTGATTCGCCGTAAGGTAAATTTAGGAGGTTATGTTTAGGAATGCAAGGCAAGGTAAAATGGTTTAATGCGGGTAAAGGATTCGGGTTTATTGAAACCGAGGAAGGCAAAGATGTCTTTGTGCATTTTTCTTCGATCCAATCGGAAGGTTTCAAAACGCTGGACGAGGGTGAAAATGTGGAATTTGACGTTGTTCAGGGTGCGCGGGGTCCTCAGGCCGCAAACGTTGTTAAATTATAAATAATTTTTTCTTCAATATAATTTAACGATTTTCCAGAAAAGCCGGTTATTCCGGCTTTTTTGCCATTCCGGCCTGATTTGTACCGACAGATGCGGCTGTTAAATTTCCAATGTCCCCGGTACGCGGGGATGTTTTTACAATGTTCTATCAAATTGGTAACATTTTTATTAATATTAATCCCTTTTTTGTTAAAACTAATAACGGATATCGGGTATTTATGGGGATATCCGTAGGGATCGGTAATTATTCTATGAGCTTTTATTTTGATAAATCCTTCCCTGCCCTCCCAGTATGAGCAACCTGTTTTGTCCCTTGGTTCCAGCGGCATACCCGTGATCGGCAATATGAAGGACTCAATGGATCCGTATAAGTATAGATGGCAAAGCATATTAATTTAGAAGGGGTGAAGGAGATTGAAAGCTACAGGTATCGTGCGTCGTATCGACGACCTCGGCAGAGTGGTTATACCGAAAGAAATAAGGCGGACAATGCGGATCCGGGAAGGGGATCCTCTTGAAATCTTCACTGATAGGGAAGGGGAAGTCATATTAAAAAAGTACTCCCCTATCGGGGAACTGGGGGAATTTGCTTCGGAATACGCAGATTCCCTGAATGAGTCACTGGGTCATATCTCTTGTATCGCTGATAAGGACACGATAATAGCGCTGGCCGGCGCTCCAAAAAAATTGCTGATGAATAAGCAAATTGGCCCCGATGTTGAAAAAGTGATGGCTGAAAGAAAGATGACCGTTTTTAATGAGACCTGTTACCTGACTATTGATGAAGATGTCAGTTTTAATTCAGCTGTAATAGCGCCGATTATCGCGGAAGGAGACACATTGGGAACCGTTATAATCGCCACCAAAGAACCAGGTGTGCAAATGGGCAACTTGGAGACCAAACTAGCGGAAACAGCGGCGGGGTTCCTGGCCAAACAAATGGAATCCTAAAAGGGAGGCCCCCAAGGGGGCTTCTATCTTTTTTCGGCATCCCTGGAATATTGCCTGCTGTGACCGTTATAATTTGCTACAATAATTATGCAATACAAGACAAGTTAGGGAGGGAATTGGATGGCCAACAGGCTATCAACGGAAAAAAGCCCCTATCTCTTGCAGCACGCCAACAACCCTGTAGACTGGTATCCCTGGTCGAAAGAGGCTTTCGCGGAAGCCGGAAAACGCAATTGTCCCGTATTCCTAAGCGTGGGCTATTCGACTTGTCACTGGTGCCATGTGATGGAAAGGGAATCATTCGAGGACGAGGAAGTAGCGGCGATCCTCAACAATAATTTTGTTTCCATAAAGGTAGACCGGGAGGAAAGACCGGACATCGACCATATCTATATGTCCGTGTGCCAGGCGATGACCGGCCAGGGGGGCTGGCCGCTGACCATATTGATGACCCCTGATAAAAAACCTTTTTACGCGGGTACCTATTTCCCCAAATATGAAAAATGGGGCAGGGAAGGCCTGGTTGAAATCCTGATCCAGATCAGTGAAAAGTGGAGGCAGGACCCGGATTTGCTCCTTGGTATAGCAGAAAAGGTAAGCGGTTCCGTATTTGCAGAAAAACGGTTTAGCCCGGGTAGCGGGCTAAACGAGCAAACCCTGGCTGATGCTTTTGCTCAAGCGGAAGAACTTTTTGATCAGGAATACGGGGGGTTCGGGACAGCGCCTAAATTCCCCACCCCCCACAACCTGTCCTTTCTGCTGCGCTACTGGAAGCGCAAAGGCAATAAGCAGGCCCTGGACATGGCCGAACACACACTTGAGCGCATGTACAGGGGCGGCATATATGACCATATCGGCCACGGTTTCTGCCGCTATTCAACAGATAAAAAATGGCTGGCGCCTCATTTTGAAAAGATGCTGTACGACAACGCCCTGCTGGCCTTGGCGTATATTGAGGGCTACCAGGCGACCGGGCGCACATTGTACGCCCGGGTGGCCAAGGAAATTTTTACATATGTATTGCGTGATATGGCCTCGCCGGCAGGCGGATTTTATTCAGCGGAAGACGCCGACTCCGAAGGTGAAGAAGGCAGGTTTTATGTCTGGACTGCCGCTGAAATTAAAGATGTATTGGGCGATCAAGACGGTGAGACATACTGCCGGTTATTTGACATATCCCAAAAGGGCAATTTTGAAGGACTGAGCATCCCCAACTTGATCAATGCCCCCCCCATTTAACGAGGCCGGGGAGTTAACCGCTGATGCGGGAAAAGCGGGAGATTATATTCAATCCCTGCGAAATAAACTTTTCGAGGCGCGTGAAAAGCGGGTACACCCCTACAAGGATGATAAGGTACTTACCTCCTGGAACGGCTTGATGATTGCCGCCCTGGCCAGGGGGGCGGCTGTCTTCGGTGAAGAGCCATACCGGCGGGCAGCGGCAAAAGCCGTGGAATTCATCATGCAAAAACTGGTGAGGACGGACGGCAGGCTGCTGGCCCGTTACCGGGACGGCGAGGCCGCTTATCCCGCTTATCTGGACGATTATGCCTTCCTTGTCTGGGGCCTGCTGGAACTCTACGGGGCTGATTTTGCCGCCTCCCACCTGGAAAAGGCCCTGGAACTAACAGAGCAAATGATAGATCTGTTCTGGGACGCAAAAAACGGCGGTTTTTATTTTAACGGGAAGGACAGCGAACAACTGCTATCCCGCCCCAAAGAAATCTATGACGGCGCGTTGCCGTCCGGCAATTCGGTGGCCCTGCTGAACCTGCTGCGCCTGGCCCGGCTAACTGCCAACGAAAAACTGGCGGAAACAGCTGAAAAGCAGATCCAGGCTTTCTCCGGAGGTATTGGGCAATACCCCTGGGGCTTTACACACTTTCTTATGGGGGTAGACTTCATGCTTGGCCCCACCCGTGAGATAGTAATTGCCGGGAAGTTGGGGGCCGCCGACACCGGGGCTATGCTAAATACTGCCAGGCAGGCTTTTTTGCCGAATGCGACACTGCTTTTTCACCAGTCGGGCGAAGCAGGCCGGCAGATTGAAAAAGTGGTTCCTTTCCTTAAGGAGCAGCGCCCGGTAGATGAAAAAGCAACTGCCTATATTTGTGAAAATTACGCCTGCCGGGCGCCGGTCACAGATCCGCAACAGTTTGCCGATAAGCTCCGGGCCAATACGGATCTGCAACGGCCAATGTAACATACCATCCATAAAGGGTTTTTCTTCAATAAAGTTGAACATATATGTGACGGATGATGTAAAGGAAGTGAAACACCTTATGGATGACGGCCTGCTAATTCAGGCGGCCCTGGCGTTGATCATTGTTGCGCTTTTGACGGCTTTATTATGCCAAAGCAGGCGGGGCAGGGCCCCGGATTTTGCGGCTAATTTTGCTTCTATAGAAAAAAGCCAGGAAAAAACTGAGCGGACGGTTAAGGAGGAAATAGCCAGAAGCAGGGATGAGAACGGCAATAATGCCAGGCGGCTGCGGGACGAGGTCAATATTTCCCTGAAAATGCTGGGTGATTCCTTGCTGGCGCGTCTGACTGAGCACGCTACGCTGCAGAAAAATCAGCTGGACACTTTTTCCGGTCAGATAAACGCCCTGACCCGCAGCAATGAGCAGAAACTGGACAAGATGCGGGATACATTTGAGGAAAGGCTGGCCCTGCTGCAACAAGACAACAACCAAAAGCTGGAACAGATGAGAGCTACAGTAGACGAGAAGCTGCACGAAACACTGGAAAAACGCCTGGGTGAATCATTCAAGCTGGTCAGCGAAAGGCTGGAACTTGTCCACCAGGGGCTGGGCGAAATGCAGTCCCTGGCTGCCGGTGTGGGCGATCTGAAAAAGGTTTTATCCAATGTCAAAACCAGGGGGGTATGGGGGGAAATCTCCCTTGCCGCCCTGCTCGAACAAATATTAACCAATGAACAATATGACAAGAACGTGTCCACCAAAAAAGGCAGCGCTGAGCGGGTCGAGTTTGCCGTCAAGCTGCCGGGGCGGGACGCTGATAAGAAAATTGTCTGGCTGCCGATAGACGCGAAATTTCCGCAGGAAGATTACCAGCGGCTGATAGAGGCGCAGGAACAGGCCAACCCCGTACTGGCCGAACAAGCTGTCAGGCAGCTGGAATCAAGGGTTAAAACAGAGGCGAAAAATATTAGAGACAAATACATTGACCCGCCGCACACGACCGATTTCGGGATTATGTTTTTGCCCACGGAGGGGCTGTATGCCGAAATTATCCGCAGGCCGGGTCTTTGTGACACACTGCTCAGGGAATGCCGGGTGATCGTCACCGGGCCCACTACCCTTTCAGCCCTGTTGAACAGCTTGCAGGTCGGTTTCCAGACCCTGGCCATAGAGAAACGTTCCAGCGAGGTTTGGGCGCTGCTTGGGGCTGTTAAAAATGAGTTCAGGAAATTCAGTGAAATACTGGAAAAGACCCATAAGAAGCTGCAGGAAGCCAGCAACACTATTGACACTGCCGCCAGAAAATCCCGCACGATAGAGAGAAAACTAAAAACCGTGCAGGAACTGCCGGCCACTGAAGCAAGTGTGCTGCTTGGTGAAGGCAGCGTCACCGGCAGTTAAACCGCGGGATGCGCGATAGCCTTGATTTCCAACGGCATTAGGGCTCTATTTGTGGAAATAGTGCCTTCTGCCATATTTTTCATCCCTTTAATTTTACTTTGTGTCGTTTTTCATTTATCATATAGTTTAGGATTTCTTGTTTTATAATTAACAAAAGGATGGATGAAAATGACTAAGAAAATTACTAAAAATCCTTCAACAGCACTTTTTCCCGTTCCAGTTGTACTTGTCACATCCTGCCTGGATGAGGGTGAACCAAACATTCTTACCATTGCCTGGACGGGGATTATGAGTTCGGAGCCGCCTGTCGTCTATATCAGTGTGCGTCCCACGGGCAGGCATTCCCACCGCTTGATCAAGGAGTCCGGAGAATTTGTGATCAACATCCCCTCTGCCGCTCAGGTGGAGGCTGTCGATTACTGCGGCACGGTATCGGGCGGTGAGGTAAACAAGTTTAAAGAAACGGGACTGACGCCCATGCCCGCGTCACATGTACGGGCGCCTCTAATCGCCCAGTGTCCGGTTAATGTCGAATGCCGGGTCAGACAGATAATTCCCCTGGGCAGCCATGACGTTTTTCTTGGGGACGTCCTGGCCGTCCATTATAATGAGGACATTCTTGACGAAAAAGGCCGGCCCGACTTTGAACTGATCAAGCCTTATGGTTATTGCTCCAGAGAATACAGGCTGATCACTAAAAAAATTGGCCACTACGGTTATTCAAAAAAAGAGAGGCAAGGGGGCTAAGCCATATGGAAGCCTTGATAGCGAAAACGATGATTAAAATGATCATCGGTGACATTACCCTGCAAGAAACGGAGGCGATAGTGAACGCGGCGAACTCGGGATTGATGGGGGGAGGAGGTGTGGATGGCGCCATCCATCGCGCCGGCGGGCCGCAGATCCTGGCCGAATGCAAGGAAATTCGCGCCAGGCAGGGAACACTGCCGGCCGGCGGGGCGGTGATCACAAGCGGCGGGCGCCTTAAAGCCCGCTATGTAATCCACACGGTCGGTCCGGTATGGTCCGGGGGCAAAAGAGGCGAGGATGAGCTGCTGCGCAGCGCCTACCGGAGCAGCCTGACCCTGGCGGCGGAAAAAGGTATCCGCTCCATATCCTTCCCATCGGTTAGCACCGGCATATACGGCTTCCCCGTGGATCGGGCGGCCCGCATCGCCCTGCGTGAGGCGAGGGATTTTGTCAGCGGCAACCCCTGTTTCACAGAGGTGCGTTTTGTCCTTTTCAGCCAACAGGTGCTGCAGGAGTTTGAAACTGCCTGGGAGGAGATAAACAGTTAGGATCATCAGGCGGATCGGTTAAAATGAACTTTTATCCCCGGCTTATTCCAGGTGCATTTCCGTGTTGCCTTCAACACCGGGCCCTGTGTCCGGCGCCGCTATGATTTCAATGGCGAAATCCGGGCAGTGTATAACACATAACCCGCAGGCGGTGCATTGATCCGGGTGAATTGTGTGGGGCAAACCTTCATCTCCGGTTTCCAGCACCTTCATCGGGCAGATATTAATGCAGATGTTGCATTTTTTGCAATATTTAGGGTCTACTGCCGGGTAGGCGGCTTTTTTTGTCAAGATGGTTCTCCCCCGGTTTTATAGTTACATATATGACTAACCTAGCTATGTCTATTAAATCTAACCGCACGCTTTTTAATAACACTTTTGAAAATTCCACATTACATATAATAACCCTTTTTTTATTTATATTTATAGATCCCAAAATATAATAAGCCATAGAAAGGATGTTATTTGTTATGCCGAAAATCACCGACCTGGGAAGCAACATCTACCAGATTGACGTCTGTGATCAGGAGCCTGAGCGCACCGCCTGTTACCTGATCCTGGCAGAAAAGGCGGCATTGATTGAGACCGGTCCGACACCAGGTACCATACATATCAAGAACGCATTAAGAAAACTAGACATACCGCCGGAAAAGATTGATTTTATGATACTCACCCACGTCCACCTGGATCATGCGGGGGGCGCCGGCGTTATGGCCGGATACTTGCCGCGAGCCGGGATATATGTACACCCCAGGGGGGCCAGGCACCTGATCAACCCGGCCCGGCTCACGGCCGGGGCAAGAGCAATTTATGGGGAGAACTTCGACAGGCTTTTCGGGGAAATATTGCCTGTCCCGGGAGAAAGGGTACACACCCCGGCAGATGGTGAGTTTCTGGACCTGGGCGGGGGCAGAACCCTGACTTTCTATCACACGCCGGGCCATGCCCGCCATCATTTTATCGTCCATGACCCGGCCAGCCGGGGCGTCTTCAGCGGCGACACCCTGGGTGTGCGCTTTCAGGCCTTAAGCCGCCTGGTAGGATTCGACCTCGCGCTCCCGTCCACTCCACCGCCGGAATTCGACCCCGCCGGGATGATGGAAACACTTGATCGCATCGGCAGGCTTGACCTGGATTATATTTATTTTGCGCATTATGGCCGGGCTGGGGGAATAAACGCCATACTTGCCGGCTTGAGAGAACAGATAAATATTTTTGATGAGATGGGAAGAAAAGTGCTTGCCTCCGGCGGCGGCGCCGGGGAAATCGAAAAAGCAATCTGGGACACGGTCATGGGGCGCATCGCTACTTATGGGCTGAATGATCGGGAACATCCCGCCGTAAGGTTCATGGGACCCGATATCAGACTTAATGCGGCGGGCTTAAACCATTACCTCAGAGAGGTTGCAGGCATTGCCGGCAACAGATAATTGTGATTTGCAGATTAAAATAGTATGATAAGAAAAGGAATTCAGTTGACTGGATAGGCAGGGAGCGGGGTTTATGAGTAAAAACTTTACCGGCATCAACGTCGGTATTATATTGCGCTGGGGTCTGGCCCAGCTGTTTTTGGCCGGGCTGATTATGCTGGTTCAACCCGCATTGTGGTTGGTTATTTTGGTGATGCTGCTGGCGAGCGCCCTGTGCACATACATGGTGGTAGAACATATCCAGAAACACAGGGTGATTAAAATAAGATTTGATGAACACCCCATTGATCCCACCCTGCAAATTGCCAACGAAACACTCCCTTACCTGAGACGCGGCCTGAATGAGGAAACAGCATTCAAAACCGCGGAAATTATTCTAAAACTTAGCGATGTATCGGCGGTAGCAATCACAGACCGTGAAAAGGTGCTGGCATATATCGGAGAATGTTCCGATCACCATAAGGCGGGAGGGCCGATTATTACCTATGCCACAAAACAGGCTGTGGAAACCGGCGAGTTAATCATCATAAAAGACAAGAAGGGCCTGCAATGCCCGGATAAGAATTGCACGTTGCAGTCCGCTGTCATTGCGCCGCTGATATGTCAGGGTGAGGTGTCCGGTACTGTCAAGCTATATCAAACCAGCCAGGGGGAACTCCAGCCCGCCGTTGTTAAACTGGCCCTGGCTGTAGCCCAGTTGCTGGGTCTGCAAATGGAACTGGCGGAATTGGACCGGCACGCCCAGTTGGTCACAAAGGCTGAACTGGACGCCCTGCACGCCCAGATCAACCCGCACTTTTTGTTCAATACCCTAAATACAATCATCACCTACACCCGGACAGACCCGGAAAATGCCAGAAGGCTTTTAATCCGCCTGGCTTCTTTCTTCCGTCAAACATTAAAGAGACACGGACATTTTAACACGCTGCGGGAAGAAATCGAATATGTTAATACCTATCTCATTTTGGAAAAAGCCCGCTTCCGGGAAAAATTGAAGATACACAGGGACATTGACCCGGTCTTGCTGGACTATAATGTGCCCGTACTGACCCTGCAACCGCTGGTGGAAAACGCGGTTAAGCACGGTATTCAGCCGAAATTGGGTCCCGGTGTGATCCGCATCACAGCCAAACTAGTTGACGGGGAAATGCTGTTTGTAATCACAGATGACGGTGTGGGAATTGACAGCGACAGGCTGCCTATGGTACTCCTGCCCGGTTTCGGTTCCGAGAGTGGGGTTGGTTTAAGCAATGTCAATGAGCGGCTTAAAAGCCTTTACGGCGAGGAATACGGTCTGAAAATCGAAAGTGAAACAGACAGAGGCACCACTGTTTATGTGAGGATCCCGATCAGCGGGGAAAGCCATGAGAAGGGAGGTTTCGCAGGTGAAATTGAAAGCATTAATTATTGATGATGAATACCCCGCCAGACAGGAACTCAGGTACGCCTTAGGCGAATTTGACAGTATTGAGATTGTTGGTGAGGCTGCCAATGCCCAGGAGGCCTTAACCCTGATCAAAGCCCTGGATTACCAGGTTCTTTTTCTGGACATATCCATGCCGGGCATGAACGGGCTGGAGTTGGGCGCGGCCATACAGGATTTGCCGAACAGGCCTTATATCATTTTTGTGACCGCCTTTGATGAGTTTGCGGTATCTGCTTTTGATGTTAACGCGGTAGACTATATATTAAAGCCGGTAGAGCCCAAGCGTCTTAAAAAGGCCATTGAGAAAGTGTTGAAGCTTACCCGCGAGGTAATGGTAAACGCGGCGCCTGCCGGGACAATTGGTGAAGAACAGAGGCCCCGGGAAAACGGAACCAAAACAACAAAACAGCCGGAAGGTTTGCAGTTTAAAATTGATCGCGTTCCCGCTGAAAAGCAGGGCAAAACAATCCTTGTCGGCAGTTCCGATATTTTCTACGCGTTTACTGAACAGGATAACGTTTATATAAAAACATCAGCCGAAAAACTCTACACACGGTTTACACTGAAAGAGCTGGAAGCCAGGCTTAACCCGCAAATATTTTTCCGCACCCATCGCTGTTATCTGGTTAACCTGCATAAAGTCAAGGAAATTGTACCGTTTTTCAACGGTACCTATAACTTGATAGTTGAAGACAAAGAACGCAGCGAAGTGCCGGTGAGCCGGGCTCAAGCAAAAAAACTGAGGAAGATACTAGGCTTTTAAGGGTTTTCAGGCAGGTTTTTTATATTAACTGGAGAAAATAAAACTATTGATCTAAAAACGGGGTACCTGATCAATTTTCAGGTGTCCTCTATAATAAATGGGGTGTTGTTGATATCCCGAAATGAACAACCTGCCGGGTTAATTGGCGCAGGAACCGACATTATTGAGATTGAAAGGATCAAACAGGCCGTTCAGCACGGCGGTAACCGCTTCCTGGAGAGGGTTTTTACTGCTGAAGAACGAATATTTTGTGATGCGAGAAAAGACCGGTTTTCCTGCTACGCTGCCCGTTTTGCAGCCAAGGAAGCGGTTTTGAAGGCGCTGGGCGCCGGCCTTGCCGGATGCCGCTTTGTGGATGTGGAAGTGCAGAGGACCGCGGGCCGCCGTCCGGAAATCAGGTTGTGCGGTGGGGCAGCTGAGATAGCCAAAGAAAAGGGGATTGCCTCGATCCTGGTCAGCATGTCTCATAACCGTGAAAACGCTGTGGCTTTTGCCATTGCCGCGGGCGGGGAGGTGTAATATTTTGCGGATTGTTACCGCTGAGGAAATGAAGGCGCTTGATCGGAAGGCTATGGAGGACTTCGGCCTTGCGGGGTTGGTTTTAATGGAAAACGCCGGTGTCCGGGTGGTGGATCTGATCAGGCGTGTAATGGGTGGGGTTCAAGGAAAAGACGTCACCATTTTTATCGGCAAGGGTAATAATGGAGGAGACGGGCTGGTGATTGCCCGCCACCTTTTGAATATGGGCGCCGAGGTAAAGGTACTGTCGGTTGTCAACGTGAGTGAGATTAGCGGAGACGCGGCCGCCAACCTGGACATCTGGAGGAAAATGGGGCAGAAGGTTTATGCCGTGCACCAAGGCGACGGGATTAACATTGTCAAACTGGCCTTGATGAAAACGGATCTTGTTGTTGACGCCATCTACGGGACCGGGTTTCACGGTAAAATGCGCGGGGCGGCGGGCAGTGTGATCGGGGTGATCAACAATAGCGGCAAGCCGGTTATTGCGGTTGACATCCCCTCTGGATTGGAGGCCGGGACAGGCAGGATCAACGGACCCTGTGTCAGGGCGCGTTATACGGCGGCCTTGGGCCTGCCCAAGTTGGGTTTGTATCTTGAACCGGGCGCCGGCTATACGGGCGAGATTACCGTGGCGGACATATCTTTGCCTGCTGTCCTGATAGATCGGGAAGCACCCCCAAGATATCTTCTTTCAGCCCGGCGTGTTAGAAAATGGCTGCCGGAGCGCCCGTCTCCCGCACATAAAGGTAATTTCGGCAGAGTGCTGATTATTGCGGGATCCAGGGGCATGACCGGGGCGGCCGGCCTTTCCGCTACCGCCGCGTTGAGATCCGGTGCGGGTCTGGTCACGGCGGCAGTTCCGGAAACACTTCATGATATAATGGAGGTAAAGCTTACTGAGGCAATGACCGTCCCGCTGCCGGACACAGGAAGCGGCGCTCTAAGCGGGGAAGCCCTGCCGCGGATCCTGTCGCTTCTTGAGAATATGGATGCTCTGGCCATAGGGCCGGGACTATCTCAAACGCCTGAGACCGTCACTCTGGTCAGGGAATTGCTGCCGGCCATAAAGATCCCCTTTGTGCTGGATGCGGACGCGCTTAACGCCCTGGCCGGACAAACCGGCATACTGGGCAGTTTGCATGCGCCTGCTGTGATAACGCCACACCCGGGAGAAATGGCCCGGCTGATGGAGGTTACGTCCGGGGACATCCAGGCGGACAGGGTTGGAAACGCAGTCAAAGCGACAGCCGATTGGAACGTGGTCACATTGCTCAAGGGCGCCCGAACGGTAGTGGCGACGCCGGAGGGAACCGTCTATATTAACCCGACAGGCAACCCGGGAATGGCCAGCGGGGGAAGCGGCGACGTTCTAACCGGGATTATTGCTTCATTGATTGCCCAGGGACTCCAGCCGGGCCGGGCGGCCGCCGCGGGGGCATATTTACATGGCCTGGCGGGCGACATGGCTGCAAAGGAAAAGGGGATGATCGGTTTAGTTGCCGGTGATATTATTGCCGGTCTGCCGGCCGCCGCGCTTGAACTATGCGGCCCTTCGCCCTAATGCCGTGCGCTGGTTATTTTTGTCTAGTTGATAATGGTATTATTTTACCTTAGGAATAAATTCCCATCAGCAGGAGGAGTAAACCTTGATAGTAGGGATTCCCAGAGAAATAAAGCTAAATGAGGATCGCGTAGCTGTCATACCGGCGGGGGTCCAGGCCCTAACAGGGGCGGGGCACAAGGTATTGATTGAAACAGGCGCAGGGCTGGGCAGCGGCATCAGTGATGAGACCTATATGGCGTCAGGCGCCGAAATACTGACAGAGCACCCGGCGGTATATGAGAGGTCGGAGTTGATATTGAAGGTGAAAGAGCCCCTTCCCGAAGAATATCATTTGCTTCGTGAGGGGCAGGTCCTGTTCACATATCTGCACCTGGCCAGTGAGCCTGGGCTGACCAGGGTGCTGATGGAGAAAAAGATCATTGCTATCGCCTACGAGACTGTCCAGCTTGACAGCGGCACGCTGCCGCTGCTAATGCCGATGAGTGAGATAGCCGGCCGGATGGCGGTGCAGATTGGGGCGCATTTTCTTGAGAAGCCGTATGGCGGCCGGGGTGTCTTGCTGGGCGGCGTGCCGGGCGTGCCCGCGGCGGATGTGGTTATTATCGGCGCCGGCACGGTAGGGGCCAACGCGGCTAAAATCGCCGTGGGCATGGGCGCCCAGGTTACTATAATAGACAGGAATACCGAAAGGCTGGGCGTCCTGGACGACATCTACGGAAACAAGATTAAAACCCTGATTTCCAACCATTGTAATATTGAACGCTCAGTGCGTTATGCCGACCTTTTAATCGGGGCGGTGTTAATCGCGGGAGCAAAAACACCCAATCTGGTGACTGAAGACTTTGTCAAACAAATGAAGCCCGGCTCTGTAATTATTGATGTGGCCATTGACCAGGGCGGCACAGTGGAGACCATGGACAGGACAACGACGCACAGCAACCCGGTCTATGAAAAGCACGGGGTTATTCATTACGCGGTGACAAACATGCCCGGTGCGGTAGCCCGCACCTCCAGCTATAGCCTGACCAACGCTACACTACCGTACGTCATGGAACTAGCCAATAAAGGCTGCCTGCAGGCGGTGAAGGATAATAGCGCGCTGGCCCGCGGGGTAAATATTTACAAAGGCAAATTGACCTGCCGGGCGGTAGGGGAGTCATTGAATATGGATTGCGATGATCTGAGCAAGGTTTTAGGTTGAGATACCACGGCTTTCAGCGCCAAATTGCTGTAAAAGGAAGGAGCCTCGCATGGGGTTCCTTTTTTTTATGGGTCGCTGCAAAAAAAAACATGAATTTTGTATAAAGTATTGCGTATAATAAAATATTGTATACAATATAATTTATATATAACCTGCTGAGGATCACCCTTGATAAATTTTGAGCTATTAATATCGATGCACTACGGGCAGGGCGAAAGGAGGGTCCCCGGTGAAATACTTCGTATTCTCTTTAGCAACAGTGGCGGCATATTTTAGTGTATACTTGTTTTTGCTTTGGGACAGCCGTCATGAACCGCAGCATAGATAATATATATATGCAATTTAAACTTAACCCCGTTTTTCTGCGGGGTTTTTTTTTTGTTAATGAAATAGTATCATTAATGGGAGTATATTTGATGAAGTTATCTGTCATAAAGAGGGTGTGGGATTCTTGTCCGATATACCAGTGTGGGCGGAAATTGATTTGGAAGCCTTAACCAGTAATATGCGTGAAATTAGAAGGATAACCAGCCCGTCAGCGAAAATTATGGCGGTGGTCAAAGCCAATGGCTATGGTCATGGGGCGGTGGAAGTGAGCCGGGCGGTTTTAGCCTGCGGGGCTGATTGGCTCGGGGTGGCCAGAGTAGATGAAGGTTTATTGTTAAGGGAAGCCGGCATTGAGTCTCCCATATTAGTGCTTGGCTACCTTACACCTGAGCAGTTTCCCGATCTAATCAGGGGCCGTTTATCCCTGGCTGTCTATCGCCGTGATCTGGCCCTGGCTTTGGCCGAGACAGCCGCTGCCGCAAGGACGCGGGCAAGGATCCATTTCAAAATAGATACGGGGATGGGCCGTCTTGGTTGGCTGGCCGGGGCAAAGGCAGTAAGGGATATATTGGAGCTGGCGGGGAACCGGCATCTGGAGGCGGAAGGAATATTTACTCACTTTGCCGCTGCGGATTCCGCTGATCCGGGCTATACCAGGAAACAGTTTTCTAGATTTACCGCTATGATAGACGAACTGCGCCGTAACGGACTTGAAATCCCCATAAAACACGCGGCGAACAGCGCCGCCCTGATGGAAATGCCGGAAACCCACCTGGATCTGGTACGGCCGGGCATTATCCTTTATGGCCTGTATCCTTCCGGTGAAGTAAATAAAAATATTATTAAACTACGGCCGGCCATGAGTTTGAAGGCAAAGGTTGCGCATGTAAAGAGCGTTCCGGCCGGTTTCAAGGTCAGTTACGGGTGTACCCATACAACTGAAAAAAGCACCGTTATTGCCACCCTGCCGCTGGGGTACGCGGACGGCTATTCCCGCCTGCTGTCCGCAAAGGGCTACGCTTTGATCCACGGCCGGCGGGCGCCTGTGGTTGGCCGGGTCTGTATGGATCAAATTATGGTTGAGGTAGGCCACATTCCTGGAGTGAAGGTGGGTGATGAGGCTGTCCTGATTGGCCGCCAGGCGGACCAGGAAATTACGGCCGATGATATTGCGGAAAAACTGGGTACTATTAATTATGAGGTCTTATGCATGGTCAGCCACCGTGTCCCCAGGATATATCCCGGGTCGGGTTAACCGGTCCGGCCCAGTTTCGTGGTGCGCTTGATTAAATAAAGGGTGCGGCCGTCTTTTATGGTGCATAGTTTATCCACAAGTCCCCGCTCCTTCATTTTTAGCCAGAATGGCAGGGCCTGCGGGCAAATTTCTGTAACCATGATCCTTTTAAATTTGGGTCTTAGAAATTTCAGGGCCATTTCCCCCAGGCCTTTTCTGCGCGGGTTATTGCCGATTGTCAGGACTCTCAATTCAAAGGTATAGCCCCTGATAAAACCAATTATTTTTATGCTTCCGTTTATTTTAAAAACTGTCGCCATTCTGTGCCCGTATAGGAATTCATATTCATATACCGATAATGAGCGCATGTTTTTACCCCCTCCTCCCCTGAGGTAAAAATTTTGTTTTCTATGTATATCATACCAGGCAATACCGGTATTTAGCAATCAGAATAATTATAATTTTCTGATAATACTGTATACAGATAAAGATATACCTGCTGTGCCACTATGGGATATAATTAAAATAAATAGGCGGCAGGCAGCCGGCATCTGCCTTGAAATACGGAGAGCCCCAGCTAAAAGCCAGGGCTTCCTTTCTTTGGAGAGACACGGAATCGAACCGTGTAGCGGGTTCCGGACCGCGCTGTGTTCCCGACACCCTCCCCCAGGTATTTATTACCATCTTAATTATGTCATTTTGAAGAGTGTCTTGTCAATAGCCGGGTTGCTCTTCATGTGAACCAACGGGATACGGCTGCCGTCTAAGTTTATGAAGGCCTTTTAAAGCGATAATAAAACACCGGGTGAATAACTTTGTCTGATGAAAATTTGATTTTGTTGTCCCAATCTGGTGACAATGATGCCTTTTCTCAACTTGTCCAAAAATATTCGGCGGACGCGTACCGTACCGCTTTCATGGTTCTGCGCGACCGCGACGAGGTGGAAGATGTGGTCCAGGAATCTTTTTTGACCTGTTATCGAAAAATAGGGTCATTCAGGATGGAATCATCTTTTAGAACCTGGCTTTACCGGATCGTTGTCAACAGGTGTTACGACAGGCTGCGAAAAATTAACCGGGAGAATGAAGCGCTTAAAAAAATGTCCTTGCATTTGGAAAATGGCGGTGCGGATTCCTATGCTATAGAAAACAAGCTGGATTTAAGAGAAATCATCCTTGGTCTCAGACCGGAGCATCGCCTGGTCCTGACCCTGTATTACGGAATGGATTTTGGTGTGCAAAAAGTAGCTGAGACGCTGGGCATCCCTGTTGGTACGGTAAAATCAAGGTTAAATTCAGCCAGAAATATGATCAGGAGGAGCCTGACAGCAAAAACCCTTTAGAGGAGTGGCCGGGAATATGAGTTGCAATCGTACGATGCGCATGTTTGATGATCTTTTAAATAAAACGCTGTCCGTAAACGAAGAGCGACAAATAAAACGTCACCTGGAGGAATGCGCATCCTGCCGGAATGAGTACCATAAACTAGCAAATGCAGATCATGCCCTGAGACAGGTTATTTGTGAAATGGTTGCTGATATCGATGTGCCCCCCGGCCTTTGTAAAGGGATAGAAAAAGCCATATTTGCCGCAAAAAGAAACACCCTGCGCTCACGGCTGTCAATATTGCTGGCAACACCGGCGGTAGCCGCGGCCTTGCTCTTTGTGGTATTGGCGGCGGGCTTTGGCGCCTACAGTCATTATTTTGACCCGGTTAAATTGCAGAGAGTGGCCATATCGGATAAGGATATTGGGGGAGATAATGAAGGCGCCATGCCGCGGGCGGCGGATAATACGGGCAACCCTGCGCAGGAAAATGCGGGTGTTTTAGAAGGTATACGGGTCGAGCAGGCTGATCAGACCGGGGATACCAACCAGCAAATGGAAAAGGGACATGAAGACACGGTAATGGCGCCGGTAATAACATTAAAAGAGCCGGGGCATGCGGGCGCCACCGGCCTTGAAGGGTCAAGCGATCCGCAACCCGGGATGGGACAGGAATCCGCCAGAGTCATGTTAGCTGCCCCCGGGGCGGGCGGGGGCATGGACACTGACGGCGATGAGGGATTGGAAACACTTCCCAAACGAGACGACTTTATCCCGGTCCGGCCGGACTACCTGCCCCCTGGCGCGGTACTTGTGAATATATCCGGGTTTGCGGGCGAGGTTACTCAAGATTACCGGGCCGGCGCCAATTATTTTAAGGTCAGCCAGAGCCGGCAGGCGGAAGACGCTGCCGCGTTTGCTAAAAAACAAGCGGCGGTTAGCAATATTAGTATTAACGGATGCCGGGGATATATCGAAGAGGTCAGTCGGGAATCAGACGATGTGTCCGGCACAGTTACAACACTCAGTTGGCAGCAAGGTGGTTGGGCCTTTTCAGTATCCGGGGATCTGCCGGCGGAAGAAATAATAAAGATTTCCGCATCATTAAATAAATTATAGCCAGGCTGCCGGCCTGGTTTTTTTGGCCGCTAAAGGGGCGAACCCGAGCCGTGTTGTATGCCTGCAGGTTGCCCGAAAGGCTAATTTGTGCTTATTAACCGGGCGATCCGTGAAACTACCATAAGTAGCGCCATTGTTGTATAATTCAAAGTATCTGGCGAATATATTAATTGGGGTGATTTATCCTTGCTTAGAATAGCCATGGCACAAATGGAGGTTATACCCGGCAGGCCGGATCTAAACTGCGGGAAAATGCTGGATATGATTGATGGGGCACGCTCGAAGAACGCGCAGATGGTGATATTCCCGGAAATGGCTGTGCCGGGCTATTTACTGGGAGACATATGGGAACAGCCGGCTTTTCTTAGGGATTGCGAAAACCTTGGCCGCCGGATAGTGGAGGCGTCTGAGAATATCTATGTCCTTTTTGGCAATGTCGGTGTGGATTGGGACAAGACTGGCAATGACGGCAGGGTACGCAAGTACAATGCCTTTTTTATAGCGCAAAACGGCAGACTGCACCGTCAGGACAATTTTCCTTATCCCTTCGGGGTTAAGACATTTTATCCCGGCTGTTGTGCGCTCGATGACGCACGGCATTTTTTCAGCCTGGAACAACTGGCGTTTGAAATGGGAATCAAAGCGGAGGATCTTATTGCTCCCGTAAATATAGAGATAGATGGGAAAATGCTAAAAATGGGATGCGTTCAATGCGAAGAGGGCTTAAGCGGGGAATATGTCCCCGGGTCTTTTTCATTGATCAACAGGAAAGGGCCTGTTGATCTGCTGATCAATATTTCCGCATCGCCTTATTCGATGGGAAAGAACAACAGGCGCCGCGGGCTTTTTTCCCGGCAGGCTGCGGAAGCGGGTGTTCCCCTGATTTATGTCAATAATGTGGGGATCCAGAACAACGGTAAAACAGTATACACTTTTGACGGCTGCAGTACAGTGTATAACGGGGCAGGTGAGATTGTTGATCGCTGTCCTCCCTTTATTGAGGAGTTGAAGGTTGTTGAGGCGGAACCAGGCGGGCGTCTCCCGGGCCAACAGCTGCCCGCGGGCGATGACAGCGGTATCGACAGCATATATCAATCCCTGAACTACGGTATCGGTAATTTTCTGCAGGCGATAGGCATAGAAAGGGTAGTAGTTGGTGTGTCGGGCGGGATCGACTCCGCGGTATGCGCCTGCCTGTACAACAGGATACTTGATCCCGAGAGGCTCTTGCTGGTTAACATGCCCAGTGTTTATAGTTCGCAAACGACAAAAGACCTCTCCTCCAGGCTGGCCCGCAACCTGGGCTGCCTTTATGCCGTTATGCCCATTCAGGGGGTTTTTGAAGATACTGTCAGGCAGATTGGGGAAACCGCGATTCTAAACATCAAGGACGGCAAACAGTTTAAGCTGGCTGTTTCTCCGTTTGTACAGGAAAATATCCAGGCCCGGGATCGATCGGCCAGAATCCTGGCCGGCGCCGCGGCGGCTTTTGGAGGTGGGTTTACCTGCAACGCCAACAAAAGCGAGATGACGGCAGGTTATGGGACGCTCTATGGCGACCTGGCCGGTTTTCTGGCGGCCCTGGCTGATTTATGGAAGAACCAGGTTTATGAGCTGGCAGTATACCTGAATGAGTGTATCTACTGCAGGGAGGTAATTCCCCAAAAAATGATCGATCTTGTCCCCAGCGCTGAACTATCTTTTGAGCAGGATGTTGATCAGGGGAAGGGGGATCCGCTGGTATATCCCTATCATGATTTTCTTTTCCGGGCTTTTGTGGAGCAGCGGGACAGGCCAACCCCGGAGGAGATACTGACCTGGTACGGCGCGGGCTGTCTGGAAGAAAAAATTGGTTGCCGGGCCGGCCTGGTAGAAGAGCTTTTCCCCGGGCCTGAAGAATTCACGCAGGATTTGGAAAGGTGCTGGAGGCTCTACCTCGGTATGGGTGTGGCCAAAAGAATACAGGCGCCGCCAATTCTGGCGGTTAGCGGCAGGCCCTATGGACTTGACCTGCGGGAAGCACAAAACCGGGTGCATTTCACCGAAAACTATCTCAGGCTCAAGAGAAAAATAGGTTTACCCGGTTAGGGGCCTCCCATTTTAAGGTGCGGCATCTGTTCCGCCTGGAATGATTAGTAATTGGCCGGTGCGCTGAAAAAGGCTGCCTTTAAAGATCTATAGACAATGGCCATGGTATTAATAAGTAATGGCAAGTGGCTCAGCTATTGACATGCTCCGCATGTTTAGTTATTATTATAGAACTATTTTTAATATTCAGAATTGTTCTTCGCAGGACTTCATTTATAATTATTTATAAACAGTGCCATCTATTTAACTAAAATATTTATTTTTTTGGCAGGATATAATCTCCTCATTGTCGAAGTTTAAAATTTAGATGTTATGCTATAAATATGTGGATCTTGTTTACGGTTAGTTTGCCAATAGTTGATTATTAAACATTAAGTATGGATTTTACATATGTTAACTAAATACCAAGGTTCTCCGAGCCATGCAAGCCTGAATTTGAATTAAAGGATGCCTGGACGTCAGGGTGCCGTAGGAAACTACAGCGCCTCCCATTGCGGAAAGGAGGACAGAGCGAGCCTGTAAAGCTTGACTTTGTCCTTTTTTTGTTGGTGTTTAAAAGGGGGGTGGTCCAAGACATTTTTTGACTCTTGATTATAAGGGGGTGGAATATCTTAAGGAGACCTGACAATGCTGTTAACGGGTAAATCTAGAGCAATATTAAATATTTTGACATTAGAGGGGGTTAAAAGATATGGCCAATCCTCCA
>CAYMJG010000020.1:31833-34264 GCA_964390855.1 uncultured Eubacteriales bacterium | reverse complement strand
GATATCAGGCCGCTGTCGGTCAGCCGGTCATCCAGCCCCGCCGTCCAAACAGCCGTTTGGATAAGGTGCGCCATATGTTCAGTAAGATTCCTTGATACGCCACAGCAAGGATGGTTATTGCATTTCCCTGCCTTTCGTGGTAAAATGTAGTTGTAAACCACCAGAGAAAACAACAACCCTGCTACCCCCCGTTATCACCACCGATAACAATTTGATAACAGCCCATCGTATAGGGCTGGATAATATGGACACATCAAATAATCAAAAAAATGAGGTATCAAATTTATGAAGCAAAATCCGTTAAATATGATGCCCAACAACGAGTGGGAATAGACGGCACAATGCCCCTGAACCCGATGAATACAAGGGTTGCAGGGGCTTAATTTTAAACTCCCCCCAAATGGGTCCCGCCTATTTTTATGAAAGCTTGGGAAACGGGATATGCAGCAGCCTCATAATCTCCTTTTGCGTTTCATAGACCCGTTCGGCGATGAAAGTCACGAAAGGGCCGTCGTCCTTATGCGCATGCTCCAATGTATTTACATATTCCTGACGCAGAACCGGGGGGATTATCGCCAACATATATCCATCCTGGATAAGCGCAGTATTCATCAAAAGCCTGGCGACCCTTCCATTTCCATCAATGAAGGGGTGGATAAAAACAAACCGCTTATGAAGCCGGGCGGCGAACTCCACCGGGTGGAAATCGTTCCTGCCTGCGGCAACCCAGGTAAAAAGATCCCCCATCCGACCGGCGATAAGATGCGGTTTGCCTACCCGGTGCTTCGACCCGGTGATGAATACTTGCCTATCACGGTATTTGCCGGCGTGGGCTTCGTCAATGTCCCCATAGAACATCCGGTGCATGGCCAGTGTGTCGGCCTCGGTAATCTGCCGGGAGTGGAGCAAGGAGAACATAAAGTCATAGGCTCGCGCATGTCCCAGGGCCTCGAAGGTATCGCGCAGCGGCTTCCCGCCGGCCGTCAGCCCATCTTCCAGTAATATCTTTGTTTCAGTTTCGGTCAGGGTGTTCCCTTCAAGGGCATTGGAGGACCATGTCAGGCCGACCCGGTAATAGGATTTGATTTCCTTCAACATATGGCCTTCGAAAGGCCGGATCTCATTTATGGCAGCCTGATAAAGATCAATTTTATTAATCAGGTTCATTCGGGTAGCCACCTTTCACTACTCATATGCGGATTTTCAATCAATTAATATTCTACCCTCTCGCCGTTCGGCAGTTCAAAGGCCCCCGTATATTTGCAACCGGCCGCTTCGGCAATTTCCTTTAATTCATCAACGGTGAATTTTTCCCGTTTCATTTTCTGGCTGAAGGCCTGGGGGCTTTTCCCAAACAAACGGGCAAGACCGGCCACGCTTATATTCAGTTTGACACATAGGATTTTTAGCTGCTCAGAAACTGACACCTCACCACCCCTTCCCCCTATTCTCATTATATGAGAAAATGTTTATTAATTCAATAATAGTATTTCCATTCTATTGAGAAATGTTTAACTTGTTATTGACTGGATAAATAATATTGTTTATATTAATATGGCAAATGCCGCTCAGGAGGCAAAGCCAAATAGCACCGCCGGAATTCTAATGACTGTTTATTAGTGGGCAAAGGTTCTGTATAATAGGATTGCGATGTAGGGCACCGGAAGAGCACAAAAGGGGTATCAGGATAACAAGTTTCTCGCAGAATGTTTATTTTACTTCAAGGGATAGGAGGTAGCCGGACAATGGACAGACAGGCAGTTTATTTATATACGCTACCGGGCGATACTGCGTGTGCCGGGCTGGCCCTTAAAAAAGATATCCTGGCATGATAAAAAGGCAGAATGAACCCTGGACTCAAAAATAGACAAGAATATAAGAATATGAGACAATGGAAATAGCTGAGATCAAAGGGAATAACGTCAAGATAAAGGTTAATGACAGAATGGGAGTAAAACCCGGATCCGATGTTCCGGCTGTATGATTTTTAATCCGGCGCCTATAATAACCCAAGTAAACTATTTAAAAGGATGAATAAATTTATGACCATGCCACTTGTTGGTATTGTAATGGGCAGCGACTCCGACCTGCCAATCATGCGGGAATCTGCCCGCATTCTGGACGAACTGGGCATTTCCAGCGAGGTTGTGATTTCCTCCGCCCACCGGGCGCCGGATAAAACGGCGGATTACGCCCGGAGCGCTGTGGAACGGGGACTGGCCGTGATTATTGCCGGCGCGGGCGGGGCCGCCCACCTGCCCGGCGTCATTGCCGCCTATACGCCCCTGCCGGTAATCGGCGTGCCCATTGAGTCGGGCGCCCTAAAAGGAGTGGACGCCATGTACGCCATGGTGCAGATGCCCTCGGGCGTGCCCGTGGCCACCGTGGCCGTTAACGGCGCCAAAAACGCCGGTATCCTGGCCGCCCAGAT
>CAYMJG010000020.1:11234-31733 GCA_964390855.1 uncultured Eubacteriales bacterium | reverse complement strand
TGATTGATCGTTATACCCTGCCGGAAATGAAGCGGATCTGGTCGGTGGAAAACAAATTCCGCAAGTGGCTGGATGTTGAAATTTTTGCCTGCGAGGCCATGGCCGACCTTGGCAAGGTGCCGCGGGAGGCGCTGGCGGCAATAAAGGAAAAGGCGGGCTTCAATGTAGAACGCATCGCTGAAATTGAAGCTGTGACCGACCACGATGTGATCGCGTTTACCACCAATGTCGGCGAATATGTGGGAGACGCGGCCAAATACATTCACCTGGGCCTGACCTCGTCGGACGTGCTGGACACGGCCCTGGCCGCTTTGATGAAGGAGGCGGGGGAACATATTTTAGGCCGCCTGAGACAACTCCGGCAAGCGCTCCTGGAAAAGGCGGCGGAGCACCGCAATACCATTATGATTGGCCGCACCCATGGCATCCATGCCGAACCGATTACCTTCGGCCTGAAGATGCTGCTCTGGACGGACGAAACCGGCCGCAATGTCAGGCGGATGGAACAGGCGGTAGAAACGATTGGGGTGGGCAAAATTTCCGGCGCCGTGGGCACATACGCCAATATTGACCCGCGGGTGGAAGCCCACGTCTGCGCCCGTATGGGCCTAAAACCCGCCAATGTTTCCACCCAGGTCCTGCAGCGGGACCGCCACGCGGAATACCTGACCGCCATTGCGGTTATCGGCAGTTCGCTGGACAAGTTCGCCACCGAGCTGCGCAGCCTGCAGCGCACCGATATTCTGGAGGTGGAAGAGCGTTTCAAAAAAGGGCAGAAGGGCTCCTCGGCCATGCCCCATAAAAGGAATCCGATTATCGGCGAACGCATTTCCGGCATGGCCCGCCTGTTGCGGGGCAACGCCCTGGCGGCTATGGAAAACGTCCCCCTCTGGAACGAGCGGGATATTTCCCACTCCTCGGTGGAACGGGTGATTGTCCCCGACAGTACGATCATCATCGACTACATGCTGGCAAAATTTACGGATACCATCGTCAACCTGCTGGTATATCCGGATAATATGATCCGGAATATGGAACGCACCCACGGGCTGATCTTTTCCCAGCGCGTCCTTTTGACCCTGATTGAGGAAAAAGGACTGAGCCGGGAAAAGGCTTATGAACTGGTGCAGCGCAACGCGATGGAAACGTGGCGGACGGGTAAAAATTTCCGCGACTTGCTTCTGGCCGACGGCGAGTTGACGGCCCGGCTTGGCCGGGAGGAAATAAATGAACTGTTTGACTATAGCTACCACCTGAAGAACGTGGATGAGATATACAAAAGATTCGGCCTGTAGGGATAGCGGAAAGGGCCGGAAATAATTTGTTCAAAACTAAATTTGTGCTTTTGTGAAAGGAATGGTTGCAGATGACGGAAAAACTGGAACAGCTTTATGAGGGCAAGGCCAAGCGCATATTCCGGACGAGTGATCCGGGTGTCTACCTGGTGGATTACAAGGACGACGCCACTGCTTTTAACGGGGCCAAGAAAGGGACCATCCAAAACAAAGGTGTGCTGAACAACCTGATCTCCACCGTCTTCTTCCGCCTCCTCGAAGAAAATGGCATCCCCACCCATTTTGTGGCGCGGGTCAGCGACAGGGAAATGCTGGTGAAGTCCCTGGATATAATCAAGGTCGAGGTGGTGGTCAGGAACATCGCCGCCGGCAGCCTGGCCAAACGGCTGGGGCTGCCCGAGGGACAGGCCCTGGCTGCGCCCGTCCTGGAATTTTATTATAAGGACGACGACCTCGGCGACCCGATGATTAACGGTTATCACATCCAGGCGCTGAACCTGGCCTCCGCGGAACAAATGGACAAAATTAAGGACACCGCCTTTAAAGTCAACGGGATCCTGCTGGAGCATTTAGCTGACAAAAATATCGATTTGGTGGACTTCAAGCTGGAATTCGGTGTTCACAAAGGGGAAGTCCTGCTGGGGGATGAAATATCCCCGGATACGTGCCGTTTCTGGGATAAAAAAACACACGAAAAGCTGGATAAGGACCGCTTCCGCCGCGACCTGGGCCAGGTGGAAGAGGCCTATGAAGAGATTTACCGGCGGCTGACCGGGAAAAGCTTTAAACAATAAAAGACGCGAATAAAAACAGGCTTTAGGGGGATGGCGAATTGACCGGGAACAAGAAAGGGTTGACCTATGCGGACGCCGGGGTTGACATAGACGCGGGAAACAGGGCCGTGCAGCTGATGCGCGGCGCCGTGCGGAGCACCTTCAGGCCGGAGGTCCTGGCTGAAATAGGCGGCTTCGGCGGTTTTTTCGCCCTTAACGCCGCTAAATACCGGGAGCCTGTCCTGGTGGCCGGTACCGACGGGGTGGGCACCAAGCTGCGCATCGCCATGCTTATGGAACGCCACGACACCATCGGTATTGACGCTGTGGCTATGTGCGTAAATGATATCCTGGTGCAGGGGGCGGAACCCCTTTTTTTCCTTGACTACCTGGCGGTAGGCAAACTGGCCCCGGAAAAAGTGGCGGCTATCGTCAGCGGCGTCGCCGCGGGCTGCCGTCAGGCCGGTTGTTCGCTGATTGGCGGGGAAACCGCGGAAATGCCGGGCTTTTACGGCCCGGAGGAATATGACCTGGCCGGTTTTGCGGTAGGCGTTGTGGAACGCGACAGGGTTATAGACGGCAGGGAGATTGTCCCCGGCGATGCGCTGATCGGGCTGCCTTCCTCCGGCCTGCACAGCAACGGTTACTCCCTGGCGCGCAAGGTTTTGCTGGAGCTTGGCGGTTACCAAATGGACTCCCCCATAGAAATGCTGGGCCGGACGGTAGGGGAGGAAATGCTCGAACCGACCAGAATTTATGTTAAAACCGTGCTGCCCCTGCTGGAAAAATTTAAAATTAAAGGGATGGCCCATATTACCGGGGGCGGACTGACAGAAAACATTGTCAGGGTGTTGCCCGAGGGGACCGGCATTTCAATAGAGTTGGGCGCATGGGATGTTCCCCCCGTGTTTGATTTAATTAGAGAAACCGGCGGGGTGGAAGAGCAGGAAATGCTGCGCACCTTTAACATGGGTATCGGCCTGGTGATCATAGTTGACGCCGGCCAGGCCGGGGCGGTTATGGCGGACCTGTCGGCGAGAGGTGAAGAAAGCCGTTTGATCGGCGAAGTGCACCCGGGCGCTAAGGAAGTCGCTTACATATAGGATAGCGCCTCATGGCGCCGCCGGCGCCGCGGGCATGTACCGCATATGAAAATAATTGTTTGAGGGTAGTAGTCAGCGAATCAAAATGGGGGGAGACAAATTGGGCGAATTACGTTTGGGCGTACTGGCCTCCGGGCGGGGTTCAAACCTGCAGTCCATTATGGACGCTGCCGCCGCAGGCCGGGTGGGGGCCCGGGTTGTTGTGTTGATAAGTGACAACAGGGACGCCTTCGCCCTGGAAAGGGCGCGGAATGCCGGTATTCCGGCGCTGCATCTGGACCCGGGGGATTTTAACTGCAAAGAGGGGTACGAAAAGGCGGTGCTCAAGGCGCTCAATGAGCACAACGTACAGTTGGTCTGCCTGGCCGGCTACATGAGGATCGTCGGCCGGCTGATCCTGGAGGCCTTTCCCAACAGGATCATGAACATCCACCCGGCCCTTTTGCCCGCTTTTCCCGGACTGCACGGCCAGCGGCAGGCTTTTGACTACGGTGTAAAATATAGCGGCTGCACGGTGCATTTTGTGGATGAAGGAATGGATACGGGGCCGGTTATTATTCAGGCCGTAGTGCCCGTTTACGATGAAGACACGGCGGATACCCTGGCCGCCCGCATCCTGGAGCAGGAGCATAAAATATACCCGGAAGCTATCCGCCTGTATGCCGAAGGACGTTTGAAACTGAGCGGTAGAAAAGTTTTCAGGGTTTAGCCGTTATACCAAACAAAAATGGAGGTAGGTAAGCATGAGCGTTAAGCGTGCTTTGATCAGTGTTTCGGACAAAACGGGTGTTGTGGAGTTTGCCCGGGGACTGGCGGAACTGGGGGTGCGGATAATATCCACCGGCGGCACCGCAAAGGCCCTGCGCGGGGCCGGTGTGCCGGTCACATACATATCTGACGTCACGGGTTTTCCGGAGATATTAAGCGGGCGGGTAAAGACGCTGCATCCCAATGTCCACGGGGGGATCCTGGCCCTGCGGAACGACCTGCACCTGGCCCAGCTAAAAGAGCATAATATCACGCCAATTGATCTTGTGGCTGTTAACCTCTATCCTTTCCGGGAGACGATAGCCAAACCGGGCGTGACACTGGCCGAGGCAATTGAGAATATAGATATCGGCGGGCCGGCCATGGTCCGCTCCGCGGCCAAGAATTACGAAAACGTGCTGGTTATCGTCAACCCGGGCCGCTACATGGATATCCTGGAAGCCATACGCGCCGGCCGGGCGGATACCGACCTGAGGATGAACCTGGCGCGAGAGGCCTTTGCCCACACTGCCTCTTATGACGCCGCGATAACAGCGTATCTTGAAGGCATTAACAACGACAGGGAACTGTTCCCCCCCACCCTGAACATATCCCTTAAAAGGGCGCAGGTTCTCCGCTATGGTGAAAACCCCCACCAGCAGGCGGCCTTTTACCGCGATCCCCTGGTTGCCGGTCCCTGCGTGGGCAACGCTTTGCAGTTATCGGGCAAAGAGCTTTCTTATAACAACATTCTTGATTTAAACTCCGCCTTTGAGTTGGTGCGCGAGTTCAGCGGGCCGGCGGCGGTAATAGTCAAGCATAACAATCCCTGCGGCTGCGCCTGCGCGGACGGCCCGGCGGCTGCTTACAAGAAGGCGCTTGAGGCGGATCCCGTTTCAGCTTACGGGGGCATTGCCGCCTATAACCGCGTTGTCGATTCGGAAACTGCCGCGGAAATGGCTAAAATTTTTTTTGAGGCAATTATAGCGCCGGGATATGAGGAAGAAGCCCTGAAAATACTGAAGGCAAAGGCCAACCTGCGGCTCCTGGTGACCGGGGAACTTACCGGCCAGACCGATGACCGGCTTGAGTTGAGGAAGGTAAACGGCGGCCTGCTGACCCAGGAGGCGGACCGGGAGGTCTTCCGTTCCGCCGGGCTGAAGGTGGTCACAAAACGCCGGCCTTCGGAAGAGGAAATGAATGAACTATTGTTTGCCATGACTGTGGTCAAGCACGTCAAGTCAAACGCTATCGTTATAGTCAGGGAGCGCAGCCTGGTGGGCGTCGGCGCCGGCCAGATGAACCGGGTCGGCTCCGCCCGCATTGCCGCCGGGCAGGCCGGTGAAAAGGCCCGTGGCGCGGTACTGGGTTCCGACGCCTTTTTCCCGTTCAGCGACACCGTGCTTGAGGCGGCCAAAGCGGGCGTAACCGCCATAATCCAGCCCGGCGGTTCAATCCGGGATGCCGAATCCATTAAAGCAGCGGATGAAAACGGCATGGCCATGGTGTTTACCGGGATGAGGCATTTTAAACATTAGGAACGCGCCACAGTTAACGGGTATTCCTTTGAGGTCGAGGTATGTCCCCGATCGGGAAGGGCCGGAGAAAGGCCTTAATCATGGGTTGGTAACCAATTACTGTCGAGGGAGTGAGATATATGAAGGTTCTTGTGGTAGGCGGCGGCGGGCGCGAGCACGCGCTGGTCTGGAAGCTGAAACAAAGCCCACGCGTTAAAGAAATATTCTGCGCCCCGGGCAACGCCGGCATCGCCGCTCTGGCAACCTGTGTGCAAATCGGTGCGGAAGACATACCGGGGCTGCTGGCTTTTGCCCGGGACAAGGGCATTGACCTAACGCTTGTCGGCCCCGAGGCGCCGCTGTGCGCCGGAATAACTGACAGCTTCCGGGAAGCCGGCTTGAAAATATTCGGACCCTCCCGGGCAGCGGCAGAAATTGAGGGCAGCAAGGTCGTGGCAAAAGATATTATGGCCAGGTACGGCATCCCCACCGCCGGATATGCGGTATTTACCAGGCCGGAGGAAGCAATTCAGCATATAAATCAAATTGGCGCACCCTGCGTGGTCAAGGCTGACGGCCTGGCTGCCGGCAAGGGCGTAATTGTGGCCATGGATAAAGAAACCGCTCTTGACGCGGTGCGCTCGATCATGGTTGACCGGGACTTTGGAAAAGCAGGCGAGCTGCTGGTGGTCGAGGAGTGCCTTATTGGAGAAGAAGTCAGTATTCTGGCCTTCACCGATGGCGTAAACGTGGCGCCCATGATTTCCTCCCAGGACCACAAGCGCGTTTTTGATCATGATCAAGGCCCCAACACAGGCGGCATGGGAGCTTACGCCCCGGCGCCGGTCTATACGCCGGCGCTGCACAGGCAGGTAATGGATGAAATAGTAACACCGATGATCCGCGCCCTGGATGCCGAGGGCCGCACCTACAGCGGGGTTATTTACGCGGGTTTAATGATTACGGATGCGGGCCCGAAGGTGTTGGAGTTTAACGCCCGTTTCGGTGACCCGGAAACACAGCCCGTACTGTCCCTGTTGGAGACGGACCTCATTGAAATTATCGATGCCATTTTAGAAAAACGGTTGAACACGCTCGACATCAAGTGGAAAAAACAGTCCTCCGTTTGCGTGGTTCTTGCTTCCGGCGGCTACCCGGGAACATACGAAAAGGGAAAAGTGATCAAGGGACTTGATCAGGCGCCGGATGATATCATGGTTTTCCACGCCGGCACAGCGGAAAAAAATGGCCGGATAGTTACAGCGGGCGGCCGCGTCCTGGGAGTTACAGCGAGCGGGCCGGACATACATGGGGCGATCAGATCGGCCTATGGGGCAGTTGAAAAAATCAGCTTTGACGGGATGCAGTACCGTAAGGATATCGGCCGCAGGGCGCTTCGAAGATAAAGTGTCCGGGGGACGGCTCCCGTGACACGTTTTGCCTGACAAAACATTGTTCAGCCGGCCGCTTCAACCGGCGCAATGGCAGCGGCGCGGGGGCATCCCCTCTTTGCCGGGCAGGGGAGTGGGGACACACCACAGCTAAGAGGTATTTCTTTAGAGTAGAGGTATGTCCCCAATGGGAATATCGGCTGGAACACGCGTCTTGAATAGTTTACCCCGGCACTATGAGGTACCTTAAAAGGCGCTTTTTTTATTGTATGGAAGTGATGCTTTGCGCATCAGTGACCCGCGGGCTTATGTCAGCGGCGATACCAGGCCCGGACAATAATCAGGGGCGAACCTGAGCCGTGTTGTAAGGCCTGCAGGCGCCAGAAGGGCGAATTTGTCCTTGATCATCGCGCTTTAGCGTGTTAAAATGTTAGAGTGGTAGCATGGTAAAACTGGGGAGGCGCCGGCAATGTATTCTGGAAAGCTTAAGGACGATCTGCTGGACAGGCTTTTTGAGGCCGTCATGCTTTTAGAGGACCTGGACGAGTGCTACCGTTTTTTTGAAGACATCTGCACCGTGGCGGAGCTGAAGTCCCTTGCCCAGCGCCTGGAGGTGGCGAAAATGATCCGGGAAAACAAGACGTACGGGGAAATATCGAGCCGGACCGGCGCCAGCACGGCCACCATCAGCCGGGTAAAGAGGGCGCTTAATTATGGCGCCGACGGCTATAAGCTGGTTTTTGACAGATTGCCTCTAAGCAGATAAACAGCCGGGTAAGAAAAATGCGGAAAAAGAAAGGACAAAGGGGGCTGTCCATAGAATGAATAGAACGTTTAATTTATCGGCTCTTGTGCGGGAAGATTTGCGGGATATGGTCCCATATAACGCGCCCTATTACGCGGACGTAATCAAACTTGACGCGAACGAAAACCCGTATGGCTTCCCACCGGAAGTGCTGGCCCAGATATTAAGGGAAATAAGCACAAGCAATTTCTGCCGCTATCCCGACGCGGCGGCCCTTAAGTTGCGCCGCTGCCTGAGTGATTATATATCGGTTAAGGCGGATAACATAATGGTGGGAAATGGCTCTGACGAGCTAATCCTGAACCTGATGCTGACTTTTGCCGCGGGCGCGCGGTATGCCGTCGCCACCCCGACCTTTTCTATGTATGGGGTTTATGGCCGGATGGCGACCGGTACTTTGCTGGAGGTACCCCGTTTAGATGATTTCGGGATAGATGTTGAGGGATTAATCGAAGCCGCCTCAAAACCTGATGTAAAGCTGCTCGTGATCTGCTCGCCAAACAACCCCACGGGCAATGTTGCCCTTCCCGGAGAAATCGAAAAGATTCTCCGGCAGACAAACGCTATTGTCGTGGTGGACGAGGCGTACAACGAGTTTGGGGGTGAATCCTGTGTTCCTTTGCTGGGCGGATATGCCAACCTCGTTATTCTGCGGACCTTTTCCAAGGCTTTCGGCATGGCCGGTCTCAGAGTGGGCTATCTGCTGGCGGATGCATCTGTAATAAATGAACTGCTGAAGGTCAAACAGCCGTATAACCTGAACGTTTTTTCCCAGACGGCGGCCTGCGCGGTGATGCGGAACCTGCCTCTTTTTGAGGACAGAATAAAAAAAATATTGCAGGAAAGAGAAAAACTTTTTGCGGAGCTGTCTAAGATCCCGGGTGTAAAAGCGTTTCCCTCCCAGGCGAATTTTATCATGTTCAGGACAGCGCAGCCGGCCGGTAAAATATATAACGGCTTGCTGGAACAGGGCGTGCTGATCAGGAACGTAAGCGGGCCCCTTTTGCCTGAATGCTTGCGGGTTTGCCTGGGGACCGGGGAGGAAAACGGGATCTTTATGGAAAAATTGAAAGGAATACTTGAAAAAAGCTAGTTTTACTGCAAACATCCGCAGGGGATTAAATTGCGGCCGAACAGCCCATTTTAATAAATAATTTTATTTTGAGGTGAGAGAAGATGTCTGTAGAAGCACGTGTTACCTATGTTACGAGGAAGACAAAAGAAACAGAAATGAACTGTTCCTTAAACCTCGATGGGGATGGGGTTTACTGGGTAACCACCGGAGCGCCGTTTTTTGACCACATGCTGCAGCTGTTTGCCATGCATGCTTCATTTGACTTGGAGCTGACGGGACGCGGGGACCTGGCTGTGGACGGCCATCATACTGTGGAGGACGCCGGTCTCTGCCTGGGTCAGGCGATCAAAAAGGCTCTCGGTGAAAAAGCAGGGATTAACAGGTACGGGCACGCGATTATTCCCATGGACGACGCGCTGGTTATGGCTGCGGTTGATTTAAGCGGCAGGGGCCACCTGGTTTTTGATGTAACCATTCCGGCGGCCAGGATTGGCGATTTCGACACGGAGCTGGTCGAGGAATTTATGAGGGCCCTGGCTATTAACGGAGAATTTAATCTGCACGTCCGCCTTTTCTATGGTAAAAATACACACCATATTATTGAGGCCACATTCAAGGCACTGGCGCGCTCGTTAAAAATGGCCGTTGCCAGGGACGGCGGTGAAGCCGTTCCCTCCACAAAGGGGACACTGGAAGGCCAGACAGGTTAATTGAAATACTGGCCGGGGGTAAGTAGCCCCCCGGCTGGAACGGGATTGGAATAAACAGCCCGGCGGCGCCCCGGGCCCCAAGTATTAGAATGTTTCGGGAGAGTGGTTAATTTATGTTGATTATCCCAGCCGTTGATCTGCGGGAAGGGAAATGTGTTCGTCTGGTGGAAGGGCGGCTTGAACAGGAGACCATTTATTCAGACGATCCGGTAGCAATGGCTGCCCACTGGCAAACAAAGGGGGCCCGGATGCTGCACGTGGTTGACCTGGACGGGGCTTTTGCCGGTTCACCAAAGAACCTGGACGTGATAAAAGAAATTCTGTCTGCGCTGTCGATACCGGTGCAGGTGGGCGGCGGCATAAGGAACATACAGTCGGTGGAGCACCTCCTGGAACTTGGCGCTGCGCGGGTAATCCTCGGTACCTCCGCTATTCTGAAACCGGAACTTGTTTTGGAAGCCTGCACCAGATACGGCGACGCCATTCTGGTGGGCATCGACAGCCGCAACGGCATGGTGGCTATCGAAGGCTGGGGTGTAACTGTAGAGAAGGGGACAATTGAATTAGCTGGAGAAATGAAGAACCTCGGCATAAACAGGGTTGTTTTTACCGACATCAGGCGGGACGGCACCCTGCAGGGGCCGAATTTCGAAGCGATCAGCGAACTGGCCGCAGCCACCGGTTTGAGGATCATCGCTTCCGGCGGTATTTCAACAGCGGATGACCTGCGGGAGCTAAAAAAACTTGAACCCCTGGGGGTTGACTCGGTAATTATGGGCAAGGCTCTCTACGCCGGGACAGTAACCATTGATGAGGCGCTGGCCATAGCGGCAGGGGAAATGCCGGGCTGAGGGATGAATCTTATAATAATGTGTTTTGAAGCATGGAGGAATAATACTTAAATGTTTGACTTGGACAAACTAAAATATAATGAAGCCGGGTTAATTCCCGCTATTGTGCAGGACATTAATGGCGGGGCGGTTTTAATGCTGGCTTATATGAACAAGGAATCCCTGGAAAAAACCCTGGCTAGCGGGGAAACCTGGTTTTGGAGCAGGAGCAGAAAGACCTTCTGGCATAAAGGTGAATCTTCGGGCAATGTCCAGAGAGTCAAGGAAATTTTATACGACTGCGACCGGGATACCCTGCTGGTAAAGGTTCAACAAAACGGGGCGGCCTGCCACGAAGGGTTTTATTCCTGTTTTCACTACCGCATTGAACCGGGCGGAGAGGTTACGGTGGTGGGTGAGAAACAATTTGACCCGGAGCAGGTTTACGGTAAGAAGCCCTGATCCGGCTTGGCCACTGAAGCCAAAAATCATTTTTAAAGGCAGTGAAAAAATTGGACAAGTCGGGAACCATTGAAATACGCAAGGAATACAAGGGCACACACGTCCTTTTGCAAGCAATAGCTATGGGTAAGGATTGGAACGTGGTGATCACCGGTGGGGAAATTCCCCATCTCGGCGCCGTGGCCCTCGGCATTCCGCGGCCCAGCCTGCAAAATCCGCTGGTAACCAGCGCTACCGTGTCCGTAATGACCCTAACCGGTCACAAGGAAGATGAGATTGCCCGGCCGGCCGCCAATTTTCTGGCCGGCAGGCTAAATGCGCCGGTTGTCGTCTCCTGCGGCATACATAACGATAATATCAAGCCGCAGGATATCCGGCAAATCAGTGAAATGGTACAGGAGGCGCTAAACGAACTGGTTACAACCGTCGGCGGTTAAAACAATGGGGAAGGTCCCGTATCTTACCCGGAAAAGGGAGGCGGGACAGTGGGCATTTAAGCCTACTGTCCCGCCTCTTTATATTAAGACCGCGGTTGAAATGATAACTTATAACTAGCGGCTTCTATCGGCAGCCAGAACATCAGTTATGGTCAGGGACTGATCCGTTTCAGACCACCTGTGTGTTATCGAGTTTTCAATTCCCAATTGATCAAATATCCGTCCTGTCGTTTGCCTGACAATGTCTTCAATGGTATTCGGCTTGTTGTAGAATGAAGGCACAGGCGGCATAATCACTACCCCAAGCCTGGACAATTTAAGCATGTTTTCCAGGTGGATGGGGCTGAATGGGGTTTCCCGCACTACCAGGACCAGATTGCGCCTTTCTTTAATTGTCACATCGGCGGCGCGGTTAATTAAATTGTCTGCATATCCGTTGGCTATGGCGGAAAGGGTTTTCATGCTGCAGGGGGCCACTACCATCCCCTGATGCGGATATGAACCGCTCGCAGGCGGCGCTCCGATATCACTGTTAGGAAAATGGCGGCCGGCCAGCCCGGTGATATAATCCAGCGAACAATCCGTTTCCAGCTCGATGGTCCTCCTGGCGGAATTGCTCAGTATTAATTGTACCTCCAGCCCGGCTTTTTGGGCTTCCTCCAGAAACCTGATGCCGTATATTGCCCCGGTGGCGCCCGATATCCCCAGAACTACTCTAGTCATAACAGCAAGCCCCCTTTTATTAATCCTACGATGCAATAATCCCCTGAATTACCTGATATCCCTATTGACTTAGCAACTACATTATCACTGCGGCAAGCGCATTCCTATAGTCAAATAAGCTGAATAATCAGCACTTTAACTGGCTGATATGGTAGTTTCCCGATATCATTGTTATCTTTGCCGCGCTGAATTGAGGTGTGGGGCCGGCACTATCAAATCGGACAGCACATATGCAAATTATGTGTCCGTTCAGATCATAGTAAAGAATTATCTATAATGGTAATCTTCATTATAGATGAAAGTCAAAAAAAGATTTATGTCAGCCAGCCTAAATACACAACACATCAATGGAGGTGGCGGCAGAAGGAAAATTCAGAAACTTCATATGCGTGTTAATGCAAAGGATGGCAACAATAGTTCCTGATTCCAGGATAAAGTAAAAAAAAGGGGTGTGGTTGTACGTGTTTCGTGATTTGCGTGAGTTTTTGAACAAACTAGAAGAAAATGGCCAGCTTGTCCGTATTAAGGACTCAATCTATCCGGAACCAACTATCCGGGAAATCGGCCGGGCCTCAACAGATTTACCTAACGGACCCGCAGTGATTATAGACAACATTAAAGGCATGAAGGGCATGAAGGTAGCATTAAACGTGCACGGTTCCTGGTCCAACATCGCCTTAATGATGGGCCTCGACAAGGATACGCCGGTGCGGGAGCAGTTCTTTAATTTCCTCAAGGCCTGGGACAAATATCCCGGCGAGATTAAGTATATCGACAGCAACAAGGCGCCCTGTCATGAAGTGATCGTTAAGGACAAGATCAATCTTTTTGAACATATCCCTCTGTTCCGCATCAACAAATGGGATGCCGCCTGCTTTTTCTCCAAGGCGTGCATAATCAGCCGGGACCCGTATGATCAGGATAATTTCGACACCCAAAACGTGGGCACATACCGGATGCAGATCATCGGGAAGGACGAAATCTGCATCCAAGCCCTTGCTTTCCATGATATTGCCCGCCATATCACCCATGCGGAAGAACAGAATGAACCAATGCCCATCGCCATTGCCCTGGGAAACGACCCCGTCCTAACCTTTATGGCCAGTACGCCAATCAACTATGATCTGTCGGAATACAAGTACGCCGCGGCCATTAACGGTATCCCGATGGAGTTGACCAAAGCTCTGAACAGCAACCTCGACGTGCCGGCCAATGCCGAGTACGTAATAGAAGGCGAAGTGCAGCCTCGCGTACGGGTGCCGGAAGGGCCCTTTGGTGAGTTTCCCGGCAGTTACTCCGGTATGCGCCTGCAGTCAGTGATTAAGGTGAAAAGCATTAGTTACCGTAAAAACCCAATCTTTGAAAACCTTTTCATGGGCCGCCCCTGGACTGAAATCGACTATCTGATGGGCTTGAACACCTGCGTGCCCCTGTACAAACAGCTCAAGGAAACCATGCCCGAGATACACGCTGTCAACGCCATGTACCAGCACGGTTTAACCACCATCGTTTCCACCAGAAACCGTTTCGGCGGCTATGCCAAGTCAGTCGCCTTCCGCCTGTCTTCAACACCGCACGGTATTTCTTACTGCAAAAACATCATTTTAGTTGACGAAGACGTCGACCCCTTTAACCTGGAACAGGTAATGTGGTCCTTATCCTGCCGGGTGCGTGCGGAAAAAGACGTAATCGTCATTCCAAATACGCCGGGTATGCCTCTCGACCCCACCTCCTACCCGGCCGGTATGGGCAACAAGTTCATCATTGACGCCACCATACCGACTGAACCGGACGGATTGTTGCGTGATACCAGGCTGATTGACAACCCTGAATCAAAGCCGTTTGAAAAGGTCGTCGCCGACCTGCAAAAAGCCGCCCAGGAAGCATAGGCGCAAAAAATAACTACCAGTTTACAAAAGGAGGATAATTGCATGAAGTGTGTGCGTTGTTTACATGACACTGCAAGGTTATTAACTAAGGCGCCGGACGGCTCAGGCGCATGGGAAATGTATGTATGCAGCCGTTGCAACTTTACCTGGCGGAATACTGAAGAAGATGATGTAATCAAAGCGGAATTGCGGGACAAGGATTACCAATTCACACAAGAGCCGGAGGATTTGCAAATCCTGGTGCCGGTTCCACCGCTCAAGAAGTGATAAATAGATTAGCTGTTTGAGTCAAAAAGCCCATTAACCAACTACTCCTTTCAGGAAAATGGGTGGGAAAAAGCCGTTTGAATCCCGAATGGGATTCAAACGGCCCTCCCATATAAAAGTTTCTCGGTAAAATGGAGGTTTTTGTAGTATAATAAGGATACCGTTTGACACAAAAAAACCAACAGGGTTTTCTTGTGCGGCGTTCAAAAATTATAATTACCCATACTATCCCAGGTGCTAAAAATATCAAAGGTCAAATGCAATCAGAGCCCGGCGGTTAAAACAGCAAACAGTTTTTAACCAAAAAAAGGCAATTGCTTTGATTATTTGATACAATTAATTATGTCAACATGTCTCCAAAAAAAGCTTTTTTATGGAGGGACGTAATGTGATTCAGGAAATGCAACTGGGAAGTATGCTAAAATTGCAGGCAGGCTTAGGCAAGAACTATTTAAAGGACAAACGCATACTGATTTTAAACGCCAATGCAATTGGTATCCTGCGCAAAGACCTGATCTATACCCTGGGCAAAGAAAAAGCTAAAGGATTTCTTATTCGGTTCGGTTTTAATAACGGCTTCCGGGATGTGGAAAACCTGATGAATGATTTCCCCCGGATAGATAAAGAGGGCCGGTATCATCTGGCCAGGAACTTCCACACATTTATTGGGATGGCCAACGTTATTTCATCTGAGAAAAGGCCTGACGATGTCGATCATTCCTGGATGTGTGAAGGCAGCTGGTATGATTCCTACGAGGCGGAACACCACATCAAGCATTTTGGTCCGGCTACTGAACCGGTGTGCTGGACACTAGTGGGATACGCCAGTGGAATTATGTCAGCTTTTTTTGGTGAACGGGTAATTATCAAGGAAGTATCCTGTTCCGCCATGGGTGATCAGCACTGCCGTTACGTTGGTATGAAGCTGTCTGACTGGGGCGAGGAAATTCGTCCCGAGTTGCAGTACTATCACGGCACCACTCTGGGGCGGAGTATGGAATGGCCCCAGGCCAGTGTTATGGAGCAGAATGAGGCTTTAAGGCAATCAGTAGCGGTGCATGAGCAGCTCACCAAAATGGTATTAAATGGGGAAGACATATCCGCAATCACAAGCGCGGCGGGCAAAATTATGAATGGTACGGTAATGGTGGAAGATCAGTCATTCCAGCCTGTCGCCTATTTTTCACCTGACATGACAATGGAGGCCGGCGGGCAGCCCCCTTTTTCAACCAGTGACATCATCAGTGACTGGCGCCTTCGGCATTTGGCCGCTAAGCTCACTCAGGAAAATAAGCCTGTTATTCTTCCGTCTGAACTGACCAAAAAGCCTGTAACCCAGTTTGTATTTCCGGTAACGAGCAAAATGGAGGTTATCGGCTATGTCAGCCTGATTAAAACTGAAAAAAGGCTTACTGAACATGAGCAAAATACAATGGAGTTTATCGTTACGGTTTTCGCCCTTAAGATGGCCCAGGACTGCACCGTGGCTAAAACTGAAAGCCGTTTGTTGGGTGACTTTGTCCTGGAATTAATTACGGGCAATTTCAGATCTGAAGCCTCGATCATTGAAAGGGCGCGCTGTCTTGGTTATAATATTAAACGGTCGCACCGGGTGCTTGTCGCCGGTTTGGATAAACCGGCCTGCTCGTTGGGCCGGTCTCTCCAGGAAAAAGGGCGGGCCGCCGATATAAATGAACAGATTTGCGGGGTAATCAACACAGCGCTGAAGGTGTATAACCGGACCGGAACAGCTACCGTAAGCGGCAACAGCATTATTATAATCACTGCGCTGGAGGACAGGCCTTCTTCCAATACAGTCGAACTGGCGCGGAGCATACAAAAGATGGTTGCCCGGCAATTACCTTCGATCACAATCTCCATTGGTTTGGGAAAGGTATGCCATTCCCCGAAAGATTTTTGCGAATCTTACCAGGAAGCCAAATGGGCTTTGAAGGTGATCAAATCGTTGAACCAAAAAAATATGGTGATCCCTTTTGATTGCCTGGGTACGTTCGGACTGCTCTTTAATACCGACAACCATGACAGCCTGACAGGTTTTATGAATGACCAGCTGGGCGAGTTGATCAAATACGATGCCAAACACGACAGCCGGCTGGTGGATACCTTAAATTGTTATTTTAACTGCAACAGTAATATGAAAGAAGCAGCCGGGGCGGCCATGGTGACCCTGAGCGGCTTTAAATATCGTCTTGGAAAAATATGTGAGGTAGGGGATTTTTCCCTGAAAGATCCGAATAAGAGATTTGATCTGCAGCTGGCATTAAAAATATGGTGTTTAAGCAAAGGTGATCTTGACACGGAGGACCAGCGATCATATTCCGGATCATGCTCCAAAAGAAAATTTTACGTACCCGGGGGCCGGCCATGCAAGAATATGTTATCCTTGTAGATGAAAACGATAATGCGGTAGGTACCGCTGAAAAAATAGACGCCCACAGGAACCCCAGGCTGCACCGGGCCTTTTCAATCATTATTGTTGACAGCGGCGACAGGCTTTTAATCCAAAAAAGGGCCGGGGGCAAATACCATAACCCGGGGATGTGGGCTAATACCTGCTGCGGCCACCCGCGTCCGGGGGAGGACCTTGCGGCGGCCGCGCACAGAAGACTGCAAGAGGAAATGGGCTTTGACACCGGCCTGGTGGAGGTTTTCTCGTTTATTTACGAAACCAGGTTTGCCAATGGCCTGACGGAGAAGGAATATGATCACGTTTTTATCGGCAGATGGGACGGGACACCGGTAGAAAACCCGGACGAGGTGGCTGATTATAAGTGGGTTGACATAGGCGCCCTGGACGAGGACATGAGAAAAAATCCGGAAATTTATACATCATGGTTTAGAATTGCCTTGGAAAAACTACTGAAAGAAAAAATAATTTCTCTCGATTAAATTGGCTCTAAATGGTCTTGGGGTTGTTGGCCCGCCCAGATAATTCTATTTTTGTGTGTACCTTTAACCTCTTGCTGATAATCCGGTTTCACCCGGATTTTTGGCTTTTTTGACATTAAAGCCTTAAATTCCGCCGGACAATGTTCTGCCGGCGCTGCCGGCGGTGCAGGATTTGCGCTGATGATTTAGAATTTATATTATTAAATGAAATGTTAAATTTTTGGAGGGGCGATGGACATATTAGACAACCTTAATCCCGCCCAGGTGGAGGCGGTGACATACGGGGACGGGCCGCTGCTTGTCCTGGCCGGGGCCGGCAGCGGCAAAACAAGGGTTTTGACTTGCCGGGCGGCATATCTGATCAAGGAGAAGCGCATCCCCCCCCGCCGTATTCTGGCGATTACTTTTACCAACAAGGCCGCCCGGGAAATGAAGTCCCGGGTGGAGGCTTTGGCGCCGGAGGTTTCCCGCGACATCTGGATCTGCACCTTTCATGCCGCCTGCCTGCGTATTTTACGGCGCCAGGAGGAGTTTTTCGGGCGCAGCCGTGATTTTGTGATCTATGACGGCGACGACCAGCTTACCCTGATCAAAGACTGTATCAAAGAGCTGGACATCGATGAGAAAAGGTGCCCGCCCCGGGCGGTTGCGGCGGCCGTCTCCCAGGCCAAAAACCAGCTGCTTACCGTCTCCGGTTATCAAAGGCATGCTTATGACAGCTTTAGCCAGGCCGTTTCCAGGGCCTATGTTTTATATCAGGAAAAGCTGCAGCGAAACAACGCTGTCGATTTTGACGACCTGATCTTTCTTACGGTGCGTCTGTTCAGGGAGTACCCCCAGGTGCTGGCATATTACCAGGACCGCTTCCGCCATATACTGGTTGATGAATACCAGGACACCAACCACGCCCAATATGTCCTGGTCAACCTGCTGGCGGGCGTCCACCGCAACCTGTTCGCCGTGGGGGACCCGGATCAGGGAATTTACGGCTGGCGGGGCGCGGATATCAAAAATATTATGAGTTTTGAAAAAGACTATCCCGAGGCGGCGTTGATCCGGCTTGAGCAAAATTACCGCTCAACGGGCCGGATCCTGGAGGCGGCCAATCACATTATCAAAAACAATGAAAATCGCAAAGAAAAGCGCCTTTGGACCGCCGCCAGCCCCGGCGCCGGCCTGGTTAGCTTTTTTGCCGAGGACGAGCACAGGGAAGCTGACTTTATCGCCAGGAAAATATTTCATCTGCGGGAAGTGGAAAAAAGGCCTTGCCGTAATTTTGCCGTGCTCTATCGTACCCATGCCCAATCGCGGGTAATTGAGGAAATTTTCGTTAGGGCGGGTCTGCCATATACCATTATCGGGGGATTGAAATTCTACGCCCGCAAGGAAATAAAGGACATCCTGGCCTACCTCAGGCTGCTCGTAAACCAGCGGGACACAGTAAGTTTGGCCAGAATAATAAATGTGCCCCGGCGCGGCATCGGGCCGGCTTCCTTAAGTAAAATCGTGTCTTTTGCTGATGGACATCTAATCACGCCGGTGGAGGCTCTTGTCAGATCGGATGAGATTAGCGGCCTTTCCGCGAAAGCCAGGGCAGCGTGCAGCGGACTGGGCCTGCTACTCCAGCGTCTAACGGCGGAATCATTTGACGCTGCCGTTACTGATCTGGCCAGGGAGATACTGGAACAGACCGGTTACCGTGCGGAACTGCAGGAGGAAAATACTGTGGAGTCGCGCACCAGGCTGGAAAACCTGGATGAATTTATTTCCGGGACCATTGAGTTTGACCGGGAGGCCGAAGAAAAAGGGCTGGTTAGTTTTCTTGAGAATATCGCCCTGGTAACCGATTTGGACAAGTTTGACGAAGAAAGCGACCAGGTTTCCCTGATGACGCTGCACAGCGCCAAAGGCCTGGAGTTCCCGGTGGTGTTCCTGGCCGGGCTGGAGGAGGGTGTCTTTCCCCACTCCCGGTCGCTGCTGGAACAGGGTGAACTGGAAGAGGAACGCCGCCTGTGTTATGTCGGCGTGACCAGGGCCATGGAACGCCTCTACCTGACCCACTGCTGGAAGAGGACCCTTTTTGGCGCTGAGAAATACAACACGCCCTCCCGTTTTTTGGAGGAAATTCCCCCCCACCTTTTAAGCGACGATGATTCTCTGGGGAAGGCCGGCAACAAACCACGGCCGGGAAATGGGAAAAAGGGAGCAAAAGATGCCAATATAAATTCAGTGATACAGCAATATATTCTTGGTGACCGGGTCAGGCACAGCAAATGGGGCCCCGGTGTAATCGTCGGGGTGCGCAACGGGGGCGAAGACATAGAGTACCAGGTGGCCTTCCCGGACCAGGGCATAAAAACACTCCTGGCAAAATTCGCCCCGCTGGAAAAAGAGTAACGTGTCACGGGGACCAGCGCATGGACGGTTCTCCCGGCACGAATGTAACACGCCGGGGCTAAATTGCAGGTTGGAATGTAGGTCGGAATTGCAGGTTGGAATGTAGGTCGGAATTGCAGGTTGGAATGTAGGTCGGAATTGCAGGTTGGAATGTAGGTCGGGCTTCAGCCCGACAAGTGCGGCTAAAGCCGCACCCCGCAAGAAACAAGCGTAACATGGCTTCGATCAGCTTGTTGATTTTGTGCAACGTGCCAGAGGGATGGTTTTCCCCCGGCATGCTTTTCCGGCGCCTATCCGCCGGGAATGGCTTTGCGGCAGATGATTTTTGGCAATACTATTGTTAGCCCGGCAACGGAGGAACTATGGAGCGTCTCCTGATTGTGGCCGCCCTCACAGCGGTCATCCATTTTATTAATACCCTGGCTTACGCGATGCGTATATCCGGTGTGCGTACCAGGCGGCTGGCCACTGGCTTGTCAATTTATAATGTAATATTTCTTATCGCCAGCACCGCCAATACTATCCAGGCGCCGATCCTTGCTTCAATTGTGGAAATGGTGATCAAAACCGGGCAGATCCAGGCGGGGGTCAGGACGGCGGATGCGCAGCTGGTTAACAGCGCCGCCTACCAGGCGCTGCTGGCCTCGCTCAGCCAGAACATCCGGATTGTCATCCTGGCGGCGACTGTGGGGACGATTATTGCCGCGGCCCTGATCCCAGCCTTTGTCAACATATTTAACCGGGCGATCTTTTCATTCGAGGAAACCGGTTCGGTGCCCCGCATGCTGGCCGGTATTATATTATCGCCCCGCCGGTTCATGAAAGCCGGCAGCCAAATTGACCAGCAGGCCAAAAAGCCTTTCAGCATAGCGCCGAAAAAAAAGGTCGTCATTCCCAAGACATTTTTATTTCTAAATATTATTGTTACCGGTGTTTATACTACCGGTGTGCTCTCCGCCATTTACGCCGGAGCGCTGTTTCCCAATTTCCGTTCGACTGCCGCCCTGCTTTCGGCCGTGGTTAACGGGGTAGCCACCATTCTTTCAGCAACAGTGGTCGAACCCACCGCCGCGGCCATTACCGACCAGGCGCTGCACGGGGAAAGGGGCGAGGAAGATGTAAAGCAAATGGTCATATACCTGGCCCTCACCAGGACCCTTGGCACGGT
>CAYMJG010000020.1:0-11134 GCA_964390855.1 uncultured Eubacteriales bacterium | reverse complement strand
AAGGATCCAACTAAAAAGGGAGTGGAAAAAATGGATCAGGATATGGAAAAGGCCAAAGAGAGGATCGAGGCCCTTAGCGCGGAGATTGAGGCGCATAATTACCGTTATTATGTTATGGATGATCCAACCATATCTGACGATCGTTACGATAAAATGCTCAGGGAATTGGAGAACCTGGAAAAACAGCACCCCTCCCTGGCCAGCCCTTATTCGCCCACGCAAAGGGTGGGCGGACAGCCTGGAGAAGGGTTTGTCACAGTGCGCCATATTTCGCCGATGATCAGCCTGGCCAATGCCTTTGAAGAAAATGAATTAGGGGATTTTGACCGCCGGGTGCGGCAGGCGCTGCCGGGTGAAACCGTTAAATATGTCGTTGAACCCAAAATAGACGGCCTGGCTGTTTCACTTTTTTATGAGAGCGGACTTTTTTCCAGGGGCGCCACCCGTGGCGACGGTGAGACAGGTGAGGATATCAGCCAAAATCTAAAGACAATCAGAAGCATGCCCCTGCGCCTGCGCAAGGTCGTCCCGGCCCTGGAAATCAGGGGGGAAGCCTACATGGCCAAGGATACCTTTGCCCGCTTGAACGAGGCCAGGGAGGAGGCAGGCGAGCCTCTTTTTGCCAACCCGCGCAACGCCGCCGCCGGGACCTTGCGCCAACTCGATTCAAGGATCACAGCTTCCCGCCGGCTGAGCATTATAGTATACGGGATTGGCTACAGCGAGGGGATTGCACCCCGGGATCACAGTGATGTTCTGCAATTGCTTCAGGAACTTGGTTTTAGGGCCAATGAGTTCCACCTGTTTGATGACATAGGTGATGTAATAAAGTACTGCCTGGACTGGCAGGCGCGGCGTTTTGAGCTGCCTTACGCGGTCGATGGACTGGTCGTAAAAGTCAATTCCCTGGATCAGCAGCAAAGGCTTGGAGCGACAATGAAAAGCCCCCGCTGGGCGATTGCCTATAAATTTCCGCCGGAGCAGGCTGTCACAACCGTGAAAAATATTTTTGTGCGGGTCGGACGTACAGGCGCCCTGACGCCCACAGCGGAGATGGAACCGGTGCGGATCGCCGGCTCCACTGTCAGCAGGGCCACCTTGCACAATGAAGACAACATCCGTGAAAAAGACATCCGCATCGGCGACAGGGTAATGATCCAGAAGGCGGGGGATGTAATTCCCGAAGTGATTGCCGTCCTGCCGGAGCAAAGGAAAGGCGATGAAAGGGTCTGGACGATGCCGCCGGAATGTCCTTCATGCGGTTCCAGGGTTATACGGGCGGAGGGTGAGGCGGCGGTGCGCTGTCCGAACATGGCCTGCCCGGCCAGGCTGTGGGAGGGACTGATTCACTTTTCATCGCGCCACGCCATGGACATAGCCGGCCTTGGCCCCGCTGTGCTGGCCCAGATCCTGGACCACGGGCTTATTGATGATCCGGCGGATCTGTACCGCCTGCGTTATGAGGACCTGGTCGGCCTGGAAAGGCTGGGGCCAAAGTCAACACAAAACCTGCTGGAGGCCATCGAGGCAAGCAAAAAGAATTCCCTGTCCAGGCTGATTTTCGCTCTGGGGATCCGCCATGTGGGCGAAAGGGCGGCAAAGATACTGGCTGCCTGCTACGATTCTTTGCAGGCGTTGATGGACGCCGGGGAGGATGAACTGATCATCGTCCCCGAAATCGGCCCCAAAATAGCTGCCGGCATTGTTTCATTTTTCGCGGCGGCGCAAAACAGGGAGGTCATGGAAAAGCTGATTCGGGCCGGCGTCAATACCCGGGCGGAAAGACACAGCGGCGCCGGGGCCGGGCCGCTGGCCGGGAAGGTCTTTGTCCTGACCGGCGCCCTGGAGGGTTTCACCCGCCAGGAGGCGCAAGCAGCAGTGGAAAAATTGGGCGGCAAGGTATCCTCCAGTGTCAGCCGCAGCACTGATTATGTCGTGGCGGGCGAAAAACCCGGCTCTAAATACGACAAAGCAGTATCACTGGCCGTTCCCATACTGGACGAAAATGGATTCAGGGAATTGACAGGGATGGTTTGATACGGCAAAAACAAATACTGCGGCAGCACCCTTCCACACCTGGTTTATGATATAATGTTGTAGGTATTTACCTTGGTGTCCACGTTCTGGAAAAGGCAGATGGGATAACCAGGTTGGGATTTTAATTGCCACAATAAGCGAGGTGGGCGGGATGGAGTGGTTTGTTAACAATTGGGAACTGTGTATCAGCTTTGCCGTAGCCCTTTTTATTGCCTGGATGGTTTTTTTTAAGCAAGAGTTTGAATCAATCAAAGAAAGGGAAAAGATAAATAAAAAACCGGACAAAAAGGGCAAGGACAAAAAGGATGTACAATCATAATACCTTGTAGGCAGGGGGTTTATTTACCGGACCGCCAACACGGAAAGCAAAGGATCCGCCTGGACAGCAGCGAGAAACGCCGGCTCAGCGGGTTCTTTTTATTATTAATAGATATAAATACCATTAGATTTCAACTATTTTGCGGGATGCTTTTATGATACTATTTAATTTATTACAATGAACAACTTTGAAGGATGGTTAGCCAATGAACAAAGACATAATTATTGTAGACACCACGCTCAGAGACGGGGAGCAGACGGCGGGAGTCGTATTTGCCAACAGGGAAAAATTGCGCATTGCCAGGCTTTTAGACGAATTGGGAGTGCAGCAAATTGAAGCGGGTGTGCCGGTGATGGGCGGGGACGAGAAGGAAGCGATCAAGGCCATCTGCCAGGCCGGTCTGAAGGCGAGCATAATGGGCTGGAACCGCCCCGTTATTGCCGATATTGAAGAGTCCATAGATTGCGGCGTGGACGCGGTGGCCATATCCATCTCTACCTCCGACATCCACATCAAGCACAAGTTGAACACAACCCGGGAAAGGGTCCTGGAACAGATGGCCCTGGCCACTATCTTCGCCAAAAAAGAGGGTATGGGGATTTCTGTTAACGCTGAGGACGCCTCCCGTTCCGATATGAACTTCCTGATTGAATTTGCCCAGGCCGCAAAGGATGCGGGAGCGGATCGCCTGCGCTACTGCGACACTGTGGGGATAATGGAGCCCTTTGCAATTTATGAACGGATTAAAAAGATCCGTCAGACGGTAGACATCGATATCGAGATGCATACCCATAACGACTTCGGCATGGCTACAGCCAACGCGCTGGCCGGGGTGAGAGCGGGAGCGAAGTACATTGGGGTTACCGTCCTGGGCCTCGGCGAGCGGGCGGGCAACGCCGCCCTGGAAGAGGTCGTCATGGCTTTAAAGCATCTGCACAATATGGACCTTAATTTTAAGACGGAAATGTTTCTGGAGCTGGCGGAATACGTGTCCCGGGCATCAGGCCGGAAACTGCCCAAGTGGAAGGCTATTGTGGGCAAGAACATGTTTGCCCACGAATCGGGCATCCACGCCGACGGCGTGCAAAAGAACCCCAGGAATTACGAGGCGTTTCAGCCCGAGGAGGTAGGCCTGCTGCGCCAGATTGTAATCGGCAAGCATTCCGGCACCTCAGCTTTAAAAACTAAATTCGCCGAGTTCGGCATCGTCCTGACCGACAGCCAGGCTGCCGATCTGCTGCCTAAAATCCGTTCATACACCGTCTCCATTAAAAGGCCGCTTTTTGACAAGGAACTGATGTATATTTACGAAGATATTTTCGGAAAGAGGGATTAAAATGGGCCGGACGATTATAGAAAAGATCCTGTCGGCCAAAAGCGGGCAGGAAGCCCGCGCCAACGATATCGTTGTGGCCGCTGTTGATTATGTGATGGGACAGGACGGTACCGCTCCCCTGGCCATCAGGGCTTTTAACGATATGGGCGGCACGAAGATTTTTGACCGGGAGCGTGTCGCCTTCGTCATTGACCACAGCGCGCCCAGCCCGAACGAAGGGGTTTCCGCCCTGCACAAACTAATGAGGGAGTTTGCCGGAGCCAGGGGGTTTCGCCTGTATGACATCGGCTGTGGCGTGTGCCACCAGATCCTGCCCGAAAGCGGTGAGGTGGGCCCCGGCAGCCTGGTCATCGGCGCCGACTCGCATACCTGCACCTATGGCGCCCTGAACGCCTTTTCCACCGGGGTCGGCTCCACTGATCTGGCCGGCGCGATGATCTCGGGGCGGATGTGGTTCAAGGCGCCGGAAACAGTCAAATTTGTCTGCAACGGGGTTTTGCCGGCCGGTGTGTATTCAAAAGACCTGATCCTTTATCTAATCGGTGATGTCACGGCTGACGGGGCCACCTACATGTCAACCGAATATGTGGGGGATGCCATTGCGGCGTTGTCCCAGGAGGCCCGTTTTACTATTTCCAACATGGCTATTGAGATGGGGGCTAAAGCCGGGCTGATGGAGGCGGACGAAAAGACATCGGCCTGGTTGCGGCGGTTTACCGGACGCCAATTCACGCCTGTGGCCGCCGACCATGACGCCGTTTACGCCCGGGTGCTGGAATATGATGTCAGCAAGCTTGAGCCCCAGGTGGCCAGGCCGCACCGGGTGGATAATGTGGCGCCGGTGAGCAATGAAAGCGGCAGGCCCGTCCAGCAGGCGGTAATCGGTACCTGCACCAACGGGCGCTTGGAAGACCTGCGCATCGCCTCATCCATCCTGGGTGGGCGGAAGGTGCACCGTGATGTGCGGCTGATCGTCGCCCCTGCTTCCCGCCGGGTTTTCCTGGACGCCATGGCGGAGGGGATTATCCAGTCGCTGGTAGAAGCCGGGGCGGCCCTGGTCACACCGGGCTGCGGCCCCTGCGTGGGGACGCATAACGGCGTACCGGCGGACAATGAGACGGTCATTTCCACAGCCAACCGCAATTTTAAGGGACGCATGGGCAATTCCAACGCGGAGATCTACCTGGCCTCGCCGGCAACAGTAGCGGCCAGCGCGATCACCGGGAAAATCACCGACCCGCGGGAGTACCTTTAAAAATTAAAAATTATCAATTGCCGGGCTAATATGTAGGTCGGGCTTCAGCCCGACAAAAGCGTGCGTCTAAAGACGCACCTACAAAATCACTGTATCAGGGTTGAATTGTAGGTCGGGCTTCAGCCCGACAATGGGTGAGAATTCCCACCCATTCCCGTATCTTCACACTAACCATCCCCCTGGCACATTTTACAAACATACAAGGCAGGTGTTTCTTATAATTTACAACGGCAGGGCTCATAAATTTGGCGATGACGTTAATACCGACTACATTATCTCGGGCAAATATAAATTCAAAACCCTGGACATGAATGAACTGGCCAAACACGTGATGGAGGACCTGGACCCGGGTTTCTATGAAAAAGTTGCCGCCGGGGATTTCATCGTTGCCGGCGCCAACTTCGGTTGCGGCTCCTCAAGAGAGCAGGCCCCCCTGGCGATCAAGTACGCCGGCGTGGGCGCCGTCCTGGCTAAATCATTCGCCCGCATTTTTTACCGCAACGCCATTAACACCGGTTTGCCGGTGGTGGAATGCGATACGGACCAACTGGATCCCGGCGATGAATTGTCGGTTGACCTCACCGCCGGTGTAATCGCCAACAGGACGAAGGGGACCGTCATCCCGATCAAGCCGCTGCCGGGAGTAATGCTCAAGATCCTTAACGACGGGGGCCTGGCGGCGCATTTCAAAAAGCACGGCGGGTTTAACCTGGAGTAATCCTGAAAAATTTGTTGTCTGAAGCCATGCGGGAGAGGGGCAGGGAAACCGTTCCTCTTTTGCTGATATTGTATTAAAACAAGGTAGGGGAGGCCGGATGATATGGCAGAAAAGATCCAAATGACAGTCCCTCTGGTGGAGATGGACGGAGACGAAATGGCCGGTGTTATCTGGCAAAAGATCAAAGAGATCTTGCTTGAGCCCTACATAGATTTAAAAACAGTGTACTATGACCTGGGGCTGAAAAAAAGGGATCAAACCAGCGACCGGGTTACAGTAGAAGCCGCGCAGGCCGCTAAAAAATACGGCGTTGCCGTAAAATGCGCCACCATTACCCCCAATGCCCAGCGGGTTGAGGAATATAACCTGAAGCAGATGTGGCCCAGTCCCAACGGGACGATCAGGGCGATTTTGGACGGGACGGTTTTTCGCACGCCAATAATTGTGAAAAATGTCAAACCCCTGATCAAGACCTGGAAAAAGCCGATCACTATTGCCAGGCACGCCTACGGCGATATTTACAAGGGTGTTGAAATGAAGGCGGCGGCAAAAGGGCGGGCGGAATTGGTTTTTACCGCTGAAGACGGGCGGGTCTCCAGGAAGGGGATCCACGATTTTGCCGGCGCCGGCGTTGTCATGGCCATGCACAATACTGACAAATCCATTGGGAGTTTCGCCCGGGCCTGTTTTAACTACGCTCTGGAGCAAAAAAAGGATTTGTGGTTTGCCGCCAAGGACACCATTTCCAAAACATACGACCACAGTTTTAAAGACATTTTTCAGGATATCTATGAACATGAGTACCGGGAGAAATTCGCCGGGGCGGGAATAGAATATTTTTACACCTTGATTGACGACGCTGTGGCCAGGGTAATCCGCAGCCCGGGCGGTTTTATCTGGGCTTGTAAAAACTACGACGGCGACGTGATGTCGGACATGGTAGCCACAGCCTTCGGCAGCCTGGCCATGATGACCTCCGTCCTGGTTTCACCGGAGGGCGCCTGTGAGTTTGAGGCCGCCCACGGGACGGTGACCAGGCACTATTATCAGTATCTTGAAGGGGCGGAAACATCAACCAACCCGGTGGCCACCTTGTTTGCCTGGACGGGGGCGCTCATGAAAAGAGCCGAACTGGACGGTCTCAACAGTTTAAGGCAATTTGCCGGCGGACTGGAACAGGCAGCCATAGATACTATAGAGTCGGGGATCATGACCAAAGATTTGGCCGCCCTGGCGGAAGGGGAAAAAACGACAGTCAATACCCGGCAGTTCCTTGAGGAGGTCAAGATCCGTTTGGAACGGGGGGTACAGGCTTAATTTTTAAGGGAATTTCAAAAAATTTTCTAGAAAAAGCGGAGGTCATGGATCTCCGCTTTTTTATTTAACCCCCGGCCCAATCCCCTAAATTAGGTTGATCACCTGCATAAAAACCCCCTGGAATAACCATACTAGTGTAGATAAAAGCCTGATTATACCACAACCAGAGGAGGTGGAGCCGGATGGCTAATCCAACCAGGTTCGGCCAGGGGGAGGCCAAACTGCGGGCGATGCACAGGGCTGATTACCCCGGCGGGGTTGTAGTCGACCCGACGCCAATCACCGCCGGTGAGGAAGTCACTGTTTTTTATGACGGTTTGCTGGGCAAAGGAAAAGAGGTTTATCTCCATTACGGGTTCGGGCCGCATCACAAATGGCGGGCCGTGCGCAGCACCCCGATGGAGAAAACGGGCTGGGGCTGGGTAAGCGGCGTGAAAATGCCGGATATCGAAAGCAGGTTCAATTTTTGTTTTAAGGACAGCTCGGAATGTTGGGATAATAACAACGGAGTCAACTGGAGTTTTGAGATTCACAACGGGGGCCAGCGATACTAAAATGAACAATCCCTGCCATTAGCCCGGTGGGGATTTTTGCTATTGCCTGTTTAGGAGATCACAAATGAATAGGAGGCCGGTTATGAAAGTCCTAATGTTGTCCTGGGAATACCCGCCCAAAAGTGTCGGCGGGCTGGCCCAGCATGTGTATGACCTGACCAACGCCTACCAGGCCCAGGGGGTGGAGGTGCACCTGCTTACCTCGGGCGGGAAAGGCGCCCCGCTATTTGAGCAGGTAAACGGGGTCAGGGTCTACCGGGTGGAGCCCTACCAGGTATCCTCCCCCGATTTTGTCACCTGGGTGGCGCAGTTTAACGTCGCCCTGCTGGAAAGGGCCATGCCGCTTCTGGCAGATGTGCGCAGTTTTGACATCGTCCACGCCCACGACTGGCTGGTGGCTTACGCGGCCAGGGCGATCAAGCACGCCGGGCGGCTGCCACTGGTAGTCACCATCCACGCCACCGAATACGGCCGCAATTACGGCCTGCATAACGATGTGCAGAGGCATATCAGCGACATTGAATGGTGGCTTACATATGAAGCCTGGAAGGTGATCTGTTGCAGCCAATATATGGAAGGGGAAATCAAGCATGTCTTTCAATTGCCCCAGGACAAGGTGGCGATAATACCCAACGGCGTCAACATCTCCAATTTCCAAACCAGGAGCAATAAGGCCAGCCGCAGTTTTTACGCCGCCCCCGACGAGAAAATTATTTTTTATGTGGGCAGGCTGGTCAAGGAAAAAGGGGTGCAGGTTTTGCTGGACGCGGCGCCGGAGATTCTGGCAAATTATCCCCAGACTAAATTTATTATCGCGGGCAAAGGGCCGCACCTGGGCCCCTTGAAACAGCAGGCCGAGCTATTGGGCATAGCTAACAGGGTATATTTTACCGGGTATATCAGCGACGAGGTCCGGAATAGTTTATACAGCTGGTCCGATGTGGCGGTATTTCCCAGCCTGTACGAGCCTTTCGGCATTGTCGCCCTGGAAGCCATGGCCGCGCGGACCCCGGTGGTGGTTTCAGACTGCGGGGGCATCAGTGAAATTGTCAGGCAGGGCGTTGACGGTCTTAAAGCGCGCACCGGCAACAGCCATTCCCTGGCCCGTAATATCCTCACTCTTTTGAAAAAGCCCGAGCTTGCTGAAAAGCTCAGGGAAAACGCCTACAGCAGGGTTATAGATGAATTCAACTGGCAAAACATCGCCCGGCAGACCATCGCCGTTTATAAAGAGGTGTTGAAGGCAAACCGGGCTGCCGTGTGGCAGGCGCCGGAAAGGCAGTCCCGTTTATTCGGGCGCTTTAACCGCAGGCAGGCCAGGTATTCCTAAAAATACAAATACAATGACGGAGGTTATGGTATGAAGGCTGTGATAATGGCCGGCGGTGAGGGATCGCGGCTGAGGCCCCTGACCTGCGGCAGGCCCAAGCCGATGGTGCCTGTCCTGAACAAACCGATTATGAGCCATATTATCGCTCTACTGCGGGAGCACGGTTTCAGCGATATCGGGGTGACCCTGCAGTACATGCCCGAGGCCATCCGGGACCATTTCAGCAGCGGCGCCGGGCATGGTGTAAATCTGCGGTATTTCGTGGAGGACTCGCCTCTGGGCACAGCGGGAAGCGTCAAGAACGCGGCCACTTTTTTGGACGAAACATTTATGGTCATCAGTGGGGACGCCCTGACCGACCTGGAACTGTCCAAAGCGGTGGAGTTCCATAAAAAACAGGGCGCTATTGCAACCTTAGTCCTGACCAGGGTCGACTGCCCGCTGGAATACGGCGTGGTAATAACGTCCGAGGACGGGAAAATAACGCAATTTCTGGAGAAGCCGGGCTGGGGCGAGGTATTCAGCGACACCGTAAACACCGGGATATATGTCCTGGAGCCGGAGGCCCTGGATTATTTCGCGCCCGGCCAGAAGTTCGACTTCAGCAAAGATTTATTCCCGCTGTTGCTCAGGGAGAAGAAGCCCCTTTTCGGCCTGGTCCTGCCGGGCTACTGGTGCGATATCGGCAATCTCCAGCAATACCTGGAAGCGCACCACGATATCCTGGCCGGCAAGGTTAAAATAAAAATGCCCGGGATTGAGGCCGGCCCGCAGGTTTGGGTGGAGGATGGGGCCTTTATCGATCAGGCGGCCAAGGTCAAAGGGCCGGTTGTAATCGGCATGAACTGCCAGATCGGCGCCGGCGCTTGTATAGAACCGTATACCCTTTTAGGCAGCGGCTGCCTCGTGCAAAGGGGCGCTTCCATAAAGAGGAGCGTGATCTGGAACAACGTTTTTGTGGGCAAAGGCGCCGCCCTGCGTGGCGCTGTTGTCGGCAGCCGGGTGCAGGTGCAGGCCAAGGCGGGTATCTACGAGGGGGCTGTGGTCGGAGACGATTCGATTATCCGTGAAAGCAGCCAGTTGAAACCCGATGTGAAACTATGGCCGCACAAGCTGGTGGAACAGGGCGCCACAGTAAACCGCAGCGTTATCTGGGGCACTGTTTCGCCCAAAAAAATATTTGGCTTTGAGGGCATTTGCGGTTTGGTCAACGTGGAAATCACTCCCGAAACAGCGGTCAGGCTCGGGGCGGCCTTCGCCTCGGTGAACGGCGCGGCTTCGCGCATCAGCATTAGCTGTGACAGCTATGTAGCCTCGGCGATGATCAAAAAAGCGTTGGCCGGAGGCGCCCAATCAGTGGGCGCACGGGTCCTGGATCCGGGCGGGAGCATCACCCCGGAAAGCCGCTACGCTGTGCGCTCATTGGGCTGCGACGCCGGTATCCATGTCAGGATATCCCGGGACACCCCGGATAAGCTGGTTATTGTTTTTATAAACGCCCGCGGCGGCAATATTTCCAGGGAGATGGAGCGCAAGGTTGAAAACGCGCTGGCCAGGGAGGACTTTCCCCGATCCGGGGCCGGCAGGCTGCATACCCCCCAGGTTGTCAGTGAAATTTATCAAAAATACATAACAGCGATTTGCAATGGTTTGGATCATCAACGTATGCGCCGGGCCGGTTTCAGGCTGCTCCTTTGCTATGATCAGTCAAATCTTGGCCCCTATGTTGATCACTTGCGGGATCAACTGGGTTTTGCGGTCGAGCATTTTCACCCTGCCGGGGCAAACGGGTTTTACAGCTGGGACAGCTGTCTTGAAGCGCTTCCCGCCCTTGCCCAGGCGGTAGTTCAAGGAGGGGCCGATATGGGCGCCCTCCTGGACCCAAACGCCGATCGCCTGGTTTTAATTGATCAGCGGGGCCGGATCATCCAGGATAACCTGATGACAGCCTTGATTTCACTGATTATTTTGAAGGGGCAATCCGGCCCGGTGGTTGTGCCTGTGACCGCGCCGATGGTGATTGAATCGCTGGCGGAGCAATACCGGGGCAAGGTAGTGCGGACAAAAACAGCTATCCAGGATTTTTTGGATAAGGTATTGACACGGGAAGGGTCGCAGGAAGGGATGTCGCAGTTTTTCCTGCATTTTGACGCCCTTGCGGCGTTAGTAAATGTAGTGGATTTTCTGGCCGGGCATAAAATGAAATTGTCTGAGCTGATCGATGAAATACCACTGTTTTTCATGGACAGCCGGGATGTCCCGGTGCCG
>CAYMJG010000019.1:0-35619 GCA_964390855.1 uncultured Eubacteriales bacterium | reverse complement strand
AACCGTCCCCTTGTCACGAAACGTGACAGGAGAACCGGCCGCGTGCCACGCGCGCAGCGCGTGGCATGGGACGCAGCAAAAGGGCCGCTGTTAGAGCGGCCCTTTTGCCCGGGTGTTTTACCCGTAGTAGCTTGTGCGTTCAAGATATGGCATGGGATCCAGGGGTACACCGTCTTTCAGCACCTCCAGGTGCAGGTGCGGGCCTGTTGAACGGCCGGTATTGCCTGACAGGGCAATGATATCCCCGGCGTCAACGTTCTTGCCCTCTGTGACCAGCACCCTGGAACAGTGCGCATACAGGGTGCGCACCCCGTCACCGTGATCGACGATTACCGCCAACCCATAGGTTCCCCGCGGTCCGGCAAAAACAATCAAGCCGCCCGCGGACACACGAATGGGCGTCCCCTCTTCCACCGCTATGTCAATGCCTTCGTGGGGCCGGCCGTCTCTCATGCCAAAGGGGGAGCTAATCGGTCCTGAAAGGGGCCAGGTCAGCAACGGCAAGCCGGCAAGCCGGCCGGCTACTTGCTGCGCACCCCCGGCGCCGGAAGGAATACTGATCTTTTGATCGACAGTGATGTTGTTTAAATTGGACAGGTTGTTCCTTGCGCCCAGTTCGTTTATGTCAACCTGATACATCCTGGCGATACCCGATAGTGTTTCCCCCCGTTGAACACTGTGTACAACACTGCCGGAAGGCAGTTTCAAAACCTGCCCGGCAAAGATCCGGTCGCAGTCCGGCAGGTTGTTTGCCAGAACCAGGCCCTCAATAGTAAGCCCGTTCTTTCCGGCGATTTGAGAAAGTGTCTCACCCGTTTTTACCAGGTGGAGCGCCGGTTGCTCATATTCGGCTGTAATTGGCGGGCAGATATAAGGGGCACCCTTTACAATTAACTCATCAAGCCGCGCCCATGCCGGATTGGCCGTTAAAAGGACTGCCGCCGCTGTTGCAATTGTTGCCAGGATTCTGCCTTTTGTTAATGTTGTTTTAAAGATTTGCATAAAAAAATCACCTCTTAAAAGCAAGTCACTAGCGATCATTACCAAAAGAGGCAATCTTTATACACAAAATGCTGTTTTTACAGCAAAACTTCTTTCCCAGACCCGTTCCGCCTGGTGTTTGCGGATACCTCGGAACGCCGCAAATAATGGAAAGCCTGCAGCAGATCCCGGTTTGTTTTGGTGCGCTTCATTTGTTCGACAAGCATCTCCAGGGCTTCCCAGGGGGCTGTTCCAACAGTGGCCTTGCGGAACTGCCAGATCATCTCCAGTTCATCCTTTGAAAGAAGCAACTCTTCCTTGCGCGTTCCCGATCGCAGCACATCAATAGCCGGAAACAGCCTTCTTTCCGCCAGACGGCGATCCAAGATCAACTCCATATTGCCCGTACCTTTAAATTCTTCAAATATGACGTCGTCCATCCGGCTCCCGGTATCAATCAGGGCTGTGGCCAGAATGGTCAGGCTGCCACCCTCCTCCAGGTTGCGCGCGGCCCCAAAAAACCGCTTGGGTTTGTGCAGGGCCGAAGGATCAACCCCGCCGGACAGAGTCCTGCCGCTGGGCGGCACCACCAGGTTGTGTGCCCGGGCCAGCCGGGTAATGCTGTCCAGCAGGATGACAACGTCATACCTGTGCTCAACCAAGCGTTTGGCCCGCTCCAAAACCATATCGGCCACTTTTACGTGGTTTTCCGGCGGCTCGTCAAAGGTTGAGCTGACTACCTCCCCGTCAACCGAACGCTCGATGTCGGTCACCTCTTCCGGCCTTTCGTCTATTAACAGGACCAGGAGATAAACTTCCGGGTTGTTTGCCGTGATGCTGTTGGCAATTTCTTTGAGAAGAATAGTTTTTCCTGCTTTGGGTGGGGAAACAATCAGGCCGCGCTGGCCTTTTCCAATCGGGGACAACAGGTCGATAATCCGGGTAGAATATTTTTCCTGCCGCGTTTCCAGGGAAATCCGCTGCAGGGGGTATAGCGGGGTAAGCCCATCAAAATGCAGTCTTTCCGCAGCCTGTTCCGGATTCTCCCCATTTATCTGTTCCACCCGCAACAAGGCAAAATACCTTTCACTATCTTTGGGGCGGCGCACCTGCCCGGCCACCAGATCACCGGTGCGCATGTCAAAACGCCTGATTTGTGATTGGGAAACGTAGATATCGTCGTTACTCGGCAGGTACTGGAAAGGCCGCAGAAACCCATATCCGTCCGGCAGGATTTCCAGGACGCCCTTGGCGTACAGAAACCCTGTCTTTTCTGTCTGCGTCTTCAAGATTTCAAATATGAGCTCTTTTTTGCGCAGTTTATAATAACCGGGCAACTCCAGCTCCTTGGCTATTTTGTATAGTTCGACCATGGTTTTGTTTTCAAGATCATTATATTTCAAGGCAACACCCCTCAATTTTATAACCAAAGGCAAATGGTTTTATGCGTTACGCCGCCGTTTATGACCGATTATATACATTAATAACGCGTACACGATGAACCAGGCCAGCGCCGCGTTTATCAAGCTGCCCAGAAGAAAGGGATACCCATGCTCAACAAGTTGCTCCAAAAAATTTGCCACCAGCGGGGCGCCTGAAAATTGCACGTCGGGCCCGGGCAAATCTCCAAAGATTGCCCTGCCGACAAACAGGTTTATGGCATAGAAAAACGGCACTGCCAGTTTGAAAAATATAACCGTACATACGGCGGCTACCGGATTACAACGGGCGAAGCGGGCTACCAGATAGGAAAGGGGAATGCTGATTATCGGGATGGGAAGAAAATCAAAGGCGAACCCAAGGGCCACCCCCCGGGCAATTTTTTGGGGAGAGTCGGGCAGGCTCATTACCCTGGCGTAGTATGCCCTGATACTCCCTAAAATAGGGGTGGCAATCCTTTTCCTAAAATATATTATACTTTGGGCAATCACTATTATACTCCTTTTTAGGGCCAAATTCATCTGTTATTTCAAATTGGGAACATCCATTTTTTATATGCCCCGTTCCATTATATGTTTTTTACCGTCTCCCAGTCATCTAGAAATTTTTTTATGCCTGCGTCCGTTAGGGGATGGTTAATCATCTGTTTAATAATTTTGAACGGCACTGTCGCAATATGCGCGCCCGCCTTGGCTGCTTCAGTAACGTGGACAGGGTGGCGGATACTGGCGGCAATCACCTCTGTCTCAATCCGGTGCAGGTCGAATATTTCCATAATCTGACGCACCAGTTCAATTCCGTCCTCGCTGATATCATCAAGGCGGCCTACAAAGGGGCTGACAAAAGCCGCCCCGGCCCTGGCCGCTAAAAGCGCCTGGTTGGCTGAAAAGATCAGGGTGACGTTGGCGCGGATGTTTTTGGCGGCTAAAATGCCGGTTGCCTTTAGTCCTTCCGCTGTCATGGGTATTTTGATCACAATATTGGGGTGGATTGAGGCCAGTTCCTCCGCCTCGGCAACCATATCCGGGGCGTCCGGGCTGACTACCTCCGCACTGATTGGGCCGTCAACAATGGAGGCGATTTCCTTGACCACTTCGGCAAAATTGCGGCCTTCCCGGGCGATCAGGGACGGGTTGGTGGTAACGCCGCAGATAACACCAAGGGAACACGCCTCCTTAATTTCTTCCACATTAGCGGTATCAATAAAAAGTTTCACCCGTTTAAACACCTCCCAATTTGGATGCGGGTCGCGAGTACCCAGGGTTCCTTATACGATTTAAAACAATTTGACGGGATTAACAGCATTATTTGGATTAACAGGATTAAAAAATGATTAAATATGCAACCTGTTAGGCCTCAAATTTAAGATTTTTAAAACACTGGGATTTAAAATGTATTGTAATTAAATGTTTTAAAGTTCTGTAAATCTTTATTCTATCGGCTTTAGGCCTTGCCCGAGCTGCCGAAAACCCGCATTTTTTCCCTGATTATTTCAATTGCCGCTTCTCTGGCGGGACCAAGCATCTTGCGCGGATCTATTTCCCGCGGATTGGCGTCCAGGACCTTGCGCGCGGCCCTAACAAATGCTTCCCTGATATTCGTGTCAATATTGACCTTGCGCACGCCCAGGCGGATGGCCTCGCGGACAGCTTCATCAGGCACACCGGAAGAACCGTGCAGGACTATGGGGATGTCCACCAGGGACCTAATTTTTTTCAAGCGGGCAAAATCCAGTTCCGGCACTCCTTTATACTGCCCGTGGGCGGTGCCGATAGCCACAGCCAGCGCGTCAACCCCGGTTTCGCGCACAAAGGCCGCGGCCTCACCGGGATCCGTAAATAAGGCGTCCCGCTCGCTAACTGTGATATCATCCTCAGTGCCGCCAATCTTGCCCAGTTCGGCCTCAACCGATACGCCCACCGCCCTGGCAACGTCCAGCACGCGCCTGGTTAGCTTGATGTTCTGATCCAGGGGCAGTTTTGAGCCGTCAATCATCACCGAAGAAAACCCGGCATGAATGCACTGGACGGCCTGTTCAAAACTGGTGCCATGATCAAGGTGGAGCGCCACCGGCACATGCGCTTGCTGTGCGGCCAACCGGGCCATGGCCGTTATGTAATTCAACCCCGCGTATTTTATGGCGCCCTGGCTGGCCTGCATAATCACCGGGGAATTCTCAGCCTCTGCCGCCGCGACAATAGCCTGCACTATTTCCATATTATTGCAGTTAAAAGCACCTACGGCGTAACCGCCTGTTTCCGCGTTTTTTAACATTTCTGCCACACCGGTAAAAGACATAGAAACACCTTCTTTCATAAAAGCAGTGAATAATAAGCGGTGTAGTACACCGCTATAATAAGGTTTATATTCAAGTATAGACGGAAAAGGATAAAATTATGTTTTGCTTCTTTTGCGGCCTGTCTTCTTGGGCTTGTTGGTGTTGTTGGTGTTGTTGGTATTGGCCAGACTGTCCAGGCATTTAAAACCATGACGCGCCAGTTCAATTGTATCAACCTGCCGGATAACGTTTAAGTCATCCTCTGTTTCCGCATAAATAATATTTATGCTGTCGCAGTTCTTGCAGTGCAACTCCAGGCAATCAGGAAAAAGTTCAACCTCGATTTCCAGGTTGCCGCACTGGCAGTAGAGATCGCCTTGTTCGGCAATTTCATGCAGGCAGCTTAACACCTCGTACATCACATCGGGGTTATTAAAGTAACTTTCACTGTTTATATCATCCGCCAGAGCGTCCAGTTCCTGCTCCTGGCAGTAAACCATCTGCCTTACTGCCGGTTCCGGCCCGATATAGCCGAGTTCCAGGCCGGTATCGCTGCATGACAGGCGGATTACTTCCCCTGACCAGAGAAATTTGCCGTTAAACTCAATTTGATGCTTGGCTTCGCAAACCAGGCAAGGGACCTGCACCCGGTAAAGTGTATGGTCCTTTGTACTGATAATCAGCGCGGTGGCGCCGCAGGAACAGTTTATATAGAGCGGTTTACCCCTGCCGACGGCGAATCTCGATAAATCGTAATACTTAATGATCCCACAAACGGGGCAGCGCATGGTCATAATGAAGTTTGTATCTATAAGCATGCTGTTTCCCCCCAAATACTGTGGAAATAGTCACAGTATTAAACTCACCTATATCTTTCGCCAAACAGGAAGAAAATCCTTCTAATAACGCGTTTTTAACAGTAAAAAGTCGCCCTATTTAAAATATTGCCTGTTTTCACCTGTGCGCCCGTGGAGCTAACCGGTGTTTTCCTCCGCCCTTGCCGCAGGGTCTCCCGCCGTCAGTAAGCCTTTAATCAGATAACGCAACTCATGCAAATCAAATGGCTTGTTTATAAAACACTTTACCCCTCTTTTTTTAGCCTCCGCAATAATATTCAGCTCACTATAGGCAGTCATAATCACCACCGGTGCGTCCGGGGCTATTTGGCGCAGTCCCTCAAGCGTCTGTAAACCGCTCATTCCCGGCATTTTAATATCCAACAGTATCAGTGAGGGCCGCCTGACGCCAGCTTTTTTTACAGCTTCGGCGCCGCTTGCAGCCGTTTCCACATGATAGCCTTCCCCGCTGAAGGCCTCGCAGAGAAATTTCCGCACCCCGTCTTGATCGTCAACAATAAGCAGATTATATAGCAAGGCCGTGTACCACACCCTTTCTAGAAGGTTTAGGTAACATTTCTGCAATGGTTTCTAAATTCCTCCAGGCAATAGAAAATAATTAAGGATTTCCGTTCTAAAAAAGACCGGGAATGTTTGTGTTTAATGGAAAGGCGGAGATGGTCGCCGCCAAGGCTACAAGCGATAAAATAAGCAACAAAAACAGGGCCAGATAAGGCATCGCAAAAACCAGAACCGCACGTCCTGTTGAAAGCCGGTGGGTCGCCCTGAGGCCAACAATTAGAATAACACTGCTCCATATCCATACGGCCAGGCCGGCCAGTAATAACAATATGTTTACGGACAGATTACCCAGGCCGTAACGATATCCGAAAAGCTGAAAAGGGGCTAAAAAGACATGGGGCAACCCGGCCAGCCCAGCCGCGGCAAAAATACCCCTGACGCCGCCCCGCCCGCCCAGCAAATCAGCGGTAAGGTGCAGTATGGCGCTGTAACCAAACCATTTAACATAGCTAAAAACAAGACCGATGATCACTCCGGCAGGCATTATCGAACGTGTTGCCGCAAAAATACCGCCGCCATCCAAACCCTGGCTTAAAACCCTGCCAAAGGTCAGCAGCCCGATGACGCTGCCCAGTAGGCTGACTATCGTGACAATCACAAACGCCGACAGCAGCGGGGGATTTTCCGCTACCCGGCGCATGGTCCGCGCGGGATCAAACAGCACGCCGTACACTATTTCCAAAAATCCCAGGGGCTCACCCCCTATGGGGTCACCATCCGCAGGCTGGGATGCTACCGTTGCGCTGTCCGATTCCGGTAATTGATCATGTACAACATTTCCATTACTATCTCCATTATTATGCCCGTTGCCGGGACTGGTGTCTCCGCTCAAAACAACTCCCCCTTCCCCTCAATCATTGCAGCTGGTAAATGCCGCCGGCCCCATCCGGATAAGGTAGAAAAAGCTGGGCAGCCTGCCGGAAGGCATTCGCGCTTGTTATCCCAAACAGCTGGCGAAAAATATTTTTAGGTCCCAGATTCATTACGGATGGCTCCCCTGTAATACCGGCCATAGAACCGGCCAAAAGGACGGCATCGTGTAAATCGCCCAGCTGATCGACCAGACCCAGCTCCATTGCCTGACGCCCGGTGTAAACCCTCCCGTCCGCCAAGGTCTTGATCTCTTCAAGGTCCCTATGCCTGCCCTGTGCCACAAATTCAACAAACTGGCTGTAAATATCGTCAATCATGGACTGAAAGATGGCCCGTTCCTCGGCGGTCGACGGCCTGCCGGCGGATCCCATGTCCTTGTGCGGGCCGCTTTTAAATGTCTCCGTGCCGACACCTATCTTTTCATACAAACCTTGCAGGTCGTAGCGCTCCATAATTACACCGATGCTGCCGGTTGTAGTCCCCGGGTTGGCTACAATGCGGTCTGTTCCGGCGGCAATCCAATAAGCGCCCGAGGCTGCCGTATCTCCCATGGAAGCCACAACCTTTTTGCCGGATTTTTTAAGCCTTTCCACCTCCGCGCTTATTTCCTGGGCCGCCGCGGCAGTCCCGCCCGGGCTGTTGAGACGGATTACGACGGCCTTGAGCAGGGGATCCCTGGCGGCTTCCCTCAGGATAGCGGCGATATCTTCTGACGCCGCGGAGTCTCCCAGGGAGGAGCCGCCTGTTCCGCCGTTGGCAATAACACCTTCTATGTATACAATGCCTACCTCTCCCTTACCCCGGTTGTTACCGGGTGGCTTGCCGCCCGGCAATGAAACAGCGGCAAATACAAGGGTCAATGCGACTATCCCGAGCACTACCCCGGCAATAAATTTTTTCTGCAAACCAGACCATCTCCCCTTAAACCTTTTAATTTAGATTTTGCCCTAAAACCCCCGTGAAATGCCACCTATTTTTAGGAAACAGGTCCCTTTCAGGCCGCCTGCAGGCCACTTGTCCACAAGGTATGCTTTCCCAAGCAATAAAAAAGCCCTGGTTTTACCCAAAGCTGTCAAAAACATATTTCAACAATAGTTAGTCTTTTTATATTCCATGGAAGCCCTGATAAACTCCCTGAACAGCGGGTGCGGCCTGTTTGGCCGGGACTTGAATTCCGGGTGAAACTGGGTGGCCACAAACCAGGGGTGGGCGGGCAGTTCAATAAGCTCCACCAGGTAACCGTCTGGCAGCGTCCCACTCAAGCACAGGCCGTGTCTCGCCAGATCCTGCCGGAAAAGATTATTCAGTTCGTAACGGTGCCTGTGCCTCTCATCGATTAAATCCAGCCCATAGCACTTGTGGGCCAGGGTCCCCGGCTGCAGCTTGCAGGAATACCTGCCCAGCCGCATCGTGCCGCCCATTTTATCCAGTTCTTTCTGTTCCGGCAGCAGGTCGATCACCGGATGAGAGGTAGACGGGTCAAATTCAGTGCTGTTGGCATCCGGCCAACCGATCACATTGCGGCAATATTCCACTACAGCCAGCTGCATGCCCAGGCAAAGCCCCAGGAAAGGGACATTATTTTCCCGGGCGTAACGGATCGCTTCTATTTTACCCTCGACGCCCCGGTCGCCAAAACCACCGGGCACGAGCACGCCGTCGACGTTCTTTAACCGCTCATGGACGTTTGACTGGGTGATTTCCTCAGCGTTGATCCACTCTATGTTAACGGCTGAGCCATGGAAAAACCCGGCGTGCCGCAGGGCCTCAGCCACACTGAGGTAGGCGTCCTGCAGGGAAATGTACTTGCCCACCAGGCCGATGGTCGTATTATGGCTGAGGTTTTTCAGCCTTAATACCATCTCCCGCCAATCGTTCAAATCAGGGGGCGCCGTGATCATGCCTATCTTTTCCAGGACGATACCGGCCAACCCTTCCTCTTCCAGTGCCAGCGGCAATTCATAAATAGACTCCGCGTCAACAGCTTGGATTACCGCTTCTTTGTCGATATCACAGAATAACGCCAATTTTTCTTCCATATCCCTGGTCAGCGGCAGTTCGGTGCGGCAAACGATAATATCGGGCTGGATGCCAATCCCCCGCAGTTCTTTAACGCTGTGCTGGGTGGGCTTGGTTTTAAGCTCGTTGGCCGCCCGCAGGTACGGGACCAGTGTAACATGAATATAAACGACGTTTTCTTTGCCCAGGTCGCCTTTCATTTGCCGGATGGCCTCAAGAAAAGGGAGGGACTCTATATCGCCCACCGTGCCGCCTATTTCGGTAATTACCACATCGGCGTTGGACTCATTGGCCACACGCCGGATCTGCTCCTTAATCTCATTGGTGATATGGGGAATCACTTGCACGGTGCCCCCCAGGTAGTCGCCCCGGCGCTCTTTGTTGATTACCGCGCTGTAAATACCACCCGTGGTAACGTTGCAGCTGCTGGAAATATTAATGTCAATAAAGCGCTCGTAATGTCCCAGGTCAAGGTCGGTTTCCGCGCCGTCCTCGGTGACAAAAACTTCCCCGTGCTGATAAGGGCTCATGGTGCCCGGGTCGACGTTGATGTAGGGATCGAGCTTCTGAATGGCCACCGACACCCCGCGGCTTTTCAAAAGGCGCCCGAGGGAAGCGGCGGTAATCCCTTTTCCCAGTGATGAAACCACCCCGCCGGTAACAAATACGAATTTGGCCATGAATGGAATAAGCCTCCTGTTATATCCTGGTAAGAAACGGCATGAAAACCATCTCTTCCATTCTATCTTTTAATCCAACGCAGAGTCAATAAAATGTGCAAATTTAAATCCCGGGTTGCTGCCGCATACACGCTTTTACTTGCCGATACCAAGCTTCGCGGCTACAAGATAACCCAGCAGTATGCCGAAAATCCCCATCACCCCGGCCAGGGTCGGCGGACCGGGAATAGGCAGCCTAAACCCGGCAAAAATTAGCCCCACAATAAATCCGGTGATCGTGGTAAGAACTACCTCTTTCATCTTTATTCCTCCAGTTGGAATAAAACATTTTCACAGGATTAACAATATTTAAGGGATTTGTTTATTTGTTTTGGCCAAACATTTTCAGGATTTACGTTTTATTTGTATGTTAGCCTTGTCAATCATGCGCTGAATTCCTTTTACATCCTTTCGGGAGCGTTGATACCGAGCAGGGCCAGACCGTTTTTAAGGGTTATCCTGGCCGCTTCTACCAGCACCAGGCGCGCCTCTGAAATATCCTTTTCGGGGATGATTACCCTGTGGCTGTTATAAAAGCTGTGAAAGAGCCCCGCCAATTCGTGCAAATAGCGGGCAATGCGCTGGGGAGCAAGCCCGGCGGCGGCGGAAGTCACCTCTTCGGGAAAGTCCGCCAGTTTTCTGGCCAGGGCCAGCTCATATTCCTCTTTCAACAGGCTGTAATCAACGGCGCCGGGATCCGGCAGCAATCCGCCCTGCTCTCCCAGCTGCCGCATGATACTGCAGATGCGGGCGTGGGCGTATTGAATGTAATAAACGGGGTTTTCATTGGATTCAGCCCTGGCCAGATCGAGGTCAAAATCCAGGTGGCTGTCGGCGCCGCGCATGACAAAAAAATAGCGGGCGGCATCTTTGCCAACCTCCTCAATGAGGTCTTCAAGTGTCACAAACTGCCCCGAGCGCTTGGACATACGCACTATCCGGCCTCCCCTGTAGAGGCGGACCAACTGCATGATCACCACTTCCAGGGCGGCCGGATCGTATCCCAAAGCCTTCACCGCCGCCTTCATCCGGGGCACGTGCCCGTGGTGATCGGCGCCCCAGACATTAATAATCCAGGAAAAGCCCCGTTGCAGTTTATTACGGTGATAGGCTATGTCGGAGGCCAGATACGTCGGCAAACCGTTGGAACGCACAAGGACCTCATCCTTGTCGGCGCCGAAGTCCGTCGCCTTAAACCATAATGCCCCCTCGCGCTCATAGACGCAGCCTTTCTCTTGCAAAAATGCCATGGTCTCCTGTACAGCCCCGGTATCGTACAGGGATTGCTCGGAAAACCACACGTCATAATCCACACCAAAACCGCCCAGCACGTTTTTTATTGACCCGATTTTTTCTTCCAGGGCAAAGGTCACCAGCGCCTGGCGGCGCTCTTTTCCCGCCGCGGTGTATTTGTCGCCATATTTCTCTTTAAAAGAGATGCAAGTGTCAATGATATCTTGACCATGATAGCCATCTTCCGGCACGGGTACGTCCCGGCCGGCCAACTGCAGGTACCGGGCCTCCAGGGAGGCGGCGAAATTTTCGATCTGGTTGCCCGCGTCATTAATGTAAAATTCGCGGGTGACGTCATAACCGGCAAACTGCAGGATAGCCGCTATGCTGTCCCCCAGCGCCGCCCCGCGGGCATTTCCCATGTGCAGCAAGCCGGTCGGGTTGGCACTGACAAACTCTACTTGAACCTTGTCCCTGCCGCTGTCCGCACTGCCGTACCGCTCGCCTTGCTGAATGATCCGGGGCAAAGCCAGGTAGACCCAGCCTGGTTTAAGATAAAAATTGATAAAGCCTGGACCGGCAATTTCCACCCGTTCCACCCAGGTCCCGGCAGAAAGATTTTGCACAAGGATTTCAGCCAGGCGCCGCGGCGCCATGCGGGCGGGCTTGGCCAGCAACATCGCCAGGTTGGCGGCAAAATCGCCGTTGTCCTTCTCCCGGGGCACCTCCACACTAATTTCCGGCGCCTGATCAATTTTGATTAGCCCGCTGTCACGAGACACCCGCAGGGAATCGGCCAGGGCTTTTTCCAATGCGACCCGCATTTCTTCAACTAGATTCATCTATATACCTCTTTCGATCAAACACGATCAAACAGGGGACGGTTCTCCGTTTTATTTACGTGGATCATCAGATTTTGCTCTCTTCTTGTAAGATTTTAATCATTACATGTTTTTTTTATTTGTATTCGTAGCCGGCGGCGAAGGCGGCCCTGTTCACGTCCAGCAGCCTGGCGGGAACGCAGGCAGCCAGCGCCGGCTCCCAGACCTCCCTGTTAAAAGGCAGGCGTCCGGCCATAACCCCCAGCAGCACTACGTTGGCGGCTTTGACATTACCACATTTTTCGGCAACAGCCGGGGCGTCCACGTCTACGACCCGCCGCCCTGCTTTACGGATATATTCAACAATGCCCGCCGGGTACTCTGCCGCCCCCACCAGCACCGGTACGGGCGGGATTTCCTGCTTGTTAATAATCATAACCCCGTCAGCCCGAAGAAATGGCATCAGGCGCAGCCCTTCCAGTTTTTCGAAAGCCAGGACCAGATCAGCCCCGCCTGTGGAAATCAAAGGAGAAAAAACCTTTTCCCCGAGGCGCACCTGAGTAACCACGCTGCCGCCCCGCTGGGCCATGCCGTGTATTTCCGAAACCTTTATATCGTAGCCGGTTTCCAAGGCAGCCCGGGCCAGTATTTTGCTAGCCAGAATGGTCCCCTGGCCGCCCACGCCGGCCATTAAAATATCAACCGGCTTAAGCATCGGCGTCTCCCCCTTTCACCAGGGCGCCTTCCTGGCACACCTGGACACACAAACCGCATCCGGTGCAGGATAGCGGGTCTACCAGGGCCTTTCGCTCCTGCATGGATATAGAGGGGCAACCCAACTGGATACAGACTTTGCAACCGATGCATTTATCCTTTTCTACCCGGACGGCCGGCTTGGCCGCCTTGGTCAGAAGAGCGCAGGGGCAGCGGGAGATTACCACCGAGGGCTCGTCAGCCGCTGTTTCTTCCCGCAGGACCGCCTGGGTTTTGGCCAGATCCAGGGGGTCCACCACCCTTACCCTGTTAACGCCGAGAGCCCGCACCAGCGTCTCCAGGTCAACGGCCGGCGCCGGCGCTCCCATCAGGGTGCAGCCCGTACCGGGGTGGTGTTGATGCCCGGTCATGGCAGTAGTGCGGTTGTCCAGGATCACTACTGTTCCGGCGCCGTTATTGTAAACCATGTTTAAAAGACCGGTGATGCCGGAATGCAGAAAGGTTGAGTCACCGATTACAGCTACCGTACTGCCGGACATGGCCGGGTTGGCCTTGCTCATCCCATGGGCGGCGCCGATGCTGGCGCCCATACAAACACAGCAGTCCATCGCCTGCAGCGGCGGCAGGCCGCTCAGGGTATAGCAGCCGATGTCCCCGGCAACTGTCGGTTTTAGTTTTTTCAAGGCATAGAAGAGTCCCCTGTGGGGGCATCCCGGACACATTACCGGGGGCCGCCCCGGGATCGCCGGCGCCTCTGTGCGGGGAATGCCCTCCGTACCAGCATTCACTGGCGACTGCTCTAATATCCCCGCTTCTCTAAACCTGCCGGCGAGAATTTCCGTATCAAGTTCACCGCTATTTGGTATAAGTTCCTTGCCCTCCGCCGCAATCCCCAGACCGCTTACCTGCTCTTGTATAAAAGGCTCCAATTCCTCTACCACGATCAGCCTTTTTACCCCGGCGGCAAAACGGCGGATCAAAGCCTCCGGCAGCGGGTTGGTCATGCCCAGCTTGAGCACGCAGGCCTGCGGCAGCGCCTCCCGGACGTACTGGTAACTGATCCCGCTGGTTATGACGCCAATTTCCTGATCACGCCACTCGATAAAATTCAACGGGCTTTTTTCCGAATATTCCTTAAGCCGGGCCAGACGTTCTTCCAGGGCGGCCCTGCGCAACCGGGCAAAGGCCGGCACCATCAAGTATTTTTGCGGGTCCTTCTTATAAGGGCGCAGCTCCCGGAGGGCCCGCTCAGCAATTACCACCAGGCCCTGGGAGTGGGCTACCCTGGTGGTGGTCCTGAGCATTACCGGGGTATCAAACTGCTCGCTGATATCCAGGGCCAGCCCGGCCATCTCCTTGGCTTCCTGACTGTCGCCCGGCTCCAGGAGCGGGATCTTGGCAAAACGCGCGTAGTGGCGGTTATCCTGTTCGTTTTGCGAACTGTGCATACCGGGATCATCCGCCGATACCAGGACAAAACCCCCGTTAACCCCCGTATAGGCAAAGGTAAGCAGGGGATCCGCGGCCACGTTCACTCCCACATGCTTCATCGCCACAAGCGTCCGCGCCCCGGCCAGAGAGGCGCCTATACCGACTTCCATGGCCACTTTTTCATTGGGCGCCCACTCGGCGTAGACACCGGGGTAGCGGGAGAAATTCTCCAATATTTCCGTGCTGGGCGTACCGGGATAAGCGGCGGCCACAGTCACACCGGCTTCGTAAGCGCCTCTGGCAATGGCCTCGTTGCCGGAAAGCAGTTCTTTCAAGTCGATCACCCCCAAAAAAAATATTACCACAAGATTTTCAAGATGATTAGGATTTACAAGATTTATTTAATCATATCAAAAATTATTAATACAAAATAGGAAAAAATTATTAAAAACCCTGTTCTACTAACTAATAAAAACCCGGCGCGGCAAGCCCGACGGCTTTCCGAACCGGTGCGGATCAAAAGGTTATTGTCTTAAACAGTTTAACAAAAACAGTCGGAGCGGACAAGAGCCAAGGTAATTTGTTTTTTGTTTCTACATAACCAGCGCGAATAGCATCGCCAGAACCCCGGCAAAAAAGGTAATGATCATGGACAAAACAATTGCCGTCTTGATTACTTCGCTCTCAATACCGAGGGCGTCAATGGTGGCGGCGGCGTTTTGCAGTTTGGCCGGGGAGATCACACTGGCCAGCCCGCCGCCGATGGCAGTCGCCGCCGTTACCACCAGCGCGTTAACCTGCAGGGCTTTTGAGGTAAAGATATGGTATTTGGCAAACATGGCGATGGTTGAAGCTTCGCTGCCGCTGACGAAACCGCCGAAAAGCCCCAGGTAGCTGCTGATAAAGGGGTAGGCGCCGCCAAAGGCCAGGGTCGAGGCATGGGCCAGGACCCAGATCATATTCGTTTCGTCACTTACGGGCTGCCAAACACCCGCCTGCATGCCGGAATTGTTCATCACAAAGGCTATCGCAAAAAAGATGGCGGCTGAAAATGTCGGCCTGGGGGCGCGCTTCAGCCATTTGCCCAGTATGCCGCCGACCTGCGCGGCCGTGGGCCGCAGCCAAATTGCGGCAACGATGGTACTGAATAACACCCAAGTGTAAGCGTTCCAGATCATCCTGGTCAATATCTTTTGCCCCGGAATTATGGAAACCGGCATGGCCAGGCCGGTAAAGAAAAATTCCTTTAACGGCGGGAAATAATTTATAAAAAACAGCACGACGATGAGAATCAACCAGGGTGACAGGGCCGTAACCAGGCGCATGTTTTTTTCGACTGTCAGGTCCTCTGCCGATAAAATGCTCCTGTCGATGATCGGCCTGCCCAAAAGTTTCAAATACAGCAGCATTACCACTATGGTCATAAAACCGGCCACTACCCCGGTAAGAACTACGCCGTTTTTTAAAAAAGGCGCATAGCCCATAACAACGGCCATGCCGCCGCTGGTCACGCCGGCGATTAGACAGGGGATCAGGCCTTCCTTCACCAGCTTGAACCGCCCGACGATCCAGAGCATGGCAAAACATACCAAAATGGACAAAACCGGCAGGAAGCGGGCAAAAACCTGGGCTGATTCGATTAAGGAGGAGCCGGTTAAATCCGCGAAAGCAACAAGTGGCGCCCCCAGCAGGGCGAATGTGCACAGAGCGTCAAAACCCAGCGCCGGCAGGGCCACCGCCACAAATGTGGAGTAACCCAGAGCGAGCATAATCGGCGGCAATATTGAAGTTGGCGTGGCCCCGATAGAAACCAGCAGGGTGCCGGCGCCAACATTAATCAGCAGAATCTGCACCGCCTTATCGGCGGGCGCCAGGGTTTTTACAAATACCACTATTCTTTTAATGGCCCCGGTGGCCTCCATAAAAGTAATCTGCAGGATTGAGGTCAACACCATCAGGGAAACCGGAAAAGAAGCGATTATTCCCGCCAAACTGGCTCGCATCCCCACCGCCGGCGAGGTGTTAAAGAAAAACAGGGCAATCAGCAACGCCAGTATCCATCCCGCTGTCCCGCTGACGTCCGCCGCCGCCTTTCTCCAGGTCATCAATACTACAATAAATATTATTGGCAGTAGTGTTAGGATAATTGATAAAACCGTTTTATTAATCCTCCTGAATGCTGTTGCAAATACTATGCCGCCCCCCGATCGGGACAACCTTGTTATATTACTATATGGTTTGACAAATACCTTCTTTTTTTAACCCGTTTTCTTCGAAGGAAATGCCGGGGCCTGCCCCTTGCGCAGCTTGCGGCCCACAAATCTGTCCATGCGTTTGAACGCCTCCGTCAGGTCATTGACGGAAGCCGAATAGGAGACGCGGATATGGCCCTCGCCCTGCCCGCCGAAAGCGTTGCCGGGGACGACCGCCACTTTCTCCTCCTGCAGCAGCTGCTGAGCAAAGTTCTCGGAGGACAGACCCGTGGGCCTGATATCCGGAAAGGCGTAAAAGGCGCCGCGCGGTTCGCTGCAGGGCAGGCCCATTTCATGGAAAGCCTTGATCACCAGGCGCCGGCGGCGATTATACTGATCAACCATTTTTTTCATCCCGCTTTCCCCGTTCCGCAGGGCTTCCAGCGCCGCGGCCTGGGCGGTGACAGGCGCGCAGAGCATGGTATACTGGTGGATCTTGGTCATGGCAGCGATAAAATCCTGGTTGCCGGCGGCGTAACCGATCCGCCAACCGGTCATGGCGTAAGCCTTGGAAAAGCCGTTCAGCAGGATGGTCCGCCCGCCCATGCCGGGCAGGGAAGGCACACAGGTATGCCGGCCCGTATAAGTCAGGCGGCCGTATATTTCATCGGAAATAACAACAAGATCATGCGCCCCGGCCACCTCGGCTATTTCCAGCAGATGTTCCCGGTCCAATGTGGCGCCCGTGGGGTTGTTCGGGTTGCAGAGGATTAGCGCCTTTGTTTTTGGTGTAATGGCCTTTTCCACCATCGCCGCGCTAATGCTGAAGCCGTTTTCCGCCGATGTTTTGAGAAATACCGGCTTGGCCCCGGATAAAACAGTAACCGGGGCATAAGAAACATAAGATGGTTCGGGGATTAAGACCTCATCCCCCGGACATAGTATGGCCCGCAGGGCCAGATCCAGGCCCTCGCTCACCCCTACGGTGATCAATATTTCTTTAAGCGGGTCATAGGAAACCCCGTAAGCAAGTGCGATGTCCCGGGCGATCGCCTGCCGCAGCTCCGGCAGTCCGCGGTTGGATGTATACATGGTGTAGCCTTTTTCCAGTGAATACATACAGGCCTCCCTGATATGCCAGGGTGTCACAAAGTCCGGCTCACCGACACCGAGGGAAATAATGCCTTTCATTTCCGCCACCAGGTCAAAAAACCGTCTGATCCCCGAAGGCTGAATTCCCAACACCACAGGGTTTATCTTGTCCTTCCAGTTTGCAGCGTTTGTCATGGGGTGATCAACTGCCTCCGATCTTCCTCACCGTCTTCTTCTACAAGTGTCCCCTGCAGTTTGTAGGTCTTCAGGACAAAGTGCGTGGCAGTGCTCAGCACATGCTCCAGAGGCGCTAGTTTTTGGGTGACAAAGGCGGCCACCTCACGCATGGTCCGCCCTTCGATATAAACTACAAGATCATAGGCGCCGGACATCAGGCGCACTGTTTTTACCTCCGGGAAACGGCAGATGCGCATGGCCACCGCGTCAAATCCCAGGTCCCGCTGGGGTGTAATTTTGACCTCAATAATGGCGGAACCCTTTTCCTCGCCGACTTTATCCCAGTTGATCACCGTAAAATACCCGGCGATGATCTTTTCTTCCTCCATCTCCTGAATAGTCCGCACCACTTCGTCTTCTTCCATATCCAGCATGGCCGCAATCTGTTTCGGATGCAGCCTGGCGTCGTTTTCAATGACCTCCAGTATCTCCTTTTTTTTGCACCTGTTTTTTGACATTGTCAGCCCTCCTTTAAATGCAAGAACAAATTCCTAAGCAATAAAAAAACCCCGCGCCCTAAAAAAGGGACGGGAGTTGTTTCCGCGGTACCACCCTAATTGGCAAAAAAAGCAAAGATGCTTGATCGCCCTCTTGGAACCTGTAACGGGGTCAGCCGGCGGCATCTTACTCTCCGGGAACATGCAAACCGGATTTCAGACCGCGGCTCAGGGGCGGCTCTGACGTTCTCCTCCTCCGGGCTCGCACCGCTCCCCGGTTCGCTTTGGATTAAAACGGCATTCTTCCCCGTCATCGCTTTGCCAGTAAATTGGAGCAATTATAGCACGGAGAATTATTTGCGTCAACGGCAAATTTTGCCCGAAAAAGGACCCCCCGGCGGTTACATGGTCAGCGTGCCATCGGCAGACTCGATCAACTTGAGTACGTTTTCTTCCCTGCCGTCAAGAGCATTAACATATACCAGGTAGTTATCCTCACCCAGCCTGCCCTGGAACTCATAGGCAAGTTTTTCCTCCTCCACCCCCAGCGGTATCAACACCAGGGCGCCGCCCCGGGCCTGCAGGCGCGGATTTAACCCCGCCCGGGCCTGCTCGCGTGAAATGGCTGGCGCCGGCAGGTCGCGACGCCTGTGGGACATCAGGTAACCGGATGTTTCCGCCCCTGTGATTTCCCCGTTATCCAGGGCCACCGTCACCTTGATTAAATCGGGATACAAAACGACGCCGTCCTGCAGCGCCGCATAATTGAAGGTCGCCGCATTCTCTTGCCGCTGGTAATAGGTCGCTTTCATATCGCCGAAGCCGCGGCTTTTCAGAAAGTCCAGCGCCTTCTGCCGGGCTGTGTTTATATCCAGCGTCCGGTCTGCCACGGGCCGGGCGTTAATCAGCCAGACCAGTTTGCCGCCCTTTTTGGATATGTCCATCAGCACCCGGCCCTCATTGCCCCCGGCCGGGGATAATTCAACCCTGTAGGCGGGGATGCGGCCCTCCGCGGGGCCCGTTACAGCGGCCCGATACCCCATGCCCTCCCTACTGTCAATATAGGACAGCGCCTTTTCCTGCGCTTCATCCGCGCCGATTTCCGCCGCATCCCGCAAGTTCAGCGGTTCAGTGCCTTCCAGGTGCTCAGAAAAAGGGCCGTCATAAATTAAAGCCGGGTATTGCCTCATCCTTTGATCCAGGGCCTGGAAATCAGTCTGTGTCGGGTCGGCCAGCCTCTGCTGCAGGTTCTTTCTAACCTGCCGGGCCAACTCACCAAAGTAAAAATTGTTTTGCGCCACCTTGTACTGCATTCCCTGCAGTTCCCGGTTCAATTCCACAGACTGCTGATAGAGGCCGTTTAGTGTGTCCCAGTGTGCGGCGTCGATGGCGCCCCCCTTGCCGGCCTGCTTTGACAAGCAGGCTGCATAATCGCCTACCTGGGTGAAAAATTTAGCGGTGCGTCCGGCCTGCGCGTCACTAAGCGGCAGCTGCCCCAGGTTGGATTGGGCAAAAGCGGCCTGCTGCCTGATATCCGCCAGCAGCAAGGTGTCCAGGCGGGGATCCGCCGCCACCAGGCTTTTGGACAGCAGTACCTCGATATCCTGGACCTGGGCCGTCATATCAAAAAAGGCCCGCTGGTATTTATTGTTTAGAAAATTTTCCAGGTTGCGGTTGGCCAACCGCTGATTATAGCCCCACGAGCCGGTGACGGCCAGCGCCAGCAGCCCAATCACAACTGCTATCAGCCATCTGCGCAAGACAAAAACCTCCTCTACCGTGCAAAAACATGGTTGCCGATTTGTGTAATAATATTTCTTGACCAGATCCAGGGGCTTACAGGTTTGTTCGGATTCCAGAAAAAGAGCGCGCCGCCAGTGGGATCATATCCGCTCAGGGCCATCTGGGCGGCCTGCATGCACTCCTGAGTTAGCGGACGGTACGCCTGCCCGTTTGCTATCGATTCAAAGGCGTAGTCCTGAAAGATTACACCGCTGATTGTACGGGGGAAGGCAGCGCTTTTGGTCCGGTTCAAAATTACCGCGCCTACCGCTATTTTACCTTGCAGCGGCTCATCCGCCGCTTCTCCCTCGATTACCCTGGCCAATAATGTGGCGTCGCCCCTGTCCGTCGCCACCCCCCTGGACACGGCGGGAGCGGCGATAGGCATGTTAATTCCGCCCGGAAGAATTATCGCCGCAAGCATGACCAGCAGGCAAACTGCGGCTAACGCCGGCCTTTTATTTGCTAATGGCTTTTCCTTTTTAACGGATATCGCCTCCCCAAGGGTTTTTTATATTTTTTCAAGAAACGCCCGATTTTATGTAAAAGCGTCTTCATTCTTCTCAGGCAATCAAAAATTTACACCTGCAGGCCATCTATCCACAAAGCATACTTTCCTGAATAAGAAAAACTAGGGGGTGACTCAATGAGTCACCCCCTAGTTTTTCTCGATTACACACATCCCGCCGGTTTGGGCAAACCGGCAAATTTGCAGGCGCCCTTGGCCGGGCCCGCTGGAAATAGCTCGTATATATGTTTCAAACTGCAGCCCGTATCCTTGCAAAGCTTACGGATCATGGGCGCGATTTGATACCGCTGATAATAATCACGCAGGTAATAAATTACCTTCCAGTGGTCCTCATTTAGCTCCGACAGGCCCTCGTCCGCGGCCAGCAAACCGGCAAATTCTTCGCTCCAATCCTCCGGATCTATTATAAATCCCTCTTCGTCAAGCTCCACTTCCCGATCCCCAACTACAATGTGCGGCATAACAAAAACCCTCCTCTATAGCCGGCGGCAGTCCCAAAAAACATAGCCGCCGCCTTCATGAAAAGTCTTAAATAAAAAGATACCATGCCCATCTTGATCTAGTCAACGCATTTAATACAAATCATTGAATATTATATTGGCCGGGCGCTCTTTAATAAATATTTTTTATTGACATATTCAACATATCGTTTAAACCCCAAATAAAGGGAGAAGGCCCGAGCCTTCTCCCTAAAAAGCCACCATCCCTACAGCACCGAAATAATGAGATGGATTACCGAATTCCTCCAAACGTCCTCAATCTGATTTTTCCTTCCAACAACCTCGAACTGAAACAAAAAACACTATCCGCAGACTGGTCAAACCTTGTTATTAACCCGAAGTTCATTCAGACTCAACAAGCAACTAAACCACTGTCTTTGTAAGGATGGTGCTTACTGATATACTAGCACGGCAAGCGGCAAAAAGCAATACTATAATTAAAATTATTATTACCTGTGGTATTGTTCACCCCGGGCAATTTTGAACCAGCGGAATATCTGTTCCAGCAACACAATGCGCATTAACTGATGGGGAAAAGTAAGGTTTGAAAAAGACAGCAACATGTCCGCCCTGTCCAGGACCGCTCTGGATAATCCCAGGGATCCGCCGATGACAAACGTCAGGTCCGCCTTCCCTTCCAGGGCAAACCTCTCCAAAACCCCGGCCATTTCCTCCGAACTATACATCCGGCCCCGCCTGTCGAGGGCGATCAGGCAGGTGTCCCGCGGCAAGCGTTTGAGCAGACGCCCGCCTTCTATCTCTTTTATCTTCAAGCACTCCAGCGGGGAGGGATTATCGGGAAAACTCTCGTCACGTACCTCGTGTACCTCAACCCGGGCATAGGGCGTCAGACGCTTCAGATATTCGGCGGCGCCGAGGGAAAGGTATTTTTCCTTTAGCCGCCCCACCGCCAGGATAGAAATGTGATACATAAATTGTCCCCTTGACTCTAATCCGACATCCGCCGGCCGAACCGGCAGGCGCTTCCTGCGGGTGCGGCTTTAGCCGCACAATCTTTGGCGGGCTGAAGCCGGCCGCCCTGCAGCAGGGCTGTAAAGGGACAGTCCTCATTTTCTGCTGATTTGCGCCCCCAGTGACTTAAGCTTTTGCTCAAGGTTGTGGTAGCCCCTGTCAATGTAAGCCACATTGCCGATCACTGTCTCTCCGGAGGCAATCAGACCGGCCACTATCAGCGCCGCACCGGCCCGCAGATCCGTTGCCTTGACATGAGCGCCTTCCAGGGAATCCGTCCCCTCGATAACCGCCATTCGTCCTTCAACCTTAATCCTGGCGCCCATTCTTTTTAACTCATCCGCCACCATGAAACGGTTTTCAAAGATGTTTTCCACCAGCACGCTTGTCCCCGGGATCACAGCAAGCATCGCCATCAGTTGTGACTGCATGTCTGTAGGAAATCCGGGATAGGGCATGGTCTTGATGTCAATTGACCTGAGCGGCCTGTTCACAAATACCCGCAGGCTGTCCCCGCCCTCAATGATCTCAGCGTTAGCCTCGCGCAGTTTGGCGCTGAGCGGCTGGACATGGGCGGGAATCATATTCTCCATGGTAATGTCGCCGCCGGTGGCCGCTGCCGCCACCATAAAGGTGCCTGCTTCAATCCGGTCCGGGATGACGGGAAAACGGATCCCTCCGGTTAGGGTACTGACGCCGGAAATTTTAATAACGTCCGTGCCGGCGCCCCTCACCCTGGCTCCCATGGCATTGAGGAAATTAGCCAGGTCGACGATTTCCGGTTCCTTGGCCGCGTTTTCGATTAGTGTTTGACCTTTGGCCAGGCAGGCGGCCATCATAATATTTTCAGTCGCTCCAACGCTTGGGAAGTCCAAATAAACCCTGGCTCCCTTGAGGCGATCCCGGGCGCTGCCGCATACGCACCCGTGCTCCAGGCAAAGGTCGGCCCCCAAACCAGTCAGGCCCTTAAAATGAAGGTCCATCGGCCGGGTGCCGATATTGCACCCGCCGGGCAGCGCCACCGCCGCCTGTCCGAACCTGGCCAGCATCGGTCCCAGCAGGAGGTTGGAAGCCCTTAATTTTTTAACAAGATGAAAAGGCGCCCCATCGTGCAGTTTTTCAGGCGGAACAATCCGCATAGTTTCCGGGCCTTCCCAGGAAACACCCGCCCCCAGGCTGTTTATTATTTCGATCATTACCTGTACATCGCTAATGTCAGGGACATTCTCCAGTACAATTTCATTCCTGGCCATGATGGCCGCGCATAAAAGCGCCAGGGACGCATTTTTCGCACCGGAAATTTTTACCTTGCCGCGGAGGGGGATCCCTCCCTTGATTAGAATTCTGCCCATAAATTCCTCCTGGCCATATCCCCATATAAATGTTTGTTCTAGGTTATTCGTCCCTTAAGCATTTATTCCTGCTTGCCGGAATCGCATATTGCAAGCCGGAACGGCCTGATCCGGAGCGCTATGCCAGTTGCTGCACTTTTCTAAACCGGTGTAATCCAGTTTTAAATATTTTTGCATGGCGCTTTCCAATTCCATCCCCGCACCCAGTGAGTCTATTAATTCATGCAATGTTTTTTCACCGTACATGTCGGCAATATAACTCACAGCAGCAAAGGCCTTCCTGTATGCCAGGGACTGGTCGGCAAGGCCGTCAAAATCACCCGCGATATCCCGCATGGTGTACAGGTTGCGGTTGGCGCCCGCCGGATCACCGAATGTAAAACCAGTTAGTTTATATTCCTCATACTGGGCCATCCCTTCAGTAAACCAGCGGGGATAGTTCCCACCGGTCAGGTAATCGATCATCAGGTGGGTAAACTCATGAGCCATTGGCCCGGCGGCGATAAATGTCTCCCTGACACTGTCCGGATCATTTTCATATATCCAGGACTGGGGCGCCAGCGCCCTGATCACCCCGGCATAATACACTCCAATGGCGCTTTCCTTAGCTTCCCAACCAAAGCTCTTGTTCAGTTCCTCCCTGGAGGAGTATAGAATTATCGGCGTCCGGGCGTGCGGGGTATAGCCGAAATCCTCCGTCACCGGGCGATAAAAATACTCCGCCGTCTCCAAAACCAGCGCCGCATCGGCACGATCACCGGGCCTGAACTTAACATAGAAGTGCTCCGATGTCAATTTTTCCATATCCCAGGCGCCGGCAACGGTGTAGGCCTTGAAAATTTCCCTAACTGCCCAGTAGCCGCAGGTCCTGGCCGCCACCGGGATCTTCCAGGAAAATGCGCTGATTAAAACAAAAGCGGCCGTTAGAATTTTCACGGCCTTTAATAAAATACTGCCACGGCTGGCAGTGTCCGCTGCGCCTGATATTGCGTTTTTAGTTGTCACCGGTTTCATAGCCAGCCCCCTTACTGATCTAGTTTAATTAGTTGACCAGTATAATTATAAGGCCGGCGCCGGGACCTTTCCAGCGGAAATATTTGAAACAATTTATTCCCCGGGCTGTTCCGCACTCCACTCGGCAATGATTAATTTTGCTTTCTCCACGTCCGGGCCTTCCCCGGCCAGGGCGACGAACCTTTCCAGTTCCTGCACGCCCCCGGCATAATCCTTCATGTCATGTCCCAGGACATAACCATATAGAAGGTGCGCCCCCGCATATTGCGGATCCTTTTCAATTAACTCCTGAAGACTGGTTATCGCCTGATCATTTTCGTTCATACTATAATTAACGTAGGCGATCATGTAGCGGGCGTCGGAGTATCCGGGATCAACCTGCAACACCTGTTCATAGGTTTTTAAAGCTTGATCGGGCTTGCCCGAATATATATAAGCATCCGCCAGTTCCATCAAAACCGCTATGTTTTGGGGCGTCTTAACCGCCTCGGCTTCCAGCCCGGCCAGCCTTTCCTGCGGCGTCATTTGGGTTGCCGGGGACTCCCCCAGCCCCCCGCCGGCAGGCAGCTTCTGGAATAAACCCGCCAGAGGGATCACCATACCGATGGCAATTAAAGCTGTAATTGTTATAAAAACAGCCTTCCTGAACCGGCTCTTTGATTTTTTAAAAAACATTTCCTCACCACCCCAGACCTATTATAGCACTGTTAGAACAGTTGGCAATCCCCGGTTAAAGGCAAAAATTATGCCCGGCATTTTTCGTCCCGGGCAGTTTTATCTAATTAGGGCAGGAAGTCCAGCGGGTCGCGCGGCACGCCCCCCACGATGGTCTCCAGGTGCAGGTGCGGGCCTGTAGAGTTGCCGGTTGATCCGACCAGGCCGATAGTCTCTCCCCGGTCAACAGCATCCCCCACATCCACATATATTTTAGAAAGGTGCGCGTACCTGGTTACCAGGCCGCCGCCATGGGATATTTCCACTTGCATGCCGTATCCCCCGTTCCAGCCCGCATCGATAACCGTTCCGCCGGCAACAGCAGCCACAGCGCTGCCGTAAGAAGCGCCCAGGTCTATCCCTTCGTGCATCCGGCCCCAGCGCATACCAAAGGAAGACACCACTCCGCCGTCGCAAGGCCAGGCCAGTCTTACCGAGCTGCCCCTGGAAGCCACCATGGTGATTGCTCCTTTAATCACTTCTTCTGTCCTGGGCTCACTGTTTACAACCTCGCTAAGTACCTCCCTGCCTGTTTCCAGGCCGTTTTCGCGGGTAATCCTGTATTTTACCGTCCGATCACCAGGCACGCCCGCACAGACAATAACCTTCTCACCCAGCAGCAGCCCGTCGTCATATTTGACATCGATTGGATATGGAATTTTTTCATCCACTGTAACTTCCCTGGTTGCTACAACGGTAATTAAAGGCGCTTCCCGGCTCAGGTTCAGCACCTGGTCGACGCTTAAATTTTCCGGATCCATGCCCGGGTTGGTAAATATAATTTGATCCAGGTCGATATTTACGGCACGTGAGATATCCCAGAGGTTGTCTCCGTCTTTAACCGTATACTGCACAATCTTGTTCGTCCCCAGTAAAACCATTTTTTTAGCAGCCTCAAAATCCATGGCCCGGTCAATGTCCAGGGGGGTTTCGTTTATTGCCACGTTTTCTTTAAATGCCAATTGATCCGCAGGTTCAACGGGATAAACCGACTTCAGCCAGCCCAACAGGGTCTCCGCCTCCTGCCTGTTTTTCAGCAAAACCTTCTCTTCCCCGTTAACCAGGATAGCGGCGCCCCGCATACTAAACGTGAGAGCATCGCCAATCTTTACCTTTAGTTCCTCAAAACCCAAAATTTTTTCAGTATCATTTTTAAGCCTGATGCTTTTGTATGTAATTTTCTCCAAATAGCTTACAGTGCTGCCGGCCTCGGTGGACCTGGCGTCCACCAGTTCGACCAGGGCTTTTTTGGCTGTGGCTTCATCAGCGGCAATGGCTATGACCTTTCCATTTGCTTTCAACGCGCATGCGTTTCCAGCAAAAATGGCATACAACGACAGTGTAACTGTCAGATATAACACGACCCCAATCACAATCCGGCGCGGTATGGTTTGTTTCATAAACCATTTTTGAGCAATGAGCGGATACGCCAGCACAAAGCCCAAATTCTCCAGCCCCGGAAGGCGCCGCCGTCCTTCTTGCTTGAGCGGCAAAAACTTCAACTCCCTCCATGTTATCTTTGGTTACTTATTGAGCAACTGGTTCAGCAGAATCAAACAGAGTATTATTATCAAAGAACCTTATATGTGGGAAAAGGATGATACATTATAACACGGCAAAAAATAACCGGTAAACAGGCAGCTGCAGCAGTAAATCGCAGCAAAACAGTCCCAACCCGGCATAATCAAAATTCCTTGCTTCATATGCCTGGTCATTTTAGGCCCATTTATTACCAGGCAGTTATCGGCAAAAAAACACCTCGCCCGGGAAAGGGCAAGGTGTTTTTCTATTTATTTTCTTTTGCACAGGCCTGGTTGCCCACTGTGCATGAGGTTTTGCAGGCTGACTGGCAGGAAGACTGACATTCCCCACAACCGCGATCCTTAATAGTCAATGCCAGGTTGACTTTGCTGATTGTTTTTATGTGTTTGCCCAAGGTTTACCACCTCGCTTTCTCCGTCATTATAAATGATCGCAAGTAACCGTGCAACTGGATGAATGCGCAAAATTTCTCCTGAAAAAATTACGGTTTCAAAATCCTTCCGGTACGAACACGCATCTTTACGCCGCTCGGCCTAAGACCATGCCGCAATCCATTGGTATTTTCCCGCCACAATACCTGGTATAAAAAACGATATATTTCTACAATATATATTGTTTTATAGTACAATTAATGTTAGGATATTACAGGGGTGTAGCGTGTGGGTCTTTTAAAATTTTATGGGCGCATAAAATTTTATTATAATTACATCATCTCCGGGTTTTCCAACGGGGGGAGCTGGAAAATAGAAAATGTTACAGAGCTAAGCTGCCGGGAAACCCGCAAAATAATTGTTAGAAACATGTCTACCTACGAGGAACTATTCGGCTGCCGGCAGAGGGCGTCTCAGCAATAACACGGCCGGCAAGCGATGCCCTCTAAAATTTTTTATTTATCCGGCTTCACTTCCGGATAAAGGACGGTATAGGAATACTCTTCCGCGTTAAAATTATCGTGCCATTCTATTTTGGTCAAGGTCACGTTTTCACAATGCATGCACCTTGATACAATATGGGCGACCCCCCAGGGTCTTTTGTCTTCTTTAACCAGGTAGCCGCAGGGACTGGTCAAGATTTCAACGTCCCTCTCGCTGCACTCGCACAGTACCCGCGACAGCCCTTTCCTCCCACAATGCCCACAACAAATTTCCGAAGAGTAGTTTGCTTTCATAACCAGGCACCAACCCAAACAGCCGCCATCTCAACACATCCTGTCCATACCATCGGAGACATACCTCGGCCCATTCCAATCGGGGACATTCCTCCGACCCCAAAGGAATACCCGCAAGAGAGGTGTGTCCCCGTTCCGCTGTCATTGTCTGTGGGAACGGAGGCTTATTTTGGGCTGTAGGGCGGGCTTAAGCCCGCCAAAGGGCGCGGGGCTGAAGCCGCGATTTCAGAGGTCAGTCGCCGGATGTCGGATGACAGCATTATCCCAGTTCCTTTTTCCTTATTTTTGTTTTTGCTCCGCTTTCATGATTTTCGCCCACGTGTCCCTTAAGGATACGACACGGTTGAACACAAGGGCCTGCGCTGTTGTATCAATCAGGTCCGCACAAAAATAACCGTGCCTTAAAAACTGATAGCGATCGCCCGGCGCCGCTCCCGCCAGTCCCGGTTCCGCCAGGCAGGAGGTTAGCGTCTCGCAGGAATCAGGGTTTATACAGGCCTTGAAGTCATCCTCTTCGTCCGGGTTCTCTTTGGTAAACAGGTTGCTGTACAGGCGCACCTGTACGGAGACGGCGTGGCGCGCCGAAACCCAGTGCAGCGTACCCTTGACCTTGCGCTCGTTGCCCGAGCCGCTGCGTGTCGACGGGTCGTATGTGCAGTGCAGCTCAGTTATCTCACCCGTTCGCTGATCTTTGACCACCCGTTCGCATTTGATGATGTATGCGTGTTTCAGCCTGACCTCACTGCCGGGGGCCAGCCGGAAAAATTTTTTTGGCGGATTTTCCTTAAAGTCGTCCTGTTCAATGTAAATCTCCCGGGAAAAGGGCACCTGCCGCATCCCCATAGCCGGGTTTTCCGGGTTGTTTTCAGCGGGCAGCTCTTCCACCTGATCCTCCGGGTAATTGTCGATAATCAGCTTGAGCGGCCGCAACACAACCATAACGCGAGGCGCGCGGAAGTTCAAATCCTGCCTGATGCTGTGTTCGAGCATCGAGATATCAACAATGCTGTTGGACTTGGCCACCCCAATTTCCTCACAAAAGTTCCGGATGGACTGCGCAGTGTAGCCGCGCCGGCGCAGGCCGGAAATGGTGGGCATGCGCGGGTCGTCCCAGCCGCTGACGTATCCTTCCTCAACCAGTTGCCGGAGCTTGCGCTTGCTCATTACTGTATAGGTCAGATTTAACCGGGCAAACTCGATCTGCTGCGGGTGAAATATGCCCAGCGCCTCCAATGTCCAATCGTAAAGCGGCCTGTGGTCCTCAAATTCCAGGGTGCAGATGGAGTGGGTTATTCCTTCAATGGAATCGGAAACAGGGTGGGCGTAGTCATACATCGGGTAGACGCGCCACCCGGCGCCCGTCCGGTGGTGCTGCGCCTGCATGATCCGGTAGATAACCGGGTCGCGCATATTCAAGTTGGGCGAGGCCATGTCGATTTTGGCCCGCAGCACCCGGCTTCCTTCCGCGAATTCACCCTCTCCCATGCGTCGGAACAGATCCAGGTTCTCCTCCACCGAGCGTCCCCTAAACGGGCTTTCCCGCCCGGGACTGGTCAGGGTGCCGCGGTATTCCCTGATCTCTTCCGCGCTCAGGTCGCAGACATAAGCCTTTCCTTTTTCGATCAGGCGGACGGCGTATTCGTACAGTTGCTCAAAATAATCAGAGGCATAGAACATCCTGTCGCCCCAGTCAAAACCGAGCCATTTAACGTCAGCCTTAATTGACTCGATGTACTCGATTTCCTCTTTGACCGGGTTGGTATCATCAAAGCGCAGGTTGCACAACCCGCCATTTTTGGCGGCAATGCCGAAATTCAGGCAGATCGATTTGGCGTGCCCGATATGCAGGTAACCGTTGGGCTCGGGCGGAAAACGGGTATGCACCCGGCCGCCGTGCTTGTTTGTGTCAAAATCTTCGTTGATGATGTTCTGAATAAAATTTGCTGGTGTGTTATAACCGTCGGCAGCCATTCTCCAGCTCCCTTTCACTATAGTTATACAGGATCTTTATAATACAATAACACTATTCTACCAGAAATAAACGTCCCGGTGACCATGTTTCACAAATTAATCAATAATCCTGCCCAATCTTCACTGGGACCATACCAAATCCCCACCACCCCATATATTACCACATAGGTGAATTATACCGGAATGTTTGCCTGAGATGTCTTATAGGCGGTTGCCACTACTAATATATCGCTCTTTCGCACAGCCCATAGACAAAAACCATGTTGTTTTGGTAATATTAGTCATAGGCCTTTTGCTAGACGTGTAGAAGGGAGCGATCAGGGTGTATAAGGAATACGTTGATAAATGCAGCCTATCTATCAAAAAAAATGTGTTTCATGCGAAGAAAATCATTATTGAGAACATTTACAACAGCGCCAAGCTGGAAGGCTGCAACGTAACCTTTCCCGAAACTGAAACCATCCTGAACGGAGTTAATGTCCCCGGAGTAAGCATTGATGACATTGAGTGCATCTTGAATCTCAGAAACGCCTGGCGACTTTTGCTTAAGACCATAGAAAAACCATTAACTTTGGATTACGTATGCAAAATACATGGGGAGGTTGCCAGAAACGAGGCCCTGGAATGGGGTGAGTTAAGGACCGGCAGGGTTGGTATTTCCGGCACATCATATGTTCCGCCCATACCCGTTAAAGAGGACGCGGAAAATCAACTAGGTGAAATTTTGAGCCTTTCCACCGCCACATCACAGGCTATCTATTTTTTCCTCTGGGCTACCCGCAGCCAATTGTTTTGGGACGGCAACAAAAGAAACAGCGCGCTCATTGCCAATAAGATCCTTATTTCTGCTGGAAGAGGTATTTTTACTGTTAAAGAAACAGATTTGCTTGAATTTAACAAGCGGTTATCGGCCTATTACCTTGAAGGGGATTTTTCCCGGATAGACGATTTTTTGTATCATAACTGCATAATCTGTTACTAATCATGGGCCCCCCGAATAAAAATATTAAAAAATTCCTTAATGACATTTAATTATCTATTGGACAGTTACATTATTTTCTGGCAAAATTATGGGGCACTACGATCGAAGAACTTTTTATTCTGGATTAGCCTTTCCCTGTCTCCTGCCGGAACTTTCGCGAATACTTTTCATGGGATCAAACCTAACAAAGAAGGTAGTGCCGCTGGGACAGGTCTCAAAGCCGATTGTCGCATTGTGCTTGGCGGCGATGCTGTAGCAGACGGCCAGGCCCAGGCCGGTGCCGGTGTCTTTGGTGGTGAAGAAGGGGGCGCCGATTTTTTCAATGATTTCCGCAGGTATGCCCGACCCCTGGTCCTTTACCGCCAAGACTACGCTGTTTTCTTCCATGTAGGTTTCTATCGTCAGCGTCTTGCCGGGCCGCATGGCCTGCAGGCCGTTGCGCACCAGGTTTATGACCAGCTGGCGCATTTCCTTTTCGTCCAACAGCAGGTCGGAGATGTCCCCGGTTTTCAACTCCACATACTTGTCTGTCACCAGGCCGTCCGACTGGATCAGCGGCAGTATGGAATTGAGGATTTTATTCAGGTTCTTTATCTCAATATTTACGGCCCTGTTTTTGGCCAGGGAGAGGAATTCACTGATAATTGAATTGGCCCTGTCCAGTTCATCAATCATCAAGTCAAAGTATTCTTTGTCCCGGGCATACCTTTCCCTTCCCCCGAGAAGCTGCAGGAACCCTCTGACGGTAGTCATCGGGTTTCTGACCTCGTGGCCGATGCCGGCGGCCATTTCACCGACCAAATTTAAGCGATCCAGCCGGAACATATCCGCTTCCAATTTCTTTTCCCTGGTTACATCCACCATTGATACTATCAGGCATAAATCATCGTTCAGGTTTGTCATCACGGCTGATAGCTGCACGTTGATTATTTTTCCGGACCGGGCCTTCAGCCTGTATTCAGAATTAACGATCTCCCCTTTTACCTTTAATTCACAAAATATGGATTCGCTGTGTTCGGCGTCCTCTGCCCAAATATTTAATTCTTTGGGCGTTTTGCCCAAAACTTCCTCCCGGGAATATTCCAAAGAATCGATGAATTTTTGATTGACATCGATAAAGCTGTTATCTTTCACGCGTAGAATGCCCAGTAGCACGGGGCTGTTGTAAAATATTTTGGCAAAACGTTCCTCGGACTGGCGCAGGGCCTTAATCGTATTCTCACGCTCCGTAACATCGAAGGACATCTCCAGGATTAAACGCGATCCATCCGTATCGGTAAACGGAAAATCATAAACGTCAATAATGCGGCCGCCGGGTATTTCCGTCTCCCAATGATGGGGTTTGCCGATCTCCAGCAACCGGTTTGATTGGCAAAACCCGCAAGGCTCACTAAGTCCAAAAACAAAGTCATAACAGTAACGATTATCAGGTTCGCCAAATGTCTCACGAAAAGTCCGGTTGGCAAAAGGGATCCTGTAATCGGCGGTCATAAGGCATATGTTCACCGGCAGTGTCTCCAGTATATCAAACAGCCTTTGCCTTTCCTGAGAAAGTTGCCTGGTTCTTTCCGTCACCTTTTCCTCCAGGCGATCCAATGTTTTTCTTAGTTTCGCCTCAGCCCGCTTGCGCCTGGTAATGTCGGTATGCATGGCGAAATTGGCGATATGTTCACCGGTGGGGCTAAAGACAGGCGCACCGTTGAACATTGTCCAGAGCTCGGAGCCGTCCTTGCGGCGGAACCGGAATTCGCCATGCAGCATTTCGCCTTTTTTTAGGGCGCGGCGGATCCGCCGGACATAAGGCTGATCACCGGTGAAACTCAAGTCTGTCAGCCACTTGCCGGGGATCTCATCTAGCGCATAGCCGAGCATATCGGCAAACTGCTGGTTGCAGTAAAGGCAAGGGCCATCATATTTGCTGTAGACAATGCCTTCTGCGGCGGTCTCGAAAATTGTGCGGTACCGTTCCTCGCTCTCCCGCAGCGCCGCCTCCATCTGCTTGCGCACGGTGATATCCCTTAAAGAGGCTACATATCCTTTGCATTCCCCGCCCGGGCCCCTGATCTGCCTGGCATGCTCATCGACATAAATATCCCGGCCATCTTTGCGCTGATATATGACCTCGCCTGAAGTACAGCCGTCAAAAGGCCCCCCTTTAATTGGGCCTTTCCGGGCAGAGGCCGGAGCAACCACTCCAAATATTTCTGTGGAACACCGTCCGATGGCTTCCCGGGCCGTCCAGCCGAACATCTCTTCCGCTACCTTGTTCCAATAGGTGAAGATATAATTCTCATCTGTGGCGCATACCGCGTCGTGCATGCTTTCCAGCACATGGACCTGGAAAACGGTCTTTTCCTGCGCTTCCCTGCGGGCCGTGACGTCTTTGGCCGTACCGAACCATTCCATGATTTCGCCAGCCGAATCCAGCATCGGCACAGCCCGCGAGGATATCCAACCCCGGGTCCCGTCCACGCGCCGCACCCGGTGTTCCAACTCAAAAACACCTTTAGTGCGGATGGCCTCCTTAATTACTCCGGTCACCCGCGGCTGATCATCCGGGTGGATGTATTTATCAAGCCAGGTATTGTCCGGGCGGCAGGTGTCCGGAACGGAATCCCGGTCCCGGAGATAGTACATTTTACTCCAGTCGGGGCTCATCCGGTAGACCACGTCCGAACAGGCCGTGACAAAAACGCGGAAGCGCTCCTCGCTTTGCCGGAGCATGCGGTTGGATGTTATGCGGAGCATGGCCTGGTTTATAGCCGGGGTTAAAGCTTCTACGGTTTCCACATCCAGCGGGCTGTAGCCGCCTTTTTTGTTTGCCAGTACAATTATGCCGCTGATTTCACCGTCTTGCTTTAAGGGAACACCAAGGAAAGAATCCGGGGAAGGATGTCCTTCCGTCAACGCCCCGCCGTCCGGCGCGGCGGCAGGGTCATTAATATGCACGGGTTTCCCGTCAAGCAGCACCCGCCCGCAAATGCAGTGTGGCTGCTGCAAAACCTGATGCAGGTTGCCGCCGCGCCCGGTCATGGGGCAGGCGTCCCAAAGGGGATCGCTGATGGCGATCACCTCTAAACAGCCATTGGGGGTCATTGCCCCGATAAACCCATCGGCACTAGCGGTCAGTCCCCGGGCCACTTCCAGGCATGCCTTCCCCAGTTCCCCCTCTGTTTCACAGATCAGGGCCTGTTGCAGAATACGGTTGATCCCGCCCAGTATCTTTTTTTGCAGTTTTTTTTCTTCCCCGGCCTGCTCGTATTCGATCAAATCGGCCGCCTGGCGCGCCAGTATGTCCAGCAGGAATTCGGCCGCCCCGGAGTGATAATCAACCCCCTTGCATGAGGCGCCGGCAGTGATGGACATGCCCGCAGGCGTGGTGCCGGGTATCCTTTTCGCCCTGTCCCGGTCATCCCCAATAATCTCCCCCATAATATTTTTCAAAATTGGTTCTGACAAGATTTCAGCCCCTTTGCTGTAAATAAAATGTCAAGGGAATCTCTTTTTCATAAACCCCGGCAATTCCTTCAGAGATAATGTCGAACCATGGGATTCATTGTCCCCGGTTTAAAAAAGGCAAAGACACTGCTTATATTTGCAGTGTCTTTGCCTTGATCCTAATGGAGCGGGTGACGAGGATCGAACTCGCAACCCTCAGCTTGGGAAGCTGATGCTCTACCGTTGAGCTACACCCGCCCGGCTACAATATTATAGCTTTTTTGTTTTTAAAAATCAAGCGCCGGTCATCCATTGTGTCCATTGCCGCCACAGCAAAATACGGACAGCTCCCGCCGCCCGTATTTTTTATGACTAACTGGTGAGCCATCCGCGACTCGAACGCGGGACACCCTGATTAAAAGTCAGGTGCTCTACCGACTGAGCTAATGGCCCCCAAAAACCCTACAGTTAGATATATTACTATAACCCCAGCCTGCAGTCAACTACTAATTAAAAGCCCGTCCCGCCATCGGGATTATTAGGCCCATTTTGCCGGCGGCGGTGATTAATAAAGAGCAGTCGTCAGTATGGTCTGGGCCCGCCTGCTGCCCACGCCGATCAGGGCAATGGGGGCGCCGCTGATTTCGCTAATCCGGTCCAGGTAACGTCTGGCCTGGGCCGGCAGGTCGGCAAGCTTTCTTGCTCCGGTAATATCCTCGGGCCAACCGGGAAACTCCTCGTAAATAGGCACACACTCCTTCAGGACCTTAAGGCTGGCCGGAAATTCAGTGATAATTTCTCCCCGGTAATTGTAGCCGGTGCAGATTCTGATCTGTTCCAGACCGCTTAAAACATCCAGCTTGGTTATAGCCAGGTAGCCCAAACCGTTAATCCGCACCGCGTAGCGGGCGACTACCCCGTCAAACCAACCGCAACGCCGCGGGCGCCCGGTGGTTGTGCCGTACTCCCCGCCTTGCCGGCGGATAAAAGCGCCGGTGTCGTCGTTTAGTTCAGTGGGGAACGGGCCTTCTCCTACCCGGGTGGTGTAGGCCTTGGCCACACCGATCACCCGGTCGATGCGGGTCGGCCCGATGCCGGCGCCGAGACAAGCGGCGGCTGCCGTCGGGTGAGAGGAAGTAACAAAGGGGTAGGTCCCGTGATCCAGGTCCAGGAGGGTCCCCTGGGCGCCTTCAAAAACAATGTTTTTCCCCAGCTGTACGGCGTCATTGACCAATAAAGAAGTGTCACACACATATTTTCTCAAGGCTTCGGCATAACCACTAAAATTCTCCAGCATTTCTTGATAATCCAGCGGCGCGCCGTCGTAAACCTCTGTAAATATCCGGTTTTTGCTCTCCACGTTTGCTTTGAGCAGCCCGGGAAATTCTTCCCTGTCCAGCAAGTCAATGATCCTGATCCCGGACCGCGCCGACTTATCAGTATAGGCCGGGCCGATACCGCGGCAGGTGGTGCCGATCTTGTTGTTGCCCTTGCGCTCTTCCTCCGCCTGGTCAAGCTTTTGGTGGTAAGGGAAAATCACATGGGCACGCTGGCTGATCCGCAGGTTGGCGGCGCTGATGCCCCGCTTTTCCAGAGAGCCCAGCTCTCCCAGCAGGACTGCCGGGTCGATCACTACGCCGCTGCCGATAATGCACATCTTGTCCGGGTAGAGTATCCCCGAGGGAATCAAATGCATTTTATATTCACGGTCGTCTACCACAACCGTGTGGCCGGCGTTGTTCCCGCCCATGTAGCGGACCACCATGTCGG